>JAZSLT010000018.1:0-23579 GCA_045535515.1 Clostridia bacterium | reverse complement strand
ATTGAGCCAAAGCCTTTGGCTTTGGGCTACCCGAAGGCGTACAGGGGTACGCCGAGAGGTGAGGTTCGCTTAGAGCTTATGGGCTAAAAACAGTAGAAATCTGCAAAACTTGCAGATTTCCACATATACTTGTTGGTTTTGTTGATGTTTAATGTTTGGGAATGTCACCCTTCATGCCCGTAAGCGCTCTGCGCTTTATTTTCATTCCCTTTTTTATATGTAAGTGGTTTAGTATTCTTTACAGGTGCGAATCGCCCGAAAGGCCGCCTTCTCGCCCTCTTCCGCCAAAAGGATAAGCCAGCTTTCCAAAAGCGCCGCGGTCTCGGGGTGGATGGCGCGGTTTGCTTTGCCGCGCTGAAAATATGCGAGCGGATGCGCGGGTGTATACTGCTCGCCCTGATAAATTTTGCTGGCCGCCACACGGTCGCAAAACATTTCTTTTACGAACACAAGAGGCATTTTTACAGGACTCATCAGACGGGTGATGCGGTCATAATCGGTCCAGTATTCAAAGTGGTGGCGGTTTCGCCCTTTGTGATGAATCCAGGCCTTGGAAAAGCCGTAGGCCTCGCGTTCACCCTCATTCGGGCTTTTAATCCCTTTATAATATCGCACGCCCACCCAAAACTCCGTCGGGCTGTATTTGGAAAGGTCGTGCAGAAGACCGCGCCAAAGAATACCGGCACGAAAACAATGGCGTATAACCATGTGCCGGTGTCGCGTAACCGTAGTAAGATGATTCAGGAAATTCCCCATGATACTTCCTCCACAAAAAACGCCTTGCATGTTGCTATGCAAAAGCGTAATCTGCCTTATTTTAATTTTTCCAGCATTTCGCGGTAACCGCCGCTCCCATAAACCAGGCTGCGGTTTACGCGGGAGATGGTAGCGGAGGAAGCGCCTACCTCCGTCATAATCTCATTAAAGGTTTTTCCTTCATGCAAAAGTTTGGCCACACTAAAGCGCTGGGCAAGAGAATGTAGCTCCGGCATAGTACAGAGGTCATCTAAAAATTTTTGGCAATCCTCTTCGGTTTCCAGCGAAATAATTGCACGGTATAAATCCCGTAAAGCTTCTGGTTGTTTTAACATAATAACTCCTTCGTTTTAAGGTGATTCGACAAGAATGTGATGGAAAACCATCGCAGAGTTCCCTTTCGGGCGCATAATTTATTCTATGCGCGTCTGTACAAAAATAACCTTTCCGAGAACGGAAAGCTCGTGGCCATTTGATAGGTTGTACACCATATCTTCGTATGCGTCATTCTCCGGCCGCAGAACAATTCTGTCGGGGTAGGAAAAAACGCGCTTTACCGTCGCCTCGTTATCAACTAAAACAACGGCAATTTCGCCGTTTTCCACCTGCGGTTGGCGACGGACATATACAAGGTCACCATTTTGGATGCGCGCCTTTATCATACTGTCGCCCCGTACGCGGAGAGCAAAATCCACAGGCTCGTCCGCATCCACAAAGACGCGGCCGCTGTAGTTTTCCTCAGCCCATATCGGGGTACCGGCCGCCACATCTCCCAAAACGGGGATATCTCTTGCTGCCATACGGGAGGCAGGGAGCGTTTTCGGCACATTTTCGCCCATGAGCCAGTTGGGATTTACTCCATAATGGCGACAAATCATTTCGAGAGTAGGTGCTTTTGGTACATATTGCCCGTTATTATAGCGGGAAATCGTGCTGGGCCGAAGTCCCAAAAGGTCAGCCAGCGTATAAACGGTATCGCCATGTTCTTTCATAACGGAGCGAAGACGCGTGCCAAACAAAACTTTATCAAAGGTCATACGCCGAGCCTCCTTTCTGATATAGTATACATGATTTTGTTGCAAAAAGCAAGAAAAAAATATTTTACTTACAGAGCAACGGCTTTAGTACTCTTTTATAGGCTCGCATCACGCACGCTTCTGAGAAGGGAAATTTCTTTTCCATATCCCTCCACATCGTTTGGTGTTTCGAGATAAAACGGAATTTCAGACAGGAGGGGATGGCGGATAATCCGTGTGATGGCCGGAAGCCCAAGCGCGCCTTCACCGATTTTCTGGTGGCGGTCCTTGTGGCTGGCAAAGGGATTCATGCTGTCGTTTAAGTGGATAGCGCGAAGCCTTTCAAGACCGATAACACGGTCAAATTCAGCCAGCACATCATCGAGATTTTCCACAATGTCATAACCGGCATCGTAGACATGGCAGGTATCCAGACAAACGCCCAGCTTATCGGAAAGCCAAACGCCGTCTATAATGCGGCGAAGCTCCTCAAAGCGGCCGCCCACCTCCGAGCCTTTGCCTGCCATGGTTTCCAGAAGAACCGTTGTTTTCTGCTTTGGAGAGAGAACGCGGTTTAAAATATCGGTGATTTGCTCTATGCCGAGGTCTATTCCCTGACCTACATGACTGCCGGGATGGAAGTTATATAAGCCGTGTGGCAGATGTTCCATTCTTTCGAGGTCATCCTGGAAAGTGCGATAGGCAAATTCGCGGATTTTTTCGTCCCTGGAGCAAGCGTTGAGCGTATACGGCGCATGCGCCAGGAGCGGGCCGAAATTATGCTCGCGGCACAAAGCGGCAAGAGCCGCCGCGTCTGCCTCGTCCATAGGTTTGGCGCTGCCGCCCCTTGGGTTTCGGGTAAAAAACTGAAAAACATTCGCATTTATGGATAGCGCCTCTTCACCCATGGCAAGAAAGCCGCGGGAGGCAGATAAATGGCAACCAATATAAAACATAGCAATCCTCCTTCTTATCTTATTACTATTATAACAGGTTACGACAAAAAAAGAAATAGTTTTTTCTTTTTTATGAAACTTTCTGCGAAAGAGGGATATTCTTCATATTTTATGGGCAAATGGTTGACAAGCAAGGGGAAAAAATGTATAATAATAAAAAAGAATAACGCAATTTTTGACATTTAAACCTAAGAAAGAAGAGGAAAAAATGAAGCATTATTTCACATCTGAATCGGTTACGGAGGGACATCCGGACAAGCTGTGCGACCGGGTTTCCGATAGTATTTTAGATGCCATTTTAGCAGAGGACCCATTGGCGCGTGTGGCCTGTGAGGTAACGGCGACGACGGGACTCGTGATGGTTATGGGCGAAATTACGACGAACTGCTATGTCGATATTGCCGGTATTACCAGAAAGACCATCCGCGAAATCGGATACGATAAGACGGAGTACGGCTTTGATTGCGAAACCTGTGCCGTTTTAAATTGCATCCGCGAACAATCCCCGGATATTGCCATGGGTGTAGACCGTTCCTATGAGGCGAAAGCCGAAGGACGGCAGGAGCATGGCGCAGGCGACCAGGGGCTTATGTTCGGCTATGCCTGTAATGAAACGGAGGAGCTTATGCCCCTGCCGATTTCTCTGGCGCATAAATTGGCGCGTCAGCTTACAGATGTGCGGAAAAACGGGACGCTTTCGTATCTCCGTCCGGACGGCAAGAGCCAGGTGACGGTAGAGTACGATGACGAAAAGCCCGTGCGTGTGGAGGCGGTTGTTATCTCCTCGCAGCATGACGACGCGGTGGATATTGAAACGCTGCGGAAGGACATATACGAAAAGGTTATTCTGCCCATTGTTCCGGAGAGCCTTTTAGATGAAAATACAAAGGTATTTATTAACCCCACCGGTCGTTTTGTTATTGGCGGCCCGCATGGCGATACCGGTCTTACCGGCAGAAAAATCATTGTGGACACCTACGGCGGCTATGCACGCCACGGCGGCGGTGCGCTTTCCGGCAAGGATGCTACGAAGGTGGACAGAACAGCGGCTTATATGATGCGCTATATCGCGAAAAACATTGTGGCGGCCGGTCTTGCCGACAAATGCGAATTGCAGGCAGCCTATGCCATAGGCGTAGCCCGGCCTGTATCTCTTCGGGTAGATACCTTCGGTACAGGCAAGGTGGAAGAGGAAAAGCTTGCGGCGGCGGTGGAAAAGCTGTTTGACCTCCGGCCCGACGGCATGATTGCCACCTTGGATTTGCTGCGACCTGTCTATGCCAAAACAGCGGCTTACGGACATTTTGGCCATGCCGACTATACATGGGAAAAAACCGATATGGCGGAGAAACTCCGCAAGGAAGTTTTAGGCTTATAAGAGGGGCACATACACAAATATAAGAGAGTCAGCATACTATAGAAGCAGGAGGCGAGTAGTATGCTGATACAGTATATAATCCCGCTTCTCATCACGGTATGTCTGGCGGCGGGCATCCTTATTTTATTGCGTGCCATGGGCGTACCGGCAGACGGTAATGTGGAAATCATTATTACCGGAGATGAAAAGGCGGAAAATATGGAAAATGCCGTGGCAATGGCCAAACGGCTTTCCGAACATTATTTCAAAAATGCCCGTGTATACATACGGGGGGATGAAAGCACATACATAAGTGTCCTTTGCAAGCGATACGGTGTGTGCAGAAAAGAGTAGAGAGAGGGATTTTATGGCGGAGCTTCTCGTCATAGAAGGAATTGTAGAGGAAATCATTTATCAGAATATCGCAAACGGATATACCGTTTGCGATATTGATATGGAAGGGGTTTTTTCCACGGCAGTCGGGATTATGCCGGGCGTTGCCCCCGGTGAAGGGGTGCGCCTTACCGGCAGATGGATAACCCATGCCGAGTATGGAGAGCAATTTCGCGTGGAAACATGCGAGAAAATTCTGCCAACCGGGAAACTACAGATTCTGCAGTATCTTTCCTCCGGCATCATCCGGGGCATCGGGCCGGCAACGGCACAGAAAATTGTAGAAAAATTTGAAGAACGGGCACTGGAAGTGATACGGGACAACCCCGAAGCCCTTGCCAAAATCCGCGGAATCAGCCTGCGGAAAGCGGAAGAAATGCAGGCCTCTTTAATGGAAAAGCAGGCGGTACAGAATGTGGTCATGTTTTTGCAGCCGTATGGGGTAACGGCCAATTTTGCCGTCCGTGTATTTCGGAAATTCGGCGCCGATGCCGTACGCGAGATAGAAAAAAATCCGTATGTACTGTGCGAGGTCGAGGGAATTGGTTTTAAAACGGCCGATAAAATCGCGATGCAGATGGGCGTAGAGCCATCTTGCGAAGCGCGGCTTAAAAACGGAATAAAATTCGTACTGATGACCTTCGCGGCAAACGGACATACTTTTCTGCCCATGGAGCTTTTAGTGCAGCAGGCGACAACGCTTCTCGGGGCGGATATAGCGCCGGTTGAAAATATGGTAACGGCTATGCTTTTGGAGGGTGCACTCATACGCGAAAACGATGCGGCAGGGGAGAATATTTTTCTGCCGCCCTTTTTCCACGCGGAAATGGGGGTTGCGAGAAGACTGTATACGATTATGCACACAGGGAGGGCCGGCATTGGAATTTCCATGGAAGGGGCCGTTTCGGCAGCAGAGCGCCGGGCCGGCATATCGCTTTCTGAAAAACAGCGGGAAGCGCTGTATATGGTCATGCAAAATGGCGTGTCCGTCATTACGGGCGGACCGGGGACCGGAAAAACAACCGTTATCAATGCGATTATCGAGGTGATGACCGAGGCGGGGGCCGCCGTCGCTTTGTGTGCACCTACGGGGCGGGCCGCCAAACGCATGGCGGAAACATGCGGCATGGAGGCCAAAACCATTCACCGGCTACTGGAGCTAAATTTCACCGGGGAAGGCGGGCAGCAGGTTTTCGGGCGAAACGAGGAGTTCCCGCTTGACGAAGATGTGATTATAGTCGATGAGATGAGCATGGTGGATGTGCTACTCATGTATGCACTTCTCAAAGCCATAAAACCGGGCGCGCGCCTCATTTTGGTCGGGGATGCCGACCAGCTTACCAGCGTCGGTGCCGGTGATGTACTGCGGGATATTCTGCAAAGTGAAAAGGTGCCGGCCTGCCGCCTTACCGAAATTTACAGGCAGGCGGCCGAGAGTATGATTGTAGTTGGTGCGCACAGAATTAATCGCGGCGAGCGGCCCGAGGTAAACGAAAAAGATAAGGATTTTTTCCTGATGCACCGCGAGGAAGCAGAGGAAATTACGCGTACAATATGTGAGATTTGCGCGGAGCGTCTTCCGCGGGCGTATGGGTTTGACCCACTCCGACATATACAGGTTATCTGCCCATCCCGTAAATCTCCGCTGGGCGTAAACGCCCTAAATCTGGCTCTGCAGGCATGCCTCAACCCGCCCCGGGCGGACAAGCAGGAAAAGAGCATCGGGGACCATGTCCTTCGCGAGGGCGATAAGGTTATGCAGGTGCGGAATAATTACGATATCACCTGGCGCGTGCCGGAAAGCGGAGAAACGGGAAATGGTGTTTTCAATGGCGATGTCGGTATGGTGCAGACCATACAGACAAAGGGGCAGTATATCGAGGTGCTTTTCGATGAGGAGAAGCTTGTACGCTATGATTTCAGTCAGCTGGAGGAGCTGGAAATGGCGTACGCCGTTACGGTACATAAAAGTCAGGGAAGCGAGTTTGAGGCTGTGGTAATTCCCATGTTTCCGTGTGCACCGCAGCTTATGAACCGCAATATTTTATATACGGCCGTCACCAGAGCTAAAAAGCTTGTGGTGCTGGTAGGGCGGGAGAGTGTTATGCAAACCATGATTGCCGGTACGCGGCAGGCCGAACGCTACAGCGGTCTTTGCCGCAAAATCAGGGGGTTGTTCCCATGATGCGGCACATTTTGCGCTTTTTCTTCCCGCCGAAATGCATAGTTTGCGATGCGGTGGTGGAAAATGACCGTTTTGCCGTTTGTGCAGACTGCCTTCCGAAACTGCCGAAAAATACGCGTGCCTGCGAAAGGTGCGGAACACCCTTAGATACGGTGTACGGTGAACTGCTTTGTACGGAGTGCCGTACAAAAAAGCGTGCCTTCACCCGTGCCTTTGTGCCCTTTATTTATAAAGATACGGCACGGAAGGCGATTTTGCGTTTTAAGTTCGGCGGCAAACGAGCCAGCGCCCAGACGCTCGCGGCCTTTATATTGCTGAAAGCACGGGAAATGGAGGCGCGGCAACCCGAGGTGATTACCTTCGTTCCCATGCACTTTATACGGCGCGGTATGCGTGGCTATAATCAAGCAGAGCTTTTAGCGAAGGCTTTGGGCGAAATGTGGAATGTTCCGGTGGAAGCGATGCTGCGCAAGAAAAAACATACGCCTCCGCAATCGAAGAGAAGCCGGCGTCAGCGCCTCGTGGCGCTTCGGGACGCGTATGCACCCCTGCAGAAGGCCGAGGTGAGAGGAAAACGCGTTCTACTCGTGGACGATGTTATCACAACAGGCTCCACCATGCAGGCTTGCGCGCGAATCCTTAGGGCGGAAGGCGCGCGGGAAGTGCAAATTGCGGCCGTGGCGGGCGCGACACATCATTAAAAAAGGGGATTTATATGATACCTGTACTGGCTATAGCGGGACCTACGGCATCGGGAAAAACGAAGCTTGCGATTGAAATTGCCAAGAGAATCGGCGGCGAGGTTGTTTCGGTAGATTCCATGCAGGTCTACAAACAAATGAATATAGGCACAGCCAAGCCGGATGAGGCGGAAATGGAGGGAATACCCCACCATCTTCTGGATGTGGTTTCGCCGGATACGGATTTTTCGCTGGAACAGTTTGCCCGCCTTGCGCATGGCGCCATTGGGGACATTTATGCGCGGGGAAAGGTGCCCATTTTGGCCGGCGGAACAGGGCTTTATATGGACACGGTTTTGGAGAACCGCTCTCTTTCTGAAAATTCCTTTAGTCCCTCGTTGCGCGAGAAATTGGAAAAAGAATGGGAAACGCGCGGCGCCAAGGCAGTTTTTGCGGACCTTTTGCGCGTGGACCCGGAGGCGGCGGAAAAGCTGCATATAAACGAAAAAAGGCGGATTTTGCGTGCACTTGAGATTTATTACACAACAGGGGAGACAAAAAGCGCCCATGCCGGAAAAAAATCGGAAAAAATTTACGAATATTTTGTATTTGCTCTTGAACTCCCGCGTGAAATTTTGTATAATAAAATAAATAGTCGTGTAGACCAAATGATAGAGGCGGGGCTTCTGGCAGAGGTAGAGGCTATATACGCATTACTCCGCGGTAAAAAGCGGACGGCCTTGCAGGGCGTAGGCTATAAGGAACTGATTTGGTATATAGAGGGACGAGCTACATGGGAAGAGGCGGTTTCGCTTCTGAAGCGAAACACGCGCCGCCTTGCCAAAAGGCAGATGACATGGCTCAGGGCCAATCCTGATGTTTTGTGGCTGGATGGGCAGAAGGACACGGGCGCACTGGTCGGGGAGTGCCTTCGGCATTTCAGCCCCCATTTGACAGGTGGAGAGGGAGAAACACCGTGAAAAAGAATATAAAAATTCTGATAGCTGCGGCTGTGGTTGTTTTTGTTTTGTGGAACCTGGCCATTCTCCTTATAGACAGGACGACTTCCGAAATGGTGCAATACGGTGCGATGGAGGATGCGTTTGGGACAACCCTTTATCTCTTTAAGGATGAAATTGTGATAGGCGGGGCCGACGATGGCGTTCTGCGTCCTACGGCGGCTGACGGTGAACGGGTAAAAAAGGGTGCGCGCGTAGGCGTCGTGCTTTCTGCAGATACGGATGAGGGAACGCTACATGAATATTTGCGCATGGAGGACCGGATAGAAAGATTGCGAAAGCAAAGCGGAGACGCCGGATATAGCGCAACCGTCCGTACCGATGAACAGATTACGGCGCTTTCTCTCAGCGTGACGGCGGCGGCCGAGCGTGGCGATATGGAGCGCGTGACGGGCCTTAAGGACGAGCTTCTGCTTGCCAAGGATGAAAAGAGTGCGGCCGGTGGCAAAAAGAAGGAACTGCTTGCGCTTTTGGAGGAAGAACAGGGAAAACTCGCCAAAGGAATTGGCAACAGTATTAAAGAAATATATAGTCCCGAGGCCGGTGTTCTGCTCTTGCAAACCGATGGCATGGAAAAGGACATGGCGGTAAAGTGTACAGAAGGGCTTATGCCATCTGCGCTCGAAGGTCTTATAGCACGCACAGGAAACTTTGGCGGCGGCTGTAAGGTTTTGTACAGTAATGTGTGGAAGGCTGCCTGCGTGGTAGATGCCGAAGTGGCGGAAAGGCTTTCAGTAGGGCAGACAGTATCTCTTCGCTTTCACGCGTTGGACGGCGTGACCGAACGGGCCGCAATCTGCGAAATTTCCGAGGAGGAAGAGGGCAAATGCGTAGTCGTCTTTTCCTCTAACCGTACGCCGGCAGGGCTTATGCAAAACAGGCAGATGACAGCCGATGTGGTGCTGGCCCGATACGAAGGTCTCCGCGTACCCAAAGAGGCAATCTGCGAGGAAAACGGACAGACAGGTGCCTTTGTGCAAACCATTACGGAAAGGGTATTCCGTCCGGCAGAGGTGCTCTTCTCCGATGATACATATGCCATCATAGGCGAAGGAGAAGACACAAAGTTGCGGCTTTACGACAAGGTAGTATATTAGGGAGGTATTTGTGTTGTCTATTCGGCAAAATCTCGAAACTATACAAATACAAATAGAAAAAGCGGCGACGCGTGCCGGTAAGAAAAAAGAGGATATTATCCTTTTGGGCGCAACCAAAACGGTGGAACCGGCGCGCATACAAGAGGCTGTGGATGCCGGCCTTTCCCATATAGGGGAAAACAGAGTGCAGGAGCTGCGAGATAAATATGGAAGTATATTAGGTGCCCATTGGCATTTTATCGGGCATCTGCAGACGAATAAGGTAAAATACATTATCGATAAGGCAGAGCTTATTCATGCGGCAGACAGTATACATCTTTTAGACGAGATTGCGCGCCAGGCGCAGAAAAGGGACATACAGGCACATGTGCTGCTGGAAATCAACGCCTCCGGAGAGGACAGTAAATTCGGCCTAGATTTTGAAGAGGCTCTTCCTATTATAGAAAGCAATGAAGAACGCCGTCATGTGCAGATAGACGGACTGATGACGATAGGACCGCACACGAAGGAGGAACGCATCATACGCGGCGCTTTTTCCCGGATGCGTGACCTGTATGAAAAGCTCGGGAGAGAGAAGTTCCAAAACTGTCGTATGCAGTATCTTTCCATGGGCATGAGCGGCGATTATGTCGCGGCTATTGAAGAAGGCGCAAATATTGTGAGAATTGGAAGTGCAATATTTGGATATAGAGAAAATGGAGGTATGAGGTAAGATGGCAAAGATTTTTGGAAAGCTGGGCGAAATGTTTTTTGGCGGTGACGAGGACGATTTTGAAGAATTTGAGGTAGAGGAAGAAGTAGTAAGACCGAAGGCGGATTTAAAACCGCTTGGTGTTTCCCGCAGTAAAACAGGTGTATCCGGCGGAAATGGACGCGTTGTCAGTATGACAGCAACTACGCAGCTGGAGGTGGCTGTTCTGCAGCCGTCTACCTATGAGGATGCCAGCGAAATCGCCGACCGCTTGAAGGTAAAAAAAGCGGTAGTTGTAAACCTCGAAGACTTGACAAAAGAGGATGCTGTGAAGGTTTTGGACTTTATCAGCGGTGTTGTTTATGCACTGGAGGGAAATATTCAGAAGGTTTCCGGCGGCATATTCCTGATTGCACCGTATAATGTCAGCATTGCCGGCGATGTGCGTGACGAGCTGAAGAACAAAGGCTTTTTCCCCTGGACCTTATAAAACGGAGGTCAGAAATCACAAAAGAAGGATGTGAGGCTTTTATGTTTACCCCGTTGGAACTCGAAAAAATAGAGTTTGGAAATGCCTTTATGGGTGGCTACAAGCGTGAGGATGTGGAAGAGGTTTTTAACGAGCTGACCGCAGATTACGAAACGCTTTATAAAGAAAATATTGCGAATAAGGATAAGCTGCAGATGCTGGAGGGCCTTGTGGATAAGTATAAGGCGATGGAGGATGCACTCCAGAACGCCCTTCTTTTGGCACAGACCAGCAGCGATGCGGCCATACGGGCAGCACAGGAAAAGGCAAGCAATATTATAAAAGAGGCGGAGGATAAGGCCGCTTATATCCTGAAGGAGGCGGAGGCGAGCGCGCAATCGTTTTTGCAGCGCGAACTGGATATTAAGCGCAATATCAGCGTGTTTGCTGCGCGTAATATATCGCAGCTCCGCACCCAGATAGAAATATTAAACGGCATGGTGGCAACGGAAACGGAAGGAGCAGCCCCGACATTTGTGCCGCCGGCAAAGCCGATAGAAGTGGAAGCGCCCTCGCCCATGGAAGCGACGCAGATAGCAGCGCCGCTTACAAAAGAGGAGCCGACAGAAACAGAGAACTAACCGGAAAGGATGAAAGACCAATGGATTATGGCAAAACATTAAATTTGCCCGAAACCGAGTTTCCGATGCGTGGTAATTTGCCCACAAGAGAACCGGAAACCCTGCAAAAATGGGAAGAAATGGATTTATATGGCGGACTTATGGAGAAAAACGCCGAAAAGCCGCTGTTTATTTTGCATGACGGTCCGCCGTATGCAAACGGTGATATGCACATGGGGCATGCGCTGAATAAAACACTGAAGGACATTATTGTCCGTTATAAAAATATGAGCGGATACCGCGCACCGTATATTCACGGCTGGGACACGCATGGTCTGCCCATTGAGCGTCAAGCCATAAAGAAGTTGGGCATTAACCGGAGCGAGGTTTCCGTTTCTGCATTCCGCGAGGAATGTAAGAAATTTGCGCTCTCGTATGTCGAGAACCAGAAAAATCAGATTAAGCGCCTTGGTTCACTCGGCGACTTTGATAATTCTTATTTGACCTTAGCACCGGAGTTTGAAGCCAAGCAGATTGAGATTTTCGGCGAGATGGCGAAAAAAGGCTATATTTACAAGGGGCTTAAGCCCATTTACTGGTGCCCCGATTGCGAAACGGCGCTGGCCGAAGCCGAAATTGAGTACGAAGAGGATAAGACAAACTCCATTTATGTAAAATTCCTCGTAAAGGAAGATAAAGGCCTGTTTGCGCATGTGGCAGAGCCGGTGTATGTTGTCATCTGGACCACTACAACCTGGACGCTTCCGGGCAATGTGGCTATCGCGGTAAACCCCGATTTTTCCTATAGTCTGGTACGCGCAGGTGGCGAGGTTTATGTGATTGCCGATGAGCTTGTGGATAATGTTATGCGCGTCGGCGGCATCACGGAATATGAAAAAATAGGCGAATTTAAGGGCAGCGAGCTGGAGTATATGCAGTGCGCCCATCCGTTTATGGACAGAAATTCGCTCGTTATCGTCGGTGACCATGTAACGCTGGATGCCGGTACCGGTTGCGTACACACAGCACCCGGTCATGGTGCGGAGGACTATGTGGCCTGCCGTCCGTATAAAGAAATCCCGATTATCGTTCCGGTGGACAGCAAAGGCTATTTAAATGAGCTGGCAGGCGAATTTGCCGGTCTCCATTATTCCAAGGCCAATCCGGCGATTGAAGCAAAGCTTACGGAAAAAAATGCCCTCTTTGCCATAGAAGGGATTATCCATCAATATCCGCATTGCTGGCGTTGTCATGAGCCGATAGTATTCCGTGCCACCGAGCAATGGTTCGCATCGGTAGACAGCATTAAGGAAGCGGCGGCGGAGGCCATCCGCAAGGTCCGCTGGATTCCGAAGTGGGGCGAGGAACGCATTACCAGCATGGTGATGGACAGAACCGATTGGTGTATTTCCCGCCAGAGAACCTGGGGCGTACCGATTCCGATTTTCTATTGTAAGGAATGTGGCGAGGCGCTGATTACGGACGAGTCTATCCGTGCTACCGCGGCGCTCTTTGCGGAGAAGGGAAGCGGCGCATGGTACGAAACGGATGCCGCCGATATTCTGCCGAAGGGCACAGCCTGTAAGTGTGGCTGCACAGAATTTACAAAAGAAAAAGACATCATGGATGTCTGGTTTGACTCCGGTTCGAGCCATGCCGGCGTTTTAGATGTGAAAGAGGGGCTTCGTTTCCCGGCCGATATGTACCTGGAGGGAAATGACCAGTATCGCGGCTGGTTCCAGTCCTCTCTGCTCACCTCGATTGCCGCACGCGGCGAAGCGCCGTATAAGTCGGTTATCACGCACGGTATGATTGTAGACTCCGACGGACAGAAGATGTCAAAATCCAAAGGCAACGGCGTAAGTCCGCAGGATATTATCAAGGATTTTGGTGCCGACATTTTGCGCCTTTGGGTAGTTTCGGCTGACTTTAAAACGGATATGCGCATCTCCAAGGAGATTTTAAAGCAGATGTCCGAGGTCTATCGTAAAATCCGCAACACGGCCCGTTATATTTTAGGAAACATTCATGATTTTGACCCGGAAACGGAAAGCGTTCCGGTTTCCAAGATGAATGAGCTGGATGCCTGGGCCATGATGCGCCTTTCCGAGATGACGGAGAAGGTGCTGTCGGCATACGAAAACTATGAATTTCATCTGATTTACCACGCCATCCACAATTTCTGCGTGGTGGATATGAGTAACTTCTACCTGGATGTCATCAAAGACCGCCTGTATGTGGAAAAGGCAGACAGTCAGGCACGCCGCGCGGCACAAACGGTTATGTATACTGTTCTGGATACGATTGTAAGACTTCTGGCACCGGTTCTTGTGTACACGGCCGAGGAAATCTGGCAGCACATGCCGCATAAGGCAGGCGACGACAAGAGAAGCGTTTTATATAACGATATGCCCGCTATAGGCGCTTTCAAAAATGCAGAACTTTCGGAAAAGTGGGACCGCTTTATGGCCGTTCGCGCAGATGTGTCCAAGGCACTTGAAATGGCCAGAGCCGAGAAAAAAATCGGCAACTCTGTCGGTGCCGGTGTGGTCTTATATGTATCGGCCGACATGAAGGCGTTTTTGGATACCTTCGGGGACACGCTTTCCACTCTGTTTATCGTTTCCTCTGTAGAGGTAGTGGAAGGAAAGGCACAAGATGGCGCTTTTTTGGGTGAAACCGAGGGCCTTGGTGTAGAGATTGTAACACCGGCCGGTGAAAAGTGCGAAAGATGCTGGCTTTACAGCGAAAGCGTGGGACAGGATGCGGCGCATCCCACACTTTGTCATCGTTGCGCCGACATTATAAAAGAGTAGGAGAAGAAAAAACGATGCTTTGGCTTCCTGTTATCATGGGGGTAGGTTCGTTTGCGGCCGACAGGCTTTCTAAAGCTTATATTGCCGCAAATATGCGACTCGGACAAAGCATACCGGTTATTGAAAATATTTTTCATATTACTTTTAAAACGAACGATGGCGCGGCCTTTAGCATTTTAAGCGGAAAGGTACCCTTTTTAATTGGGGCAACGCTTCTGATTATCGGCCTATTGGTCGCGTTTATCCTCGTGAAAAAGCCAAAAAGCAAAATATTTGGCATAGCGGTATCGCTCATTATTTCCGGGGCTGTCGGAAATTTGGTGGACAGAATTGCCCTGGGACATGTGATAGACTTTTTTGATGCGCGCTTTATTGATTTTCCAATCTTTAATGTAGCCGACATATGTGTTGTGATTGGCGCGGCATTATTTTGTATATATGTATATAGAAGTACGGATTTTAAATGATGGAATACGAAGAATTTTGCGGTGAAAGAATTGATAAAGCGGTAGCCGCCGTACACAAGGAGCTGAGCCGCGCTTATGTGCAGCAGCTTCTGGAGGACGGACATATTACGGTCGGTGGAAAGAGAGTGCGTCCCGGCTATAAGCTAAAGAGCGGCGACGAGGTTTCGGTTTCTGTTCCGCCGCCCCAGCCTCTTTGTGCCATAGCACAGGACATACCGCTGGATATCGTGTATGAGGATGACAGCGTTTTGGTCATCAATAAGCCGGCCGGTATGGTCGTACATCCCGCGGCCGGAAATACCGAGGATACGCTGGTAAATGCGCTTCTCCATCATTGCGGCGATTCCCTTTCCGGCATAGGCGGCGTACAGCGCCCGGGGATTGTGCATCGTATCGACAAGGATACAACAGGCCTTTTGATTGTGGCTAAAGGCGATATGGCGCACAACCATCTGTCCGCACAGATGAAAACCCGTACGCTTTCGCGCGAGTATTTTGCGCTTGTGCATGGAAATGTGAAAGAGGATGCAGGGACCATGGATGCTCCTTTAGGGCGCGACAGTCGCGACCGTAAAAGGATGGCCGTTGTGAAAAGCGGCGGCCGCGAGGCGATAACGCATTTTACCGTGCTGGAGAGGTTCGGGCAGTTCACCTTACTTATGTGCAAGCTGCAAACAGGGCGAACGCATCAGATTCGTGTGCATATGCGCCACATGGGGCATCCTATTGTGGGGGATAAGACATACGGCGTAAAAAAAGAGCCGTTTGGTCTGGACGGGCAACTGCTGCACGCAGGGGCCATCGGCTTTATACATCCGGATACGGCGCAGGAAATGCGGTTTACCGCGCCGCTTCCACCGGCATTCGAGCGCGTATTACAGATTTTACGGACCAGATAAAGGCGGAGAAACCTCCGCCTTGTTTTGTATAATAACAGCCTTTCCGGCAGAAAGAAGGGAGTAGGAAATGACAACCTTATATATTGTGCGCCACGGCGAGGCACGCGGCAATGTGGAACGAAATTTTCACGGCTGGTATGATTCTGACCTTACAGAAAATGGTCGGGCACAAATCGCGAGATTGCCGGCATGGTTCCGCGATGTGCAGCTCGATGCGGCGTATTCCAGTGACCTTAAACGCACGCGCGAAACGGCAGAGGCGGTGGTAAAAGAGCGTGGCCTCTTGGTGGAAACAACCCCTCTTCTTCGCGAAATTCACGGGGGCGAGTGGGAGGATGTCCCGTGGGACGATTTGCCTGTCCGCTTTCCGGAAAGCTACGGGCATTGGCTCGAAAGACCGCATCTTTTAACGATGCCGGGTGGCGAGAGTATGACGGAGTTTCAGGACAGAATTTATGGTGCCGTTTTGGATATTGCGCGGAAGAACGCGGGAAAAAATGTTTTGATTGCCACGCACGGAACGGCTATTAAAGTCCTTCTTTGTCGCGTCCGCGGTATACCGCTTGCCGAAATGCCGGGAGAAAAATGGTGCGATAATGCCTCGGTCACCGTTCTCCAAACGGACGGGGAGACCTTCCGCGTTTTAGTGGATGGCGATAACAAACACCTCGGGAGTATCAGTACCCTCGCCAAGCAGAAATGGTGGAGAGGCGGAAAGGACGGCGAATAGATGAAGAGGGAAATTACGCTTACAAACCGCGTGTATCTGTCCCCCTGTAAGAATTATCAGGAGGAAAATATTGAGAAGGTCCTTATCCCTATGCTGGAGAGCATTTTGGCGGATAACGGATACGGAGAGCGTTGGGAAGGGAAAAGGGTGGTCATAAAGCCAAACCTTCTGGCAAGGCGCGTACCCGGCGCCGGTGTGACGGCGCACCCTGTCCTTGTGGAAAAGGCTGCCGCCTATTTCGTGCAGAGAGGGGCCGCGGTTACGATTGCCGATAGTCCCGGTGGCTTGTACCACGCAAAGCTACTGGCCCGACTTTATGAAACAACCGGCATGAAAAATGCGGCAGAAAAGAGCGGGGCCGCTCTTAATTTAGATACAGCCTCCGTAGAGAGCGGCGCGTTCACCCTTATAAAACCGCTTGTGGAGGCGGATATCATCGTAAACATCGGCAGGCTGAAAACGCACATGCTTTGCGAAATGACGGCCGCCGTCAAAAATTTATTCGGCTCCATTCCCGGTGCCAAAAAAGCGGAATACCATGCCCGGTTTCCGCAAAAAAGAGATTTTTGCGAGATGCTTGTCCGGCTTTGCCTCGAAAATGCCCCCACGGTTAATATCATAGATGCCATCGTCTGTATGGAAGGGAATGGACCGGCAAGCGGAAGGCTTCGCAAGGTCGGCGCCCTTTGCGGCAGCGCCAATCCCTTTGCGCTGGACCTTGCCTGCTCACACATGATGGGGTATGCGCCCGAGGAAGTGCTGACTGTAGAGATTAGCCGCGAGATGGGGCTTTGTCCGGCAAAGGTAGGGGAGCTGGCCATTATCGGCGCGAAGCTCTCTGACTTTTCGCATCGGTTCAAAAGACCAAAAGCCAGCCGTACAGCCGGACTTTTGAAGCTGCTGCCACGCACGATAGCCTCCCGCCTGAAGAAGGAGCGAAAACCGGTAATTATAGAAAGAAAGTGCATAGGATGTGGCGAATGTGCGCGCTCGTGCCCGGTGGAAACGATAGAGATTATCGATAAAACGGCCGTCATTCATCGGGAAAACTGCATAAAGTGCTACTGTTGTCAGGAGCTTTGTCCGAAGAAGGCGGTTATTGTACGATAAGATAAAAATGGGGATGTTTAAAAAGTTTCCTTTTTAAACATCCCCGAATATTTGGGATGGAAAAAATAGTTCAGAACGGACAAACGGAGCCAAAGCAGGGGAACTCTGCTTTGGGTAATCCGATTTTAACATCCTCTGTTTATTTCCTCTGCAAAAACATTTCTCCCACTCGATAGACATCGCCGGCCCCCATCGTCAGAACCACATCACCCTCTTTTGCATGCGCGCGAAGGTAGTCAACACAAGCGGCAAAGGAGGGGAGGTAGCTTGCTTTTTCTATGGCGTTTGCAAGGTCGCGCGCGTGGATGAGTCCCGTATCCTTTTCACGCGCCGCATAAATATCAACAATCAGCGGCTCCGCATCCGAGAAGGCCTCCACAAACTGGGGAAACAAGGTCTTGGTTCTTGTGTAGGTATGCGGCTGAAAAACGCACCACACGCGCCCCTTTGCCGTCTCTTCGGCCACACGAAGGGTAGCCGCAATCTCGGTGGGATGGTGGGCATAATCGTCTATAACAGTAACGCCATCCGTTTCCCCCTTTTTCTCAAAACGGCGGCCAACGCCGGTAAAGGCGGCCAGACCTTCGGAAATAGCAGAAAAGGGAAGCCCTAAAAAGCGCGCGGCAGAAAGTGCGCAAAGCGCATTGGAAATGTTGTGCGCACCGGGCACAGAAAGGGAAACACGGCCCAATTCCTTGCCGTATTCATATACCATAAAGGACGGACAACCATTTTCCTGTATCGTAATATTTTTCGCCGTATAATCGGCGTTTTTTTCTTTGGAACAGGTAATAAGCCGTGCTGATGAGGCCGAAACGGCGTCCACAGTATTGGCATCATCGGCATTTATTATCGTTGCACCCTCGGGCGGCGTTAAATCGGCGAGCGCAAGGAAGGTTTCCTTGATGTGGTCAAGGTCACGAAAGTAATCGAGATGGTCTTCCTCTACATTCAGTATAATATTGACAAGCGGGAAAAACCGCAAAAAGCTCTGGTGATATTCGCACGCCTCGCATATAAAATATTCCCCCTGCCCCACGCGGATATTGCCGCCGATAGCCGGCAAGTTTCCGCCGATAGAAATCGTGGGGTCTACCCCGGCAGATAGCGCGATATGCGTCATCATGGAGGTTGTTGTCGTCTTCCCATGTGTGCCGGCAACCGCGATGGGGTAGGGATAAAGCTTCATAATGGCACCCATCAGCGTAGCGCGGTCAAAAACAGGCGCGCCGCTTTTTTCTGCAGCCATAAACTCTTCGTTATCCGGCTTTATGGCCGCCGAATATACAATGGCATCCGGGTTTTGAATGTTGGAGGCGCGTTGCCCTATGTAAATGGTCGCCCCGCGGCTTTTAAGATGCTCTGTGGTGGGCGTTTCCCATATATCGGAGCCGCTTACGCGGTACCCCTTATCCATTAAAACTTCGGCCAGACCGCTCATGCTGATACCGCCGATTCCGATAAAATGCACATGACTTCCGGGGGCTAATGAATCTAAAGAGAAGGTCATTTTCATCAGGTCCTTTCTCAAAATGATAGTTTGATAGATATATTATACACCAAAACACAAAAAAAATACAATATTTTTGTGATTTTTGTTGTAATTTTCTTTTTTATATGGTAAAATAAAGATACATAGGGCTGAAAAGTTGTTTTCGACCTACATAAACGGGAGGGAGATGCATTCATGGACATCACTGATATCCGCGTAAGACGGATGACGGCAGAGGGCAAAATGAAGGCGGTTGTTTCTGTAACCTTCGATAATGCTATTGTAATCCATGACATCAAGGTAATAGAAGGTCAGGACAAGCTGTTCATTGCAATGCCAAGTCGCAAAACGCCCGAAGGTGTTTTCAAGGACATTGCACACCCTATCAATGCCGAAATGCGCGAGCAGCTGCAGGGTGCTATTCTTCGTAAATACGAAGAAACACTTTTGCAGCAAGACGACGCAGAGTAACTTGACCGAACAAAAAGGCAAATGATTTTTCATTTGCCTTTTTGTTCTACCAAGCACAAGGAGGGACCATTAATGGAAAAAATGAAGCTGTACGAGGAAAAACGCGAGCGGCAAAAAGAGGTTTGCCGCGCTTTAATTGAAAAAGGCGTTTGCATTTGGAATACAGAGGATACCTTTATAGACGATGAGGTAGAGATTGCCGCCGGCGTGGAAATTCTGCCGGGCTGTATTTTACAAGGCAAAACCGTAATTGAAGAGGGCTGCACGATAGGCCCGCGTACCACCTTAAAAAACTGCACCGTAAGAAAGGGTGCCCAGGTGCGCGAAACGATGGCGACAGATAGCGAAATCGGAGAGGAAACGACCGTCGGGCCGTTTGCATACATCCGCCCGGGCAGCCGCATAGGCAAAAAATGCCGCGTGGGCGACTTTGTGGAGCTGAAAAATGCGACTTTAGGCGATGGCACGAAGGTTTCGCATCTTACCTATGTAGGCGATGCTGAGGTGGGCGAGAAAGTAAACTTTGGCTGTGGCACCGTTACGGTAAATTATGACGGAAAAGGGAAATTCAAAACGAAAATCGGAGACGGAGCATTCATCGGGTGCAACACAAATCTGGTGGCACCTGTAGAGGTGGGCGCAGGCGCATATATCGCGGCCGGCTCCACGATTACCGACGCTGTTCCCGAGGAAACGCTGGCGATTGCGAGAGCCAGACAGGTCATAAAGGATAACTGGAAGGACAAGCGGAAGCAGTAGAATCGGAGGAAAAACCATGGCTGAGATTAAACAGCTGCCGGCATCGGTTGCGGCGCTGATTGCGGCAGGCGAGGTGGTGGAAAGGCCGGCTTCTGTCATTAAGGAGCTGGTGGAAAACGCCATTGATGCCTTGGCCACACATGTAGTCATAGAACTGCGGCATGGCGGTATTACCTATATGCGCGTAACAGATAACGGCAAGGGCATGTCCGAGGAGGATGCGCCAACGGCCTTTTTGCGCCATGCCACGAGCAAAATTGAAACGAGCGAGGACCTCGAGAGCATTGTAACCTTAGGCTTTCGCGGTGAGGCGCTTTATAGTATTGCGGCGGTTGCCGAGGTGGAAATCGCCACAAAAAGAAGGGAAGATGCGCTGGGGACGAGCGTCCGCGTCCGCGGCGGCGGTACACCCGAGGTTCTGCCCACCGGTTGCCCGGACGGAACGAGTGTGACGGTAAAGGACTTGTTCTTTAACACGCCTGCCCGCATGAAATTTCTGAAGAAGGATAGTGTGGAGGCCGGCTACGCGGAAGATATTGTACGCAAGATTGCCTTGGCGCGCCCCGATATTTCCTTCCGCTTTATTTCGGGCGGAAAAGAAATTTTCTTTACGCCGGGCGATAACAAGCTGGAGAATGCGGTAGCGGCGCTTTGGGGTCGCGATTATGCGGCGGCGATGCTGCCCGTAGAATATATGCAGGATGGCATGCAGCTTACAGGTCTTGTCGGGAAAAGCGAGCTGTGCCGTCCCAATCGCAGCTTTCAGATTTTCTTCGTCAATGGCCGCTGCGTGATGCACAAAAGCTTCCCGGTAGCTCTTTTGGAAGCGTATAAAGGGCAGATGATGGTAGGAAAATTTCCGGTTTGTGTACTGCATATAAACATGGACCCGTCGCTTTGCGATGTGAATGTACACCCTTCCAAGGCGGAAATTAAGTTTGCAAGCGATAAGCCTGTGTTTGACCTTTTGTATTGGGGCACGAAGAATACCTTGTACGCCATTCGGGATACGCGTGTGCTGCAGATGGAGGCAAAGCCTGCTCCCATGCCGCAAGAGCCTATCCTTCGGGGCGAACAAATCCGGATAGTTCCGTCGCAAATGGCGAAGGAGCCTTCGCCTTCTGCGCCGGCATCCCAAAGGCCGGAAATAAAGGCGCAAGAGGCGGAAAAGAAGGCAAGTGTCACGCCGGCCATACAGCCGGAGAAAGACTATGTATATCCTAAAGAGGAGATAAAAGAAGAGATTACAGAAGCCGCGGCGCCGTCCTTTTTGCCCGAAAGGGAAACGGCCCCTCTGCCGCCGGAAGAAGTACAGCCCGAACCGGCAAAGGAATTCCCCGTCGTTCGCGTACTGGGGCAGGCATTTGAAACCTATATTGTCGCAGAGGCGGATGGCAAGCTGCTGCTCGTAGACCAACATGCCGCACATGAGCGGATAGTATATAATGCCCTTTTAGAAGGTATGGCGGGGAAGGGAATAGACAGTCAGATGCTTCTTATGCCTGAAAATGTGCAGCTTTCCCCGGCAGAAATGGCGGTGTTTACGGAAAATCGCGAGGTGCTTTTAAAAAGCGGCTTTGATGCGGAGGAATTTGGCGTTGGCGTGGTTAAAATCAGCATGGTACCCACCGCTTTGGCCGGCAGTGATATCCGTGCGGCGTTTGTGGAGGTGCTGGACCGCTTATCACAGCGGCGCGACCTGAAAACAACGGCCGAAACCAATGCCTTACATACCATTGCTTGCCGCGCCGCCCTAAAGGCCGGAAAACGCTTGTCGATACAGGAGCAAGAAGCGCTTGTGCAAAAGGCGCTGCTTTTGGAGGGGATAGCGACTTGTCCGCACGGTCGCCCCATTATTCTCTCTCTCACGCAAAAAGAAATTGAAAAACAGTTTCGCCGTATTGTATAATCAAAAAGGAGCTGCCATTGGGTGTTTCTCAAAAGGATGTTTACGAAAGAAGCCGATTGAGAGAGAAATAAGTACAGTTGTTGAAAAATAGCTGTACTTTTTCTTTTGCTCAAAAAGGCTTTAAGTTAATAAGTTATTAAGTTATTAAGTCGTATCAAAAGGATGCGACTTTTTTATTTCGAGAAATGGAGGATTTTCAAATGATGAAATTAAAAGGTAAATTCACAACTATACTCAATAAAATTATCACCGATAAAAGTATCAGCGGAAACGAATTTAAAATACTATGTTACCTCTGTATGAGGTCAGGTAATGACAACTCTTGTTTTCCTTCTCTTGATACTATACATCAGGATACAGGTATTGGTTTATCAACTGTTAAAAATACGATACCCAAGTTGGTTGAGTCAGGTTACATAATCAAGGCAAATCGCAAAAAGAGCAATGGATGTTCCACCTCTAATCTCTATCGGTTAACTGATAAAGTGCTTGAATAAATGGTAGTTGTTTTTTGACTTAGGTGGTGTAAAAAACGGCTACAAATAATACTAAGTTAATAATAACATAGGGTTATTGGATAAGAATATTATAGGCAATAGAATAAGACGACGAATTAATTGATTGGCTTCTCTTATAGGGAAATGCAAATCAATTATTTTTTTTGTTCCAATATCCCTGAAAATTCTCGGGTCGAGAATTTGAGAATTTCCCAGACTTAGGTCTGGGGCAAGCATAGCGTCCGGCTGTCTGCCTGCCGCGAAGCGCCTCCCTGAAGGCGCTTTTTTCTCGGGCAGAAGCCCGGACCCACTTTATATTTTTAAATTAGGAGAGATTTATATGAAAGACAACAGAAGAAGAGATATGACATTGACGATAAGAGTTACGGAGAAAGAAAAACTATATATAAAGAAGCGTGCTAAAAAAGCAGGCCTCTCTACCACAGATTATATAGTCAGACTTTCTTTCGAAACACCTATATTTATTCCGGTTAATATGCAACCGTTTTTGTTAGAACTCAAGCGCATCGGAAACAATATTAATCAGCTTACAACAAAGGTAAATTCTAAGGTTTTTTCGTCGTATAACTTCTGTGAATTTATCGATGCAATTAAAAAATTAACTGAACGAATAGGTGACGTTGGGAGGAGAAATTGATGGCAATATTAGTTGCAATTCGTTCAACCAAACAAAGCCCGAGTGCAATGCGCGGACTCATCAATTACTGTCTTCAGGAGAAGAAAACTTTTGATATAAATTCAGGTAGAAAACTTATCACCGGAGTGAACTGTGTCCCTCAAAATGCTTACACTGAATTTATGACAACCAAGGCAGTATATCATAACGAGGGCGGAGCGAATTTTTATCACTTCTCTCAATCGTTTTCTCCCGAAGAAAAAATCACACCCGAAGAGGCTCATGAGGTAGCGATTGAGTTCGTAAAGAAAGCATGGCCGGGGCATGAAGTTTTGGTTTGTACACACATGGATGAACCTCATTTACATTCAAATATTGTTGTTAATTCTGTAAATTTCGAGAACGGTACAAAGCTTCATTTATCACCCAACTCACTCAAAGTTCTGCGAGATTTAAATGACGAGGTTTGCAAAAGTCATAACCTCTCTGTACTTCCACCTTATCAAAAAGGCCGCAAGGGTATGGCTACAAGAGAATACCGAGCTGCCGAAAA
>JAZSLT010000006.1:0-40005 GCA_045535515.1 Clostridia bacterium | reverse complement strand
GGGGCAAGCTGGTGAAAGAATTGCGGTTGGCAGACCTTTCGACGAGCCTGCAGGCTCGGCCAGCATAGTGCCCTAAGGGGGCAGTGCAAGCCACCGGCACGGCCGGTGGTTATGACTTTAAAAAAGAAAAAGTTGTATTTCCCCAAGGGAAATGATATAATGGATTCAAAGATGCAGAACAAACAGAAAGGGGTAGTTGGTAGTGATTAAAAGTTTGATTAAAACATTTAAACTTAAGTACGCAAACTCGTCATGGGACAGGAAACGGGAGTACCTGAGAAAGCAAGGCGCAACGATTGGTGACGGAACCAGATTTAACTGTGGCGTTGGCGCTTTAGGAACGGAACCTTACTTGGTTACCATTGGAAGGGACTGCTTATTCTCAGCAGATGTCCATTTTTTCTCGCATGATGGCGGGGTAAAGGTTCTTAACACATTGGGGTATTTTGACGGTGTAAAAATGGATAAAATGCGTCGAATCACAGTAGGAGACAATGTGTACATAGGGACGGGAGCGTATATCATGGGAGGCGTGACAATAGGCGATAATGTTATAATTGGTGCAGGGTCCATTGTGACGAAGGACATCCCTTCAAATTCTTGCGCTGTCGGTGTTCCGGCAACGGTAAAGTGCTCTGTTGAGGAGTATTTTGTAAAAAATAAAGAGTTCTTTTATGACACCTCTAATCTTTCGGGGAACGAAAAAAAGGAATTTCTCTGCAGAAATGTAAAATGATGCGGCAACGCGCCTGTGAGGGAGAAAAGAAGTCAGAGCCGAAAGGCATAGAGAAAGCCTTTTGAAGGGGATTTCTGGCGAAACCCGTCGGCTTTTCGGGAAAATTAAAATATTTTAAAGTTTTTTGATAAAAAGGCTTTCTTTTTTGAAACAGGTATGATATAATACATAAGGTTAAAAAGCCGCGCGCTTTTTGCCGAAAATACTAATACCAAATGCAGGCTTTAATGCGTGCATAAAATATTATGGAGGAGGATGTTGTATGGCGCACATTAGCGACACTGGGGTCAAGAAAATTTGTGAGATTTGCGACAGATACGCAAACGAAAAAACACCCCTGATGATGATTTTGAGTGACATTCAGAATGAGTACGGATACATTCCGCTGGATGTTCAGCAAATCGTCTCTGAAAAGACGGGGATTTCTGTGGCAGAAATTTATGGGGTTGTTACTTTCTATTCCTTTTTCTCCCTTAAGCCGAAGGGAAAGTATGTTATCGGCTGCTGCATGGGTACGGCCTGCTATGTAAAGGGAGCGCAGCTGGTAATGGACAAATTCTCTGAGATACTGGGTATTGCACCGGGTGAAACTACAGAAGATGGCATGTTCACCATCGATGCACTTAGATGTATCGGCGCTTGCGGTATTGCCCCCGCCGTTACGATTAACGGCAAGGTATATCCGAAGGTTTCTGTTGACCAGGTTGCCGGTATTGTTGAAAATTATCGCGCGGGAGGTGCTAACGAATGAAAACATTTGCAGAACTCGATGCTAAAATTTGCAGCTGTAAGGATGCCTTAAACAGCAAAATTGATGGTTCCAACGGCAAACGCGCCATTTTGCTTTGCGGTGGTACCGGTTGCTTGTCTTCGGACTCCATGAACATCAAGGAAAAGTTTGAAGAGCTGATTGCGGCAAACAACATGCAGGATAAAGTAACCGTTAACATCGTTGGTTGCTTTGGTTTCTGCTCGCAGGGTCCTTTCGTTAAGATTTTCCCGGAAGATACTCTTTACCGTCTTGTAAAGGTAGAAGATGTAGAGGAAATCTTTGAAAAGGATATTAAAAACGGTGAGGTTGTGGAGAGACTTCTCTATGTAGAACCCCTCACAAACGAAAAGGTTGTCAAGCAGGATGATATCAACTTCTACAAAAAGCAGAAGCGCGTTGCCCTCCATGGCTGCGGCGTTATCAATCCTGAAGATATAAACGAAGCCCTTGGCGAAGGTGCTTTCGAAGGCTTAAAGCGTGCCTTGTCCATGGACCCGAAAGAGGTTATTGACGAGGTTTTGGCGGCAGGTCTTCGTGGCCGCGGCGGCGCAGGCTTCCCCACAGGTCGCAAATGGTCTTTCGCCTATGCAAATGCGGCAGACCAGAAATATGTTGTATGTAATGGTGACGAGGGTGACCCCGGTGCGTTTATGGACCGTTCCATCCTTGAGGGTAACCCCTTCGCGGTGCTGGAAGGTATGATGATTGCCGGTTATGCAATCGGTGCAACGGAAGGTTACTTCTATGTCCGTGCTGAATACCCCATCGCTGTAAACCGCCTGCGCGGTGCTATTGCACAGATGGAAGAAATGGGCCTTTTGGGCGAAAACATTTTAGGCACAGGCTTCAGCTTCAAGGCGTACATCCGTCTCGGTGCCGGCGCATTCGTTTGCGGCGAAGAAACAGCGCTCTTAAACTCTATTGAAGGTAAGCGTGGTATGCCGCGTCCCCGTCCGCCGTTCCCGGCTGTTAAGGGTCTTTGGGGCAAACCCACCATTGTTAATAATGTAGAAACTCTCGCCTGCGTACCGTACATCCTCCGTGAAGGCGCAGCGGCATTCGCCGAATGTGGCACGGAACAGTCCAAGGGTACAAAGGTATTTGCGCTTGGCGGTAAGGTAAACAATGTTGGTCTTGTGGAAATTCCCATGGGCACAACACTCCGCGAGCTTATCTACGATATCGGCGGCGGTATCCCCGAAGGCAAGGAATTCAAAGCCATTCAGACCGGCGGTCCTTCCGGCGGCTGTCTGACGGCGGAAAGCCTTGACGAACCGATTGACTTTGACAATCTGGTTGCCAAAGGCTCCATGATGGGCTCCGGCGGTGCTATCGTTATGGACGAAGATAACTGCATGGTTGATGTGGCGAAATTCTATATGGAATTTATCTGCGACGAATCCTGCGGTAAGTGTTCTCCCTGCCGCGTAGGCACCAAGAGAATGCTTGAAATTCTCACCAAAATCACAGAGGGTAACGGCACCATGCGTGACCTTGATGAGCTGGAAGAGCTGAGCGAACATGTTAAGAAGAACTCTCTCTGCGCACTCGGTCAGACGGCTGCAAACCCGATTATTTCCACAGTAAAACACTTTAAGGATGAATATATTGCCCACATCGTGGATAAGAAATGTCCGGCAAAGGTATGTAAGAACCTTATCCAGTACACCATTATTCAGGACCAGTGCTTCGGCTGCGGTATCTGTGCAAAGGCGTGTCCGGCATCTTGTATTGAAAGAACGGATTATACGGCACCCGGCAAGAAGCTCGCATCCTTCCAGATTGACCCTGAAAAGTGCGTAAAATGTGGTGCATGTATTGCCACATGTAAGTTTAAGGCTATCATTCAGAAGTAATAGGAGGAGAATCAAATGGCTAAAATTAATATTAAAATTGAAGGCGTCTCCTATCAGGTCGAGGAAGGCTTAACTATCCTGGAAGCCGCAAAGAAGTGTGGCTACGAGATTCCTTCTCTGTGCGCATTTAACCACGGCGAATGCTCCAATGGCTCCTGCCGTGTATGTCTTGTAGAAGTGAAGGGTGCAAGAGGTCTGGTGGCTTCCTGTGTATATCCGGTAAACGAAGGCATGGAAATCTTTATTTCCACGCCTGCCGCCTCGGAAGCACGCCGTGCATCTGTTGAGCTTCTGCTTTCAAACCACAATCAGAACTGCCAGCAGTGCGACAAGAACGGCCAGTGTGAGCTTCTGCATGTAGCTTACATTACCGGCGCACGCGAAGGCCGCTATCAGGGTTCCAAAACACCGGTAACGGTTGACGAGCTGACACCTTCGATTGTACGCGATACCTCCAAGTGTATCCTTTGCGGTCGCTGTGTTGCCAGATGCGAAAACGCACACGGTCTTGGTATCTTAGGCTTTGAAAACCGCGGCTTTAGAACGATTGTCGGCCCTGCCGAAAACCGTTCCATGGCAAATTCTCCCTGTATCCTTTGCGGACAGTGCGTAAGCGTATGTCCCACAGGCGCACTCATGGAGAAATCGGAAATCGCACTTATCGACGAAGCTAAGAAGGCAGGCAAGCACCTTGTTGTGCAGACGGCACCGGCCGTTCGCGCCGCCCTCGGCGAGGAATTCGGTATGCCTGTCGGCACCGCTGTTACCGGCAAAATGGTGGCAGCGCTGAAGCGCCTCGGCTTTGATAAGGTATATGACACAAACTTTGCTGCTGACCTTACCATTATGGAAGAAGGCACAGAGCTTCTCTCCAGAATTAAAAACGGCGGCACACTTCCCATGATTACTTCCTGCTCGCCCGGATGGATTAACTACGCGGAATACAATTACGGCGACCTTCTCGGTCATCTTTCCAGCTGTAAGTCCCCCCACCAGATGCAGGGTGCCATCATTAAGTCCTACTATGCAGAGAAAAACGGCATTGACCCGAAGGATATCTTCGTAGTATCCATCATGCCCTGTACCGCAAAGAAGGACGAAAAGGAACGCGAACAGATGCAGAAAAATGGCATTAAGGATGTCGATGCTGTTCTGACAACGCGTGAGCTTGCCCGCATGATTAAGCGTGCCGGTATTCTCTTTGACCGTCTGCCGGACGAAGAGTTTGACCAGGACCTCATGGGCGATTACACAGGCGCCGGCGTTATCTTCGGTGTAACAGGCGGCGTTATGGAAGCGGCTCTTCGTACCGTGTACTTTGTACTCACCGGTAAAGAACACGAGGCCATCAAATTTGAGGCAGTCCGTGGCTTTGACGGTATCCGCGAAGCTTCCATTGATATTAACGGAACTGTAGTCAATGTTGCGATTGCACACGGCATGAAGAACGCAAAGGTTCTGCTTGACGAAATCCGCGAAGGCAAGTCCAAGTATCACTTCATTGAGATTATGGGTTGCCCCGGCGGTTGTATCGCAGGCGGCGGTCAGCCGATTATCCGCTCCTGCTTCCTGCCGAATGAGGATGACGATATTCTGGACACCTACAAGGAAAAGAGAGCAAAGGCCCTCTACAGCGAGGATGAAAGACTGGTTCTTCGTCAGTCCCACAACAATCCCCAGATTAAAGCCCTTTATGACGAGTTCCTCGGCGAGCCGAACTCCCATAAGGCACACGAGCTTCTCCACACCACCTACGGTGCAAGAGTTGGCTTCAACGACTAATATGAAATGGGAAAAGCCGGACAATTTGTCCGGCTTTTTTGTTGCTTTTTAAGGGATTTTTTGATATAATGACATCACCCAAAAGGTACACATAGGTTGCTTGCTCTGACTTTATCCGCGATGAGGTGGAGGCTGTAGGCAACAGATGTTCTGCAAGGAAAATAAAGAAAAGAATGCAGTATGATTTTATTTACAAGCATTTAGTTGAAAACAGGGTGTATTTTGTGTATGCCCTGCGTAATACTTTCGGTGAAAGCAGGTGACAACATGAGAATTGCAATATGTGATGACAATATGGAATGTTTAGAAGCTTTGAAAAGTGGGCTACACCAAAAACAAAGCGAAAACGATATAATTGAAACATTTCATAGCGGAGAAGCACTTCTTTTGGAATATGCACGGGGGAATGGGGGCTTTGATGCCGTTTTTTTGGATATTGAGATGGAGGGTATGGACGGTATAGAAGCAGCAAATCAAATTCGGGCAACGGATACCCAAGTGTTAATTATATTTGTTACGAATCATACGCGGCATATGCAACGAAGCTTTGTTTGTCAGCCCTTTCGGTTTTTGGTAAAGCCGGTAACGGCGGAAGAACTAAAAGTGGTATATAATGAAATCTGCTTAAAGCTTGCCGATGCACCCGGCACCTTTGTCTTTCAGGAAAATAAAGTGCGCATCCGGCTTTTTTGTGACGATATTCTTTTCTTTGAAAGCCGGGGGCATTGGATGCTCATACATAAAAGGGACGGCACGATACACAAAATTCGTAAAACCATGGATTCGCTTTTAGAAAGCATAGATACAAGCCGGTTTTGCCGTGTCCATCGTGCGTTTGTAATTAATATGAATTTTGTGTATCAAGTTGGAAATGCAGAACTTGTTATGTACAAGTATGAGCACCCCATTCCAATTGGACGAACATATAAGAAAGAGTTCACAGATTGTTTTTTGGATTTTGACGAAAGGAAATTTTTATTATGAAAATGATGAATATAGCAAATATATTAACAACTTTTTTTGAAGCGGCAGTCATCCTTATGCTTATCAGTACATATGTGGAAAAAGAACGTAAAAAGTCATTACTTACTTATGTTATATCGGCTTTAGTGCTTGTTTGTATAACTAATTTGAGTAATAAAGTATTTTACAATGGATACTTAAATATTGTCATTCTTTTGGCTACTGTTTTTGTTATAGGGTTTGTTTTTACTAAAAACATTAAGAGTAGTGCCTTAATTGCAGTAATCCTCGCGCTAATTTTCATAACTACAGAGTTGGTTACAATGTTTCTATTATCTTATTTAATGCGAGTATCTGCAGCGGAAGCAACCGATGTTGAAAGTTATCGAATTATGGGAATGATATTTTCTAAATTGTTTGCTTTTGTTGTTGTGAAAGTGGTTTGTGTAAAGCATTCGGCAAATCGTACTACATCGTTAAAATCTTCCTACTGGGTGTTGTTCTTTTTAATCTTTGCAATTTCTACCTTGGCTATTTATTTGTTGTACATGTTGCAATATTTTAGCATGGCTCCGGCTATTTATAATTATTTGTCCGTCTGGTGTTCACTGGGCCTGTTATATAATATGTTTTTTTCCTTATATTTATATGAAAAGATAATAAAACACGCAGACATAGAACGGAAACAAGAACTGTTTCGACAACAAATCAAGTCGCAAGCGAAGCATGTGGATGAAATTTTGGTTACGCAAAAGGAGATGAAAAAACTTCGTCATGACCTAAAGAACCATGCTGTCTCGTTGCAGGGATATTTTGAAAGCAAGGATTTTAAAGGTGGTCTTGAGTACCTGCAAAATATGCGTGGTAAAACTGCATTATCTAAAGATTCCATTGAAACCGGGAATATAACTTTAGATGCGATTTTGAACACAAAAAGAAGTATTGCTATTAGCAAAGGAATAATCTTCCGGGCACAATTGCAAATTCCGGAAAATTTATTTATAGATCCGATTGACATCTGCATTATTTTTGGAAATGCGTTGGATAATGCGATAGAAGCTTGTGAACAAGTGGAAAATAGAGAAAAGCGGATTTATATAGCTATGACTTATGCGCAGGACGCTTTGGTTTGCAAAATTGTAAATTCCGCAAAGAAGGTAAACACTAGGTTCTTAAAATCTGTAAAAACGGATAAAGAAAGCCATGGCTTTGGCGTCGAAAATATAGAAGCGGCACTTTCCAATTATAAAAATGTACATCGTTTTAGTCAAATAGACGAAGAATTTACATTTTTCTTCCAAATTTTTGAAAATTAAACAAAATCCTTAATTTTTAAGGCTCGAAGGCACTTTGAAAGGTACTCTTCGGGCTTTTTCTATTGCATTTTATGCCACGCAGCATGCATTTCATGCCATGTTTACCAAACGGAACAGTTTTTATGATATATTTATTTTGTAAGGAAAGGAAGGTGCTTCCATGAAAGAAATGGCCGATTCTTTGTCTAAAAAATTGGGGGAATATGGAATAATTGCAAAGGATGAAATTGACACTTGCAGATATGGGATAGAACTGTTTCTGACATCCGTAGTAGAAATCGTTAGCATTCTTTTTATCGCAATTGCTTTGGGAAGTTTCGCCTGCACACTAGTATTTTTTTGTTCTTTTCTTCCACTCCGAATTTATGCAGGAGGGTATCATGCTGATACAAAATTTCGCTGTTATATGATTTTGCTTGTCGTGTATGGCGTGTTTATGGTTTTGATAAGGTTTATACCTATTTCGTATTATTTGGTGTTTGAAGGACTGGTTGTGGCATCTACGGTATTTATGGTATGGAGGTTTGCGCCGATTATACATAAAAAGAAAACCGTCAGTGAAACAGAACGATTTTTTTACCGAAAAATTAGTATAAAAATCATGATGACAGAAATAGCTTTACTATCGGTTGGAATGATTTGGAATCCGGAAAACATAAACATTTTTGCTTTTTCTCTTGGACAATTTGCTGTGACGGCATCCATGGCGGCAGCATTTGTAAAAAATAAAATGTTAGGAGGTGAAAAGGATGAAAAAGTTTCTTAAAAATGCCATTTTGAAGTATGGCTCGGCAATTGCGGCTTGCGCATTTGCATTTGTCACGCTTGCGTCAAATTCTTCGTGTTGGGCAGCTTATTATGAGCCGGAAGAACCCGTAGGGCTTGACAAATTCAAAAAGTTCAACCGTTAAAAAACGGCGGGGCGCGTGCCCTATGGGTAAATACCCATGAAGGAGAATTTCCTATCCTTCAAATCACTCATATTTCGTTTATTCTATGGGTTCGAGGTTGTCGCGTGACATATATGCGCAGCATTTCGAGAAGCCGATAGCTTCGTCCCCAATAGAATAAGACGGAAGGCTTGCTGAAGGTTTTTTCATACAAAAGTACCATGCTGAGCGCTATCGGTTTATGGCTTATGCGGTTATCATGCGGCGCCATGCACCATGAACAAAAAATAAAGAAAGCGTAGGCATGTAGTCTGTATGGATGACCGGAGATGGCTTTCAAAATGCTATGAACTAAAAGTACTTGACAACAAGGAGGATATTTTTATGCGAAAACAAATATTAAAGATTGTATGCGTTGCTATGTCTTTGTTGTGTCTAAACATTTCGACACTTGCAGCGGATAATCCTGATTATCTGTATGATGGAATCACAAATTATAATATGTCGCAATTAAGAGCGGGGCAGATACCAAGCAATGTGTTGGCTATTCCAAATGATGGAAGCGGCAGGTTCACATATACATTTGCCTATCAAAATAAACAGTATTCTGATTTCATTATTGCACCCCAGACAAACTTAACGGGAATAAGAATGAAATATATTGCTACCTCACAAACGCATGACTTGACAATAAAAGTAATAAATAAGGTTACAGGAGAAGTTGTATATAATAGCGTACAAACAGTTTTGGCAAATTATGAACGCGAATTGTTTTTATCCTTTGCTTATTTTGAAGTTGGAAATGGATACTATATAGAATTATCCAATCCTTCGATAAGTGGGGCAAGCGGACAGTTTACGATTTCAGCATAGGAGGAATTTTCATGAAAAAAACAGTATCTCTATTATTAATCCTTGTAGTAGGAATTTTGTCTATGGTTGGGGTGCAAGCAAACAATGTTGTAATGGAAGAAATTACAACTATAGCAGACGAACGGTTGGAAAATTTTTCATTATCGCAGTTGGAAGCGTTGGATAAGGCAATTAGCAATGGAATGGCAATTCATTATGGGGAAGGAACAATGAATCCAGCATATTTGGATAATATCACCAGAGCAATTCCTACCAATGTTGCAAATTTAGCGGTTGGACCATGTTCCTTTAATTTTGAAATGGTATATAATAGGCAGTATTTTTCTCCGTTTTTAATGCGTGCATCGTCTTCTGGATACCTGCATATTAACATGACATGTGGAAGAAATAACCCTGCATGCAGGATTAATCTTCAAGTATATGATTATACAGAGGATGAAATGATTTTTGATGCCAACTTAAATGTGGATGTTGAGAATGGTGACCTTCCGATAGCTGCAACGGCAGGGCATGACTATTACTTTATAGTTCGAGCACTTTCGGCAGGTAATTCTTATGTTGGTTTTGTAGTACAGGACTAAAAAATATTAGGAGGGGGAGTGGATTTTCTCTCCCTCCTTTCGTAAAAGGAGGACGAAAAATGAATGGACGCAAAATAGCGATTTCTCTAGGAGCAATAACCGTTGCAACTACCATGTCATGGAGTGCAATGGCTCAAGAAGCACACAATTTCATGACGGAGAAGGAACGCGAGCTTTGTGTAACCCGTGCAGAGTTTAGCCATAATCTTGCAAAGCTCCTGCGGGAAAAGGGTATATACGGAACGGAGGAGGAAGGAAAAGATTTTGCTGATATTTCGTCCTCGCATACATATTATGCAGATGTCATGCTTTTAGAGGAAATCGGCGTTGTAAACGGGGACGGGAATGGTACCTTTAGGCCGGACGATTTAATTTTATATCAGGAAGCAGCTGCTATGATGGGGCGTGTACTTCATGCGGATGCATGGATTACAGAGAAATGCGGAGCGTATCCGGAAGGATATATTATACACGCTTCCCAGGAAGAGCTGTTTCGCGGGATGGCTGTGGGAATGGAATCGCCGGTGGGGAAGAATAACATGCAGACGATGTTGACGAATCTGAGCAGCAAAATACAGGTACATAATGTAATAAAAAGGCTGGGCTGTGATGATTATAATGGAACAGTATACATTGATTGCTATCCGAAACATTGGCAGGGATATGCAGAGAAGCCGACAGCAACCTCGAATGGATATTTCAAGATAGTGCCGGAAAAGCTTTTATATTCCTATGATAATGAAAACTGGCGGGTGGCATATGAAACGGTAGACGGCAAACGAATTTTTTATAATCTGCCTGAAAACAAAAATTTTATCAATGTTTATTACGCATGGGAAACCGGCGCATTTGTTGGTGTTACTTTGGATGCAAATAAAATGTATTACTCTTATGATTATATAAATTGGACAGAAGGAGAACCGCCAAACAGAGCACATGAAATAATGGAAATAACAATGGAGAAGTATCCGTTGGGCATTCCCAAAACAATGGTTTTTTCAGATGCAAAATCCGGGCTTTACTTTTCTTTATTTCCCTATGAAGTAGAGGACTATATATCCAAGCAGTTTGAAACAGCTATGATAGAACCGAAAGGAAATATGGTATGGGCTTCAAAGGATTTGATTGACTGGATAGGCATTACAATTCCGGAGGAAGTGCACTATTATAAGCTTTTTACAGTCAGAAGAGATATAGGAGCAATTCTCTTAACGGCTGCGGTGGATTTTACAGATGAGGAAAAAGCCTATTTAGATGCAGAAGAGAAAACAGCAAAGGAACTTGGTAAAGGTTATGATAAGCCGCAATATAAATACGAGAAATACATATTACATTTTGACGATATACTAAAATTGTTTGCGGAATAATCTGAATTGCAGGTGTTTGCTTGAAAAAACGCTGTGCTTGTACATAAGCAACGAAAAGGGGGAGAAATATGAAAAGAAACTTCAAAAAAATTATGGCAGGTATTCTTTTTCTGGTACTTTTTGCGAATATTACAGCATTGGCAAACGAGGCGTTTTCGATTTTAGAAATAGAAGAAAATGATGGTTCGGCATTTTTGAAAATAGAAGCCGACAAGGCATATATATCTTGCATGATGCGAGCAAAGGACATCGAGGTCAATGCAGACAAAACAGAAATACGCTTTCGAAATGCGTACGAGGAGGACAAGAGCATATATGTAATCAACAAAGAAACGGTTTTCGGAAGGTATGAGCGGGAGATAGACAAAGAAAGTCTGGACATTCAAGCATTTGTTGCAGGGGAAATGCCCGGCATTGATTTTTTCATCCCCGTAAGCAAATACTATAAGTACAGCAAAAAAGAGAATGTAAGCATACCCGTGGTGGCGGTAAGACTTTTCTTTTTGAACGCCGTCGGCGTTGGTGAAAACACGCCCGACCCGATAGAGGAAGAATTTAAGATGCTTCGCTCCTTTGAAATCATGCAGGGAGATGAACGCGGAAAATTAAATCTGGAAACGCCCGTAACCCGTGCAGAAATGGCGCAAATCCTTATAAATATGCTGCAGCTGAAGGGCGTGGCCCCTATCATTTCGGAAACGGAAAGATTTACGGATGTAGCAAAAACACATTGGGCATATAACGCAATTCATCTTGCTATGCAGGCCCACCATATCCGGGGCTACGGCGATGGCACCTTCGGCCCCGAGGATAAGGTTACAAACGAACAGGCCATAAAATTGCTTGTTTCGGCTTTAGGATATGCACCCATGGCCGAAGAGGCAGGGGGGTATCCGGATGGCTATTTGAAGGTGGCTGGGGAAATCGGACTGACGCAAGCTGTCAGCTTTGTAAGTACAGACCATGCAAAACGGTGTGACATTGCGCGGCTTATCATGAACGCCGTATATTTGCCCGTGATGGAGCAAACTGTTTTTGAAAAGGATAACCCGCAGTATACGCGTATGGACGGAACAAATGGTATGCCGTATTTGACTTTTTATGACAAGTATTTAGCACGATAACAAACAAGAAAACCGCCCCGGAAGATTTGGCCTCTGGGGCGGTAATTTTATTATTTTTACTTATCGGAAGAAATGTAAAGAAACAAGGACGCCAAGCAAAAAACACCCCGGATTTTGGACAAAAAACCAAAAAAATGTCCAATACACAAGTTGACAGGAACTTTTGAGGATGCTAAAATAAGAGTAGAGCATCTATAAAAATTTCGACAAAAAGAAGGAGAGTGTGTTTTATGAACATGCGGAAGATGGTTGCCTTGCTTATGGCGACAATCCTTTGCTTTAGCACTTTTGCGGTGCTGGCGGAAGACGATGTGTACATGATTGCGCCCACTGTGGAAATGAGAAATGGCGTTGCCTATTCCACGGTTAAGCTGGAACAGAAGGATTTTGACTACAAGAGCGTAGTAGATACCAAAAATACCTTGCAGGCCGGTGTGGGCGATGTTGTTGAATATGTCAGCAACGGCGGCTTTGAGGTTCGTGACGGCGAAAACTATGCCAGATGGGGCATAGACGGCGTTGCTAAAATGAAGGCTGATGAATGTAAAGAGACAAAGGATGTTAAAAGCGAAAAAGTTTCTTTGCACCTTAAGGCTGACGGAAATTTGCATGCTGTACAGGGCGTAGATAAGCTTGTCGGCGGTACATACGAACTGAGCGGCTGGTGTAAGCGCCTTACCAAGGAAGGCGTTTGCGAGATTTCCATGTATGTATATTATTCGGATGAGGAAAGCCGAAAGGTGGAATATAAAACACGCCCGTCCTTGAGCTTCGGAGAGGAAGCGTACGGCGAGTGGACATTTAAAACGCTGCGCTTTACCATGCCGGATAATGTTCGTTCCGTAAGCTTGCTCGTTCGTCTCAGAGAAGGCGGCGAAGTGCTTTGGGATGATATTTCGCTTTTAGGACCCGGTGTTGAGGAAAAAGTGGATATGCCGGATTATGCCCCGCCGCTGCCGGGCGCCGAGAATCTGATTGTAGACGGCGGCTTTGAAGCAGATTCCTTTATGTATATGAAGCAGGCGGAGGAAACGACCGGCAAGTGGTTTACTCGAGAAGACAAGTATGCCGGCATATATGAGATTACGGATGAGAAGGCGCACACAGGCAGCCATAGTCTTCGTCTCAGAACGCCGGATAACTGGTCCTTGCCCTGGGTTGGCCAGATTGTTCCGGTTGAGAGCGGTGTAGTATATCAGCTTTCCGGCTACATATACTTTTCAAACGGCTCCAAAAACACGGTAAGTATACAGGCGGATGCCTATAAGGATGCCCCGGAGCAGACGGACGACACCTATCTGAAGCTGGGCCAGAGAAAAGGAGTCATCCCTCGTTTTAAGGAAATGGATACATGGCACCATTTTGTGTACCAGTTTACGGCGTATGGCGAAGCCGATTTCTATGCCATGCTGCTTCGTGCAGGCGACCCGCCGTATGATGTGTACTTTGACGACCTTGAATTTGTTGCCATCGGCGAGGCAAAAACAAAGCTTCTGATGCTGGAGCCGGATTGCGTGTTCTATTATGCAGACCGCACCATACCGGGTACATCGAAGCTCACGCTGGGCCTTAAGGAATCCCCCGAAATTGTGGGCAAGAATGTTCGCTTCCGTGTTCTGGACGGAGAAACGGTGCTGGACGAGAAAATCATGACTATCGGCCAGAGCGAAACGCTGAATTATTCGTATGACCTGGACCTTTTGGCTGAAAAGAAGAAGGAATATAAGGTACAGGCCATGCTCCTGGAAGAGGACGGCAGCGAAACGGTACATGTTCTGGAGCGCATTATTTATAAGTATGACAGACCCACCCAGCTTGACAAGAACATGCAGTTTGTCAATAATGGTGGACAGGTTATCAACTATATTCTCGGACAGGGAAGTATTCCCGAGGTCATGCACAGAATTGGCGAGGTTGGCGTAACGGTCGGCCGCGCAATCGGCGGCGGTGCTACCATGACTTTGAAGGAATGTCTGGATGTAGCGCAGGAAGAAGGCGTTATGGCCACGGTAACTCTGTTCAACAAGAAGGATATTATCAATGACCCTGCGCTGCAGGAAACAGTTAAAAAGACGATTGAAAAGGTGAAGGACCATCCGGCTCTCTTTGGCTGGTATCTCTGGGAAGAACCGGAGTTTACGGGCGGCGATATTGCGCTGGACGAAAACATCCGCTTTGGCACAAAGCTCATTCGTGACCTGGACCCCGTGCATCCTATCGGCTCCGTTATTTCGGAAGCAAACCATTATCAGAGACTGGCATGCTATAATGACTACATGGACCTTGACTGCTACGCACCGATAAATGACACCGGCCATCGGTACACCTATTTTGCAGCCAATATGCGAAAGGCCCTGAACGACACGCATTGGGAAAAGAATATGAGCCTTATGCTGCAGGCCTTTACATGGTTTGAGTATTTCCCGACCTTCGGGGAAATGCGAAACATGATTTATCAGACCTTTATGGAAGGTGCCTCCGGCTTCTCCTTCCACGCCTTCACAAAACCGTACGCAAGTGAAGAGGAAAAAGCAGCGGACCCCGAACCGCATACCTATGTGGAAAGTGAACGCTGGTACGATATGGAGGACGCCGCGGAGTGGGAATATGACTTTATGTTTGACCACTTTGTACATGGAAAGTACCCCATGTTTGCCGAATACCACGGCACATTCCCCGGCCCCGGTCTGGACCAATATGCCGGTGAGGATTGCCGCTGGCGCCTCGCAGTAGTGGACGATTCCCTCTATGCGATTGTGCTGAATAACTGGGAAACCAAGGTATCCCATGCTGATATTCCGCTCGTAAGCTACAACGGCAAGGTTTCCATCGGTGATTTCACCGTAACAAAGCTTGCCGGCGACAATGAGGATTGTCCGGCAGGCGGAAACGGCGTATTCTCTGTGGATGTAGCCCCGAAGGAAGCGGCCGTATTTAAGATTACCCCCACGCAGAAAACAGACTTCTCCGCCGTTCGTGGCAGTCGCTTCCGTGACCTGTACGACCACGCATGGGCAAGAGAAGCCATCATTGAGCTGGATGAAAAAGGTATTGCCAACGAAAAGAGCGCAATCGCCTTTGGGCCGGCTGACAATATTACCCGCGGTGATTTTGCCATGTTCCTCGTTCGCACTCTTGGCCTTACAGGCGATGCCTCCGATAACTTTGCAGATGTAAAGCCTGGGCGTGAATACGCAAAAGAGCTCGCCATCGGCAAAGCCGCCGGCATCTTAAACGGTGTGGGTGACAATAAGTTTAACCCCGAAGCACAGATTACCCGTCAGGATATGATGACCATGACAAGCCGTGCCCTCGCCCTCACAGGCGGAGCGGACCTTTCCGCCTTCTCCGATGCTGCCAGCATTGCAGACTATGCCAAAGTGCATGTTGCGGCCATGGTGGAAAAGGGCCTTGTAAAGGGTAACGCCGACGGTACCATAAACCCCCTCGGCCAGACAACGCGCGCAGAGGCAGCTACCATTATGTATCGCCTTTTAAACGCATAATCAAAATATTCGTATAAGAGGAAAAGTCGGACAATTTTGTCCGGCTTTTTCATTTTAGTTTTTGCTATCATGCTCTTGCGGAGGCATTTTTGATGCGGAGCCTTCCGTTTAGCTTACAGATAAAATTTCGCCGCAAGCGATTTTTGTGCTCGAATTACCGGACGGCTGGGTTGTAAAATCATCGGGGGAAGCGTGAATAATCACCGTTTTTCCTATAATTTCCCCGGCGGAAAAGCGATTTGTCAAAACCGCAGAAAAAGCGGTACCGTCTACGCCGAATATGGGTGGCAAATCGCCTGCGTGGTAGGGATGATTGCAATTATCCGGGTTATAATGTGGCATGGCGTTGGCAAACGGGTCGGCATTGTTTCCTCGGCAACTGTCGCCGCTGTGGATGTGAACGGCAAATATCGGGCTTTTGCAAAGTTCTTCTTCCCGGGGCAGCCCTTTAATCTGCAGGGAAACCAGAACACCCCTCTGCACTTTATAAAAAAGAGCGGTGCCGCAAATAGATGGATAGTCATGACTGCCTCTGATTTTTGCAACCGCAAAAGGACGCATCCTGCTATTTAATATAGAATTATAAAACATAAAACCACCTACAAAGCCTTTTTGTTTATACTATGATGGCGGAGTAGAAACTGTGCATTTCTGGGAGTTTCTTGCCACGATTTTTGCAAACAGCGGGCCGGCACACCAAAAAGCGCCGATACGGGGAAGAAAAAAGCAGAAAGAAAGCAAAAAGCTTGAATTTTGTGCAAAAAGATGATATAATCATATAGTATAAATATGGAAGGAAAGAAGATGTGAACGGATGGCGCTGAAATACGGAAAGAAAAAATCCAGACAGCATAACATTTTATACACAATTATTGTGGCATTATTGCTTAGTTTGGTTTTTCTGATTATGGTTAGCTATTTATACAACAAAGCAGAAGAGGAAGCATACGAGACGCTGCATGTGCAGACAAAACAGGTGAAGGATGACCTTATTCTGCAGCTGACATCCGACAGGGAAAACCTTTCCACCATGGCGAACTTCGCCGCAAAGCTTTATGTCGATGGTGGTGATTACAGCCTTTTGTTTGATTCCTTCCGGCCTATTGGCATGATTGAAAATATAGGTATATTAAACCGCGACAATACCTTTGCCACAAAAGCCGGCACCAAGGATGTGACGGGCGCGATTTCCTTTGCAGAGGAAAAGGAAAAAGGCGAATACATAAGCGGCATGACAGGTGATATCACAAAAGAGGACTATGCGCTTATTCGAAGCGCCGTTCCGATTCGTGTAAACGAGGAAATAGTCGGCATATTATATGGCGCCATAAAACCCGATAAGCTCGGGGCAAGATATGCAGGTATAGTAAAAGAGCTGGATGCGCAGTTATTCGTTTACGAAAAAGGCACCGGCGATATTCTTATTGATACGATACAGGAGGACCTTGGCAACATTTCCTTTTTGAAGGACCGCGAATATAATAAGGGATACTCCTACGAGCAGTTTATTTCCACCGACAAGGGGTTTACCTCTTTTCGGTCAGCCTATAAAAACGAAACGCTGCATTTGCATTATTCTACCATTGAAGAGTTCGGCTGGATGATAGCCATGGGCCGATACGACAGTGAGGTGCTGGCAAGCGCACATACAAGGGCCATGGTATTTACGCTTGTATTTCTTGTGATGCTTTTCACGATAGGTCTGTACATCCTGATACTCATGGCAAACGAAAAGAAGACAGGTGCCATAGCGGAATGTGCCTCCAATGTCCGGAAAGAGCTTCTGGAAACTACGGGTGGGCATAACAACATACAAGATGCCCTCGTCGAAATCTGCAAATTTGCAAAAGCAAGGTCCGCCATATTTTTTGATACGGACGGAGAATTTTATCATTATATTGCACCGCGGTATGAACGGGTTATGCTTTCGGAAGAGGAAATACGATATTTTAAAGCGGAGCTTTTCCGGTATGCCTCCGAATTCCATCTCCATAATAAGAAGGCCGTAAACATTCTGTGCATAAAACCGAACAGGCATATGCTGAAAACAAACGCCTCTTTTTACAGATTTCTGAAAGAACATGGCATCGAAGAGATTTCGCTTTCGGCCACCATAAATACGGCGAATTTTATCACCATCCTGGCTACGATTAACACAAAACGCGGCAGTGCGGTGCGTATGCTTGCGGAAAAGGTTTCGGCGTGCTTCTCCATGGCGCTGTACAATAAAAATCATCTCAGCAAAACACTTCTGGCGGCCACAACCGATTCCCTTACCGGCGTTTTAAACCGCGTTGCCTATAAAAGTGACATTGTGGGGTATGACGAAGAAAAACCCCTGGATTTTGCTTGTGTTTACATCGATGTTAATGAGCTACATATCTGCAACAACAAATATGGTCACGCTGCCGGCGATGAAATGCTCATATATATTGCAAACACCTTGAAGGAAGTGTTTTTCGGGCATAAGATTTACCGGATGGGTGGCGATGAGTTCCTGATATTTTGCCCTAATACCACGCCGGAGGCTATGCACAAGAGTATTGAAATTCTAAAGCATCAGTTACAGCCGCGCAATTACCATGTTGCCATTGGCCTTTCTTACCGGACACAAAACACCGGCACGGAAGACATGGTACGGGAAGCGGAAGTGCGGATGTACGAGGCAAAGGCGGAATATTACCAGAACAAGGAACAAGGCGGCATTTCTTTGCCAAAGGATAAAGAATATGTGCAGGCGGAAACAGGCATACTGGAAATCGACACCATGCTCTCTGTCCTGCAAGAAAAATATAATGGCATATATTGTGTTTCGCTTTCTACGGATAAGGCAAGGCGCATCCTGATGCCTGCATATTTGAATTATAACGAAAGGGAAGAGCATTTTTCCAAGTTATTTTCCAAATATGTTGCCGATTCGGTAGACCCCGATTATCACAGAGCGGTCTTAAGCTTTTTGAATTACGAAGCGTTAAAGCGCCAGCTGTTGGAGGGGAAAACACCCAAAATCACATTCAAGAAAAACAACGGCAACTTTGTGGTACTGAGCGTTTACAAACTCGGCGATGCACCAGAAGAGGCCTCCGATACGCTCTGGGTATTTGCAAAAGAGTAAATATAGTTGACAAAAGCGAATCATTGTGATATACTGACAGCAAAGAATAGTTAGCAAAACCGGCGAAAGCCGGCGACGCAAAGCAAAGAGGCTAAGGTTTTTTACTATGCCAGTCCAGCTGCAATGATACGAGGTCGTACCTGACTTTATATTGTTGCAGCTTTTGTTTTTCAGCACAGGGAACATCGTGGCGTGACTACCGGTTAAAATAATGAACAGGTGGAATAAGTGGAATGAACAAAAAAGTATGGAAAAAGCTTACGGATTTTTGGCGTGGCGGAAAGAACCGCGCCGGGGAGCGGCAGCTTCTTAAAAAAATCAAGGCGGGATTTCAAAGCGATGAATTTAAGATGCACCTGCAATTTATAGTGGACAGCAAGACGAAAAGGATTGTGTCGGCCGAGGCCTTGTCAAGATGGGAGAATGCAAACGGAGAGGTGATATTTCCCGGTGCATATATAGGTCTTATGGAGAAATCGGGACTTATTGTAAGGTTTGATTACTATATGTTTGAAAAAGCTTGCCAAAAGCTTTCGGCATGGAAAAATACGGCTTTTGATGCTATCACCATATCCTGTAATATCACGCGAATTACAATATCTGAAAAAGAATTTGCCGCAAAAATAAAAGAAATAGCCGAGCGGTACAACTTCGACAAAAGCAAGCTGATAATTGAAATTACGGAAGATTCCATCGAGAAGAATTTAGATATTGCCAGACAAAATATTATAGAGGCTAAAAAAATGGGGTTTTGCATCGCGCTGGATGATATCGGCAGCGGATACGCCGCCCTTATAAACCTTTGCGAATATCCCATTGATATCGTAAAAATTGACCGAGATATTCTGCTTCTCGCCGAAAAGGAACGCGGAAAGAAGCTGTTTTTGGGGATTATCTCTTTTATACACAGCTTAAATCTCCGGGTTGTATGCGAGGGCGTGGAAACGGAGGAACAGAACGCGCTGGTTTCCGAAAGCGAATGTGACTATATACAAGGCTGGTACTATACAAAAGGTCTTTCTGAGGAAGAGGCAGAGGATTTTTACAGGGAGTATATGAAAAAGGTTTAAAAGGTGAACCAAAATGAACGATAAATTTTCCAAGGATTTATACCGATACTACGGCGAAAGAGGCGAAACGCTTGCAAGGCGGATACTGCGGCCGACGGAGCTTCGGTATATAGCCCTTTTCCGAAAAACGGAAAAATGCAAGCCGAGGCTTTTGAAACTCTATTATACTGTAAAGCTAAAGGCGATGTCCCATAAAACGCATATACAAATTCCGGCCAGAACAAAAATAGGGGAAGGCTTTTATATTGGACATACCGGCAGAGTGATTATTCACCCCGAGGCTGTTTTGGGCAAAAACATGAATATTGGGACAGGTGTAACCATAGGATATGAAAACAGAGGCGAAAGAAAAGGGGCCCCGCAGTTTGCGGGGAGCTGCTGGATAGGAACGAATGCGGTTGTGGTGGGAAATATACAAATAGGCGAGGATGTTATGATAGCACCCCTTTCCTTTGTCAATTTTGATGTTCCGCCGCACAGTATTGTGATAGGAAATCCCGCTAAAATCATATATAAAGAAAATGCAACAGAGGGGTATATAGAAAACAGGGTATAAGGGAGGAGGAAACATGGCAACAAAAGATAACAGAATTAAATACAACCTGTTGTCAGGTGTTTTGTATCAGGTTGTCCTGCTTGCCATAAGCTTTCTTCTGCCGAGGCTGTATCTGGAGAATTTCGGTTCCGAGGTTAATGGTGTTTTATCCACCATCAAACAGATTTTTGTGTATATGTTTTTGCTGGAATCGGGTGTGGGACTTGCCACCACACAGGCGCTTTATAAGCCTGTTGCCGAGAAAAATCACGGCAAAATAAGCGCTGTCATTTCCGCCACGCATAAGTATTATATAAGGATTGGGATGGTGTATGCCATCCTCTCAATGGGTATTGCTTTCGGATATGCTTTTCTGGTGCCGACGGGCATGGAGAGCGGGGTGGTTTTCGGCATTGTAATCCTTACGGCGCTACCGGCCCTGCTTAGTTATTTCCTGCAGGCCAAGTACAGAATACTGCTGGAGGTGGACGGCAGAAAATATGTCATTACCACCTCCGAAACCGTTTTGCAGCTTGTGTCCAATATTGCCAAAATACTGGTCATTATCCTCACAAATAATCTTCTTTTGATGCAGCTTTCGTACTGTTTGTTGTCGGTTTTGCAGCTTTTGTACATATATGTACACGCCAGACGCCGATATAAATGGCTGCGCGTGCATGCCGAGCCGGATTACGAGGCTATTTCGCAGAGAAAATCTGTTTTGGCGCATCAGGTTTCCGGCATGGTGTTTAATAATACCGATGTACTGCTTTTGTCCTTCTTATGCGATTTTAAGGTGGTCAGCGTGTATACCATCTACAATATCTTCTTTTCGCAGGTGCAGACCTTTATTACAAGCCTCATTTCGGGGTTTAGCTTTGCACTCGGGCAGATGTTCCATACGGACAAAGAGAAATTTATGAAGGTCTATAATGTGTACGAAACCATGTATATTATGGCAACCTTTATTATTTATACTTTGATGGCCGTTTTTCTGTTACCCCTTATTGAGATATACACCAAAGGCATACAGGATGCGGACTACAGAAATGCACTTCTTATACTTCTTTTTGTTATGATGAACCTTCTGTCAAACGGTAAACTGCCTGCAAACCATGTGCTGGAATATGCCGGCAAATTTGAGGAAACGCGCACACATGCTATCTGGGAAATGCTCATCAACATTGTCATTTCCGTCCTTGCCATTTTAAAATGGGGCATTTGCGGCGCTATACTTGGCACCATCGCCGCGCTTTTATACAGAGGCGCCATGATGATTTATTACGCCAATAAAAAAGTGCTGGCGAGAGGGGTGCTTTACACCTATAGGCGCTGGATAGTCAATGGTGCTGTTTTTTTCCTGATAATGGTCATCTTTTATGTGGATAGCTTCAGCGGTCTTTCCTTCGCTTCGCTTTTCGTCAAAGGAATTATACATTCTTTGTGGATAGTGCCTTTATATGTCGGCGTGAACTTTTTGTTTTTTGGAAGAGCGTTTAAGGACGCTGCCAAAGTATGGAGGGACAAAGCATGAGCATTCCAAAAGTCATTCATTATTGCTGGTTCGGGAAGGGCGAAATGCCGAAACTGGCCAGAAAATGTATAAAAAGCTGGAAAAAGTATTGCCCTGACTATGAAATAATCTGCCATAATGAGGAGAACTTTGATTTATCGCAAAACCGCTATGCGCGGGAGGCGTACGAGGCGAAAAAGTGGGCGTTTGTAAGCGATTATGCAAGGCTTAAAATCATTTATGAAAGCGGCGGCATTTATCTGGATACCGATGTGGAGCTTTTAAAGCCGATAGACGATTTGCTCGGGCAGGAAGGCTTTATGGGCTTTGATGAGAAAGGAATTGTGGCAACAGGGCTCGGCTTTGGTGCCCAGGCAGGGAACGAAATTATCGGCGAATTTTTAAAGGATTATGCGGATATACCGTTTCTTTTAGAGGACGGCAGCTTTGACCTTACGCCTTGTCCCGACAGGAATACGGGGACGCTGAAAAGGCTCGGCATGGACATCGGGAATACGAATCAGACATTTCGGGGCATGACTTTTCTTCCCAAAGAGTATCTTTGCCCCATGGAGTATTACACGGGAAAAATGACCATAACCCCAAACACCTACGCCATACACCATTACAGCGCCTCATGGACCTCGGATGTAACAAAAAGAACAACGCGGCTCAAAAGAATTATCGGCGTTCGGCTGTATGACAAGCTATACGGCAAGTTTTTGCATAAATGCAAGTGGCTGGAGTGGTAAAACTAAATGTTTGAAAGAAGGATAAGGAATGCCCTATATTGACAAAGAAAAGGTTGATGAGAAAACAAGAGTGCGGCTGGAGGCGTTAATCGAAAAATCGTATCTGTCCTATTGGCGAAAGAAAAGGCTCTTTGATATATTTTTCGCATCCATCATTTTGCTCGGCTTTCTGCCGCTGATGATAATCATCGCGATTGTTATATACCTGGATGACCCGAAGGCAGGTCCGTTCTTTAAACAAAAACGGGTGGGGAGGCACGGCGAGGAATTTTATATGTACAAATTCCGCACCATGCGCCCGGATGCCGAAGAACTTTTGGAAGAGCTGAAGGACAAAAACGAGATGGAAGGCCCCGTTTTCAAAATCAAGGAGGACCCGAGAATAACAAGAGTCGGCAAAATTCTCCGAAAATTATCGCTCGACGAGCTTATGCAATTCTTTAATGTTTTCAAAGGCGATATGACCTTGGTGGGACCGCGGCCGCCGCTTCCGGGCGAGGTTATGTATTATACCGATTATCAGAAACTTCGTTTGCATGTGACGCCGGGCATCACCTGTACCTGGCAGATAAGCAAAAACCGGAACGACATCCCGTTTGAGCAGTGGGTGGAAATGGACCTCGACTACATACAAAACAGAACCTTCCCGGGAGATTTATGGATTATGCTGAAAACACCGATTGTTATGCTCAGCGCAACGGGGAGATAAGGTGGGAGAAAAATATGAAAGTTGCCATGGTTGGACATAAGGTTATCCCGTCAAGACGGGGCGGAATTGAAAATGTGCTTACCGCTTTATGTCCGTTGCTCGTAGAAAAAGGGGCAAGTGTTACCTGTTATAATCGCGCATCGGATAAGGTGGAAAACGAATATGTCGGCACGGTGGAGAATGGTGCCTATAAGGGCGTCAGGCTAAAAAAGGCATGGACGGTGCGCGGCAGAGGTCTTTCTGCCATGGTTGCCTCCTTTACGGCGGCCATTTGCACGGCTTTCGGGAAATTTGACATTGTGCATTTTCACGCCGAAGGCCCCTGCGCCGCGATGTGGATACCGAAAATGTTTGGAAAACGCTGTGTGGCAACGGTGCACGGGCACGATTGGCAAAGAGAAAAATGGGGGAAGGGGTTTGCTTCCCGCTATATAAAATTCGGCGAGCGGGTTATGGTGAAATACGCGGACGAAATCATCGTTTTAAGCGAAAGCGCACGCGCGTATTTCCGGGAAACATACGGCCGCGAAACCGTGCTTATCCATAATGGGATAGAAAGACCAAAGAAAAAAGAAGCAGAAAAAATTACGAAGTGCTACGGACTTTCCAAAGACGGGTATATTTGCATCGTGTCAAGACTTACCGCAGAAAAAGGCGTGCATTATCTTATTGATGCGTATAATCGCGTGCAAACCAATAAAAAACTTGTTATCGCAGGGGATACAAGTGATACGGATGAATATGTGGAGATGCTGAAAGAAAAAGCATCGAAAAATCCGAATATTATTTTTACAGGCTTTATATCGGGAGAAAGCCTTGCCGAAATATACAGTAATGCTTATGTAGTTACGCTTCCATCAGATATCGAAGGGATGTCGCTTAGTCTGTTAGAGGCATTAGCATATGGTAATGCAGTTTTATGTTCGGATATTCCTGAAAACACGCAGGTTACGGAGGACAAAGCCGTACATTTTGAAAAAAGCAATGTAGAAGATTTGGCAGCGAAGCTGCAAATGCTATGCGATAGCGAGGCACTTGTAGAAAGCTTCCGATGCGGCGCCGCTGAATTTATACTAAAAAAGTACAGCTGGGCGGATGTGGCCGAGGCTACATATCGCCTCTATGAAAAGGTTTTGCAAAAATAAAAGAAAGGGTGCTTGGGTTATGAAAGGAAATAAAAGGACCAGGAAAAATATAAGAGTGATGCGACTTTTCTTGACGAGCCTGCTTTTTGTTGTCATAGCCGGGTCCGTTGCCGTTGCAGGCTTTAATTATATGGGAAATCGTAATTTTAAAGAAACCTTTTATAGTGTAAGCAGTCTCAAGGTGAACAACAAGATAAGAATTGTGCAGATTTCCGATTTGCATAATTGCCTGTACGGAAACGAAAATGAAAAGATAGTGGAACGAGTGAAAAAGCTGCGTCCCGATTTGATACTCTATACGGGAGACATGATAGATTCCGCCGAGGCTTCGGACGACAGAGTGGTAAACCTATGCAAAGCGCTCTCCTCCTTCGCACCTTCCTATTACATATTCGGCAACAACGAAGTGGAAAAGTATTATGATGTGTTACTGAATCAGGAAGCGCTGGACGAGAAGTTCGGATTTAATGATAATAATCGGGAGCCGGAAAAGCTTCTGGAAATGACGGACGCGCTCACAAAGAAACTGGAAGCCGCCTCGGTAAAGGTGCTTAAAAACCAGTATGACACGATAACAGTGGGGACAACCCAGGTAGATATCTATGGTGTTCTTACCTCTAATCCTTCCGCTTTTTGGTCGTATGCCGGGAAAACCTTTGACGAGTACATATATACAAACGAAAACCATCTGAAAATCACCGCCATTCACGAGCCGTTATTATTTGAGGAATATGCGCCCGAAGCATGGGGCGATTTGATGCTGGCGGGGCATAACCACGGCGGCACGATAAGAGTCCCGATGCTTGGCCCGGTGTACACCCATGACGGCGGCCTTCTGCCGGAAAAAAGAGGCCACTATGTCTCGGGCAGATATGAGGTGGTTGGCAGACCGCTCATTATAAGCGCAGGACTCGAAAATAAAGACATTTTCAGAATCAACAATCAACCAGAAATCGTGATTGTGGATATCAACAAGTTTTAAGTCGGAAAGGAGTGTATAACCAATGCTGTCATCCATACTGCAAAAGCTACCGCTTTTGGTAGTCGGACTACTACTCGCAATCGCCGTGCTAACCATATATTTCCGCGCAAAGAATGTTACCAAAAGTGAGTTTTCGAGGCTCTTTAAAAGCACCCCTTTAATCGGGGTGTGGATGCTTGTTTTTGTCATCACCATTACGGGCGTATTCGCCGTTTTCCACCACATGAAAGCAAAACAATCCGTTTCGGCCGTTGTGGCGCTGAATTATTCGGAGGCATCGGGGGCACAGAATTCCAACGGAACAAGATACAATATGGCGGAAATCATCTGTGACGAGGTTGTCGAAAAGGCTATCGAAAAAGGCGCCTTTGAAAATGTAACCGTAAAACAGCTTAAAAACTGCCTGTGCGTATATCCGTATGTACAGGGGGATGTGAATGATAAATCCAATTATCACATTTCCACCGAGTTTGTGGTGGAGTATCACGCCTCCAAGCACACCGACCACTTAGACGCCGAAAATGTAATCGCGCTGATAACCAGTGCATATAAAGAGTATTACATAGAAAAATACACCGATAACTTCGGCCTTACCGAAGAAGAGGACAAGCCGGACTATTCCGAAATGGAATATATGGATATCGCCACCTATTTCAACAAGGAAACCACCGCGGTTTTGAATTATCTTTACGGCATGTCGGAAAAAGGGCCGAGCTTTGTTACGAAAAATAATACGACCTTTCAGGCCATAGCCGCAAAGGTGCACCAGTTTAAGGAAACGCAGATTGAACAGAACTTCAAAGCCCTGATACTGCAAAACGGCGTGGCCAGAAATAAGAGCACCTATATAGACAGGCTTTCCTATCAGAATAAGAATACGGAGTATGACAGGCGGAGAAACAAGACATCCTTTGACCTTTGCAATCAGGCTATCAACATGTATTCCGAAGAAATGACAAGAGTGGTACTCGTTCCGACATGGGACGAAAGCGGCAAGTATTATATGGGCAGAACGAAAGTCGGTATAGATGAGCTTTCCGTTATGGCAACGGCTTTCAGTAATAGCGTTGCCCTAAACGAGAAAGAAATCATGGACAATAATCTTGTAATAGGGAAGATGCAAAGCGCATCGGAAAGTCCATCGGCCAATGCGGAGGCGGATGCGCTTGTTGCCTCTATCGACAAAAGCATAGACAACTTTACGAAGGAAGCGATAAACGCAGGCCGAGAATATTCCAATTACATTATGAATCAATGTATTGCCGTCAGCATTTCCGGCGTATCCTTGTTCAGCCAGCTTAAGACCATTATTCTGTTTGGGATGCTTGCGTATGTAGCCGCCGTGCTGTTTTCCGTTTCCAGAAAGTTTCCCAAAGCATAAACACAAAGATTTACAAGGAGGGTAAAAAATGAAGAGCTTTCAGATTATGCGATATGTAAAAAAGATTCTGCCAATCATTGTGATTTTTTGTGTTTTAGCCACTTATGCAATAAATTTTAAACTCAAAACCTCCAATACATTTGTGGCATCGGAGGTTATCCATTACAATGACCCGGCGGCAGAGAAGGGACTTACACCAACAGGCGCAAAGCTGGATGTGAATGAAATTAAATCCTCGGCTGTCATGAGCAAGGTGGTTGACAGGATGGGGCTTACGGGCATCTATTCGGTCGATAGCCTGATATCCCGCGTGGCCATAACACCGCTTCCGGATGAAGATAAGTTGGCGCAGAAAGAGGCAAAGCTGGAGGAAGGCGAGGAGTATGTTTACGAACCAAGCACATATATCGTTTCCTTCACAGCCACAAACAGCGAAGGGACAGAGTTTGCCAGAACGATTCTGGATGAAACGCTGGATGTGTATTTTGCGGAATACAGCCAGAAATATGTTAATGTTGCGCCGGCCAAGAACATCATTGACAACATAGAAAACGAAAACTATGACTATATCGAAATGGTGGAAATGATTGATACGGGCATTGATGAAACTTTGACTACGCTTTACCAGCGCATGGAGCAAAAGCCGTATTACAGGGCAACCACCACAGGGGCATCCTTTAATGATTTGGCGGACGAATTCAGTTATTTACGGCATGTGAGACTTTCCGCGCTCTTTTCCAAAATATATAAATATCAGATAACCAAAAACAAGACGGTTTTGGTGGCGGATTACACCACGAGAATAGATAACAATGATATATTAAACGAAAAGGAAGAAAGCATAGTCCGTGATACCGTCGCCGTCATTGAGGCGTATGTAGAAAAAATGCGCCAGTCGGGCAATACGAATATTACGCATGAATATATCCTTGACAATGTGCATGACCGAAATCTCAAGGATGCCTACACGCCAGGCGACCAGACCGTAACCTATGACGAGCTGATATACGGATGGCGCGACCATAACGAAAAGAAGGAACACGCCATTATCGATTCTGCGTACTGCCAGTATGTTATCGACACCTTTCAGAAATGTACAGGTGCCTGCGGCGGTGCGTGTTCCCAATCCGGGAAGACCTGCACGCAGCTTTGCAACGAAAACTACGCAGAAATTCAGGCGGAAATCGATGCAGAAATCCAATCTCTCGTTTCCGATTTGGGCGTCTTGTACCGGACAACCATGCAAACCAATGAGGAATACAACGAATATCTCGGGGCAAGCTACATTTCCGTTTTATCCTCGGCATCTGTCAAGCCGAGTGTCAATGTAAATCTCTATACGCTGATTGCATTTTTCTTCCTGATTGTTCTTTGCTGCGGTGGAACAATCGTTTTGGGCAGACTCGGCGATATTATCCATTATATTTTCTACACCGACCATCTTACGGAGCTGAATAACCGCGCATACTTTGATAAGTATCTGAAGTCCATGGACAAAAAGCTTGTGGATGACGGAACGGTATACTGTATGGTGGATATAGCCAATCTCATAACCATCAACGCGCAATATACCCGCCAGACGGGCGACGACATAATAAAAATGTTTACACAGTATCTTAGGGAAACCTTCGGAAAAACGAATGCAGAATTTATCTACAACGGAAACGGTAGCTTTGTTATTCTGGCAAAGGATACGGATTATATCACGGTAGAAGATATCATGCGTCTGTTCGGGCAAAGACTTGATGACCGCGAAGAGTATCGCGACATCGCGATACAATACAGAGTCGGTATTGCGGAAACATTCCAGGTAAATCAGACGGCGAGAAAACTTCTTTCGGAAACGATTGCCAGCAAAAAGGAATATACTTCCAGTCCGCGTGGGAAGAAAGTCGTGACAGAATAAGAACGGAGAGGGGGCAAAGGCATGGAAAGTAAATTTGTACAAACGGCGCTAAAAGGTTACTTTATGGCGGTGGCGGTCCTTATGTATTATTTTCTCACCGAAGTCATTAACCTTGGCCTGTTTATTACCTATCGCCATGCTTTTGCTCTCGTTTTATTTGCGTCTGCCTTTCTTGCTTTTTTGTATAAGCCGAATATTGCACGGGGTGTTGCCACACTTCGGGCAACCTTCGTATATACCTTGCCGCTCTTCGTAACCATTGTGGTATCCCTTTTTATCTGGTTTGTGGGGCAGGTGGACACGGCCGTCGTCAGCAGAGGTCTGTCCAGCACCTTCGTATATAATAACATGATTTCATTTACCCTTGCCGCCGTCTCCTTTTTGTATGTGTTCGGCGAAAAGGGTATATGGTATAACCTCATTGCCATCTTAATTTCCAATATACTGATGCTTTTAACGGTTATAGCGCAAAACGGCATCGGAAGCTTTTTTTCTGAATTTATAACGCTTATTCTGACTTTTGCGGCAGAAACGGGCAATATCATTGTACAGGCCGAAATTCACGAGCTTGCCTTTTGCCTCGGTGCTTATCTTATATACATGCTGCTAGCCCCGAAGAAAAAAATAATGTTTTTCCTCTTGCTTGCACTGTGCGCGTTTTGCTTTCTTGCCGCCTTTAAAAGAATAGGTATAATTGCCATTTTCGTTGCACTTTTGATAGGCTGGCTTTTAAAGCTGGTCGCAAAATGGAAGAAAGATACGGCCATATGGCTTACCAGAGCCATTTCCGTTATTTTAATTTTGTTTCTTGTCGGCTATATCGCCATCATAAAGCTGGATGTATTTTCTTTGCTGGAAAAAGCAGGCATTGACACGAGCGGCCGCGTTGTCATTTATAATGCCGTTGATAAGTTTTATAAATTTTCCCCCGAGTTTTTAGGAAACGGCATCGGTTTTCTGACCTATCAGCTCAGTACCAATATGCGTGTCGGCGTTTCGTCCGTTCACAACGATTTTTTGCAGTATTTTATAGACCTCGGCTTTTGGGGCTATATCTTATGGCTCGTTTCCATGACATTAGTCAGAGTATGCTACTTCGGCAAAAAAGGCAACGCCGAAGGCGGCATTATCGTACTGGCGCTCACCATATACCTTGTTATCGTTTCTTCAACGGACAACACCATGAACTACCCGCTTTTAACAACGGTGCTGGCCGTTATCATGATAGGGCACGGCTTTAATGAGAGGGTGCGCGCTGCCGAAACAAAAATGTTCGGGTATGTTTCGGCCGAAAATCGGAAAACAGAGGATGGAACAATAGTATGAAGATATTGATGGTCAATAAATTTCTGTATCCGAGAGGCGGCAGCGAAAGCTATATGTTAAAGCTTGCGGGGGAGTTTACGGCTGCAGGGCATGAAGTAGAATACTTCGGCATGTATGATGAGAAGAATATAGTCGGCAATTCTCTCGGTTTATATACGGCCAATATGGACTTTCATGGGAAGGGCCTCGGGCGATTTCTCTATCCGTTTAAAATCATTTATTCGCTGGAAGCCTATAAGAAAATCGGCAAGGTGCTGGATGCCGTACGGCCGGATGTTGTGCATATGAATAACATCAATTTTCAGCTTACACCCTCCATCATTTATGCCGTGAAAAAGAGAAATATACCGCTTGTGCAAACGGTGCACGACTACCAGATGATTTGCCCCAATCATCTTTTGTACAGTTTTCAAAAAGCGCGTCCTTGCGAAAAGTGCGTAAAAGGCACAAAATGGAATTGCCTGCGATACAGCTGTATCCATAATTCCAAGGTTAAGAGCCTTTTGGGCGTAATCGAGGCGAAATTGTACGCCTTTTTAAAAACATATAAAAAGGTGGATTTATATGTGTGTCCGAGCAAATTTTTAGAAAATAAGCTATGGAGTGCTTCGGAGATTTATAGAGGGAAAACCTTTACCATACATAATTTTATCGATAAGAAGGACATGGGAACAAAAATAAATGCAGAAGACACATATGTCGTTTTTGTCGGCAGGCTTTCCAGAGAAAAAGGGGTGGCGCTTTTAGCCGATACGGCGCGCCTTTTGCCGGAGGTTTCTTTCGTTGTTGCCGGGAACGGGCCGGACGATGCGTGCCTTAAAAACATTCCCAATGTTACGATGCGAGGCTTTGTCACGGGGGAAGCACTTACCGACCTTATGGCAAATGCGAAGCTTCTTATCGCGCCGTCGGTTTGCTATGAGAATAACCCGTTGTCCATCTTGGAGGCCCATTCTATGGGTGTTCCGGTGGTGACGATGAATTATGGTGGAATGGCGGAGCTTGTGGAAGACGGGAAAACGGGTGCGCTGGCGGAAAGTCCAACGCCCGAGGCGCTGGCTAGGGCCGTTAGAAAATGCCTTGAAGATGCGGCGTATTATAAAACGCTTAAAACAAATTGCGAGGCGATGCGGGAGAGCATCATGGATGTCCGCGCGTACTCGAGCATCCTTCTTAGCCAATACAAGGCCCTTACAGATAAGAGGTGAGGAAAGTGATAAATCCAAAGGTAAGTATCATTGTGCCGGTATACAACACAGAAAAATATCTGGCAAGATGTATAAATTCCATTAAAGCGCAAACGCTTGCCGATATAGAAATCATTATCGTAAATGACGGCTCTGCGGCGAGCTGCGCCCGTTTTTGCGACGAAATTGCCAAAACGGATGCACGCATAAAGGTTGTGCATAAGGAAAACGGCGGGCTCGGGTTTGCCAGAAATACGGGGATGGAAGCGGCAAAAGGTGCCTACATCGGGTTTGTAGACTCGGATGATTATATTGAGCCGTCCATGTACGAAACCCTATATAATGCGGCTGAAAAATATAGTGCCGACCTTGCCGTTTCCGGCATTTGCTTTGTAGGTGGCAATATGTTTTCCAAGGCGGGCGCGGACGAAAAGAAAGCATATTTTACCGAATATGAGAAATTTGAAAAAGAAGAGATGAAAAACCTCCTTTTGGGCGTTGTGGGTGCGTTGCCGCACGAGCCGGATGACAGCCGGTACGGCGTCAGCGTATGTAAAAACCTCTTTAAAACCGCCGTTATCCGCGAAAGGAAAATAGCATTTTTGTCGGAGCGGGAAATATTATCGGAAGACACGCTGTTTATGGTGGACTTTATCCAAAGCGCCGAAAGCGCCGTCGGCGTGCCGGGCGCGTTTTACTGCTATTGCCGAAACGGAGATTCGCTTTCCAAAGCCTATAAAAAAGAACGGTTTGCAAAAAGCATAGTCTTTCTGGATGCGCTGGAAAAAAGGATTGCCGCGAAATGCCAAAGGGAAGAGTATACGCTTTATTTAGATAGATTAACAGAAGGCTTTGCCAGAATTTTGTGCGTGCAGGAGATTATGCACGCGAGGGAGAAAAACATAAAGTTTTCTGTCCTTCGGAAGCGGCTAAAAGAAATTTGCGCCCACGAGAAAATGAGAAAGGCTCTGAAAACCTACCCGTGGTACACCCTGCCCCCAAAGCAGGCGGTATTTGCCTTTGCCATGAAGTACAGATTGTTTTTCCTGCAAAAGGTGCTGGTGACATTAAGAGATAGATAGGAGTTTTGTCCATGCTGTTTTCGGTCATTGTTCCGATATATAATATCGAAAAACTGCTCAGAAGGTGTATTGACAGTGTGCTGGCGCAATCCTTTTCCGATTTTGAGCTTATTTTAGTTGACGACGGCTCACCCGACGGATGCGGCGCCATTTGCGACGAATATGCAGAAAAAGACGCCAGAATAAAGGTAATCCACAAGGAAAACGGCGGCTTGGTCAGCGCCAGAAAGGCCGGTATATGCGAGGCGGTCGGCGAGTATGTGTTCCATCTTGACGGCGATGATGCTATTTTGCCGGATGCGCTGGAGAATGCGCAAAAAATTATTTGTGATACAGGCGCCGATATCGTTTCCTTCTCTTATCAATGTAGTATTGACGGAAAAATCGGGGACCGTATAGAGGATTTGGCCGACGAGGGCCCCTACGACAAAGAAAAAATCAGGCAGCACATCTTCCCGAAGCTTTTGTCAGATAAAAATATGAACCATATATTCTATTTTTTGTGGGGCAAGGCCATAAAGAGAGAGTTGGCCACTCGGCATCAGCTCGCGGTTAACCCGGCCATTTCGCTCGGCGAGGATTTAAGCTGCATCGTTCCTTGCTTTTTGGAGGCAGAAACCGTTTATATGAGCAAAAAATCTGTATATCTGTACACCATAAGGAACGATTCCATTTCCACCGATTTCAAAACACAGCAGATAGCACAGATAGCCGATGTCATTTTGGGACTTCGTGCGCTGCCCATGGAAAAACCGGGCGATTTCGACGAGCAGATTTCCCGCTATTCCTGCTTTATGTGCTTTGCCATTTTAGCGGCCGCGGCCGAAGGCAAGCATTTTGGTTCCATTCGGAAACTTCGGGACCTGATACTTGGTTCTTTACATAAAGAAGAAATCGAGAAGGCATATTTTGAGAATATTACCGCAAAGAGCCGGATTGCGATATCGCTTATGAAAAAGCAAAAAATCGGATGGACAGTTTACTTTTTATATCTCTGCAAAGTGCTGCGGAGTATGCGAAAGGGTGGTAGAAAATGAACACAGCGCCAAAAATCTCTTTAATTATGAGTGTTTACAACGGCGAAGATTATTTGCGAGACGCGATAGAAAGTGTCTTAAACCAAACATTTCGCGATTTTGAGCTTATTGTCATTAACGATTGCTCCACCGATAAAACAAGCGAAATCTTAAATCGCTTTGCCGCGCAGGACGCGCGCGTGGTGGTACATAATAACGAGGTGAACCTGCGTCTTCCGTCCTCTCTTAACAAAGCCATAGAAAAGGCAAGGGGGAAATATATCGCCAGAATGGATGCGGATGATATATGCCTGCCCGAAAGGCTTGAAAGGCAGTATGCTTTTATGGAGAATAATCCGGCCCTCGCGCTTTCCTCGTGCCGGTTTATGACGCTTAAAAACGGCGTAATTTCTGCCGGCGGATGTGGCGGAAAATGCGACCATGAATCCCTCAAAGCCTTGCTTTTGGTCACAAATCCCATTCTCCATCCCGGCATTATCGCAAGAGCCGATGCCATCAGAAGTCTTGGCTATGACAAAACCTTCACCTGCACCGAGGATATGGAGCTTTGGACAAGGTTTGTAATGGCCGGCCACAAAATGGAGATTTTGCCGGAATATCTGATGATATACAGGCTGCACGATAAGCAAATCACCGAAACCACGCTGGAGAAACAGCGAAAGGAAGTGATTGCCATTCAGAAGCAGTATTACGGAAAGCTCCTTTCTGGCATGGACGAAGCGATGGAGGCATTTTATATCCGCGGAATTTATTTTACGGAAAACCGCGATATCCGTAAATTTTGTGCCTTTTACAAATGGCTGAAGGCGGCTAATCGCAAAGCAAAAGCCTTTGGCACCGAGGCTTTAAACTATGCTATGTTTGAAATTTTAGCGGAATATAAAAGAAAAGGCCTCGCCGGGCCCGCGCTTTTTAAGGCGATGCTTTTATTTGGCCTTCCGTATCTGGCAAAGGAAATTCCGGCGCGCCGGAAAAGAGCGCGCGCAGATGGTCGCCGGTGCATTGAAAGCGCAGAAACAATCGGCCTTCGGCATTGTGGCGGACCAATAGAATTCCCCACCTTTTCAAAATAAAACACAGGAGGGCGGCGTATGCAGATTTTTGAATACCCGTATGTCATCTTAACCATAATGCTCCTATGCTTTATTGTTCTTGCGGCTATCGGCATATATTTTGCCGTAAAGGGCGCAAAAACGGCAAACGGCAGGGAGGAAAAGGATTTTATCCCGATAAGCAAACTGGAAACTGCCTTTTTAAAAGCCGGAAAGCGGCAGGAAGACAGATGTATTCTCTATGCCAAGGTTTCCCTCGATAATTTCAGAAGCCTTTATTCCGCGGAGAAAACCACGCGCGTCCTGTCAGAAATCAAGGGCGTTTTGCTGGAGGCTTTTGGGGGTGACGGGGAAAGCGCTATTGCCGCTTGCGGCGAAAAAAACTTCGTGATTTTCGGCGGATGGGATGCGGAGAAGGCGCGCCGTAAAACAGAAAGCTGTTTTGCAAAATTAAACAAATGTCTGCTTGCCTACAGCGCGCTTAATATTATCGACATCCGCATCGGAGCCTATTTCGCCTTTGGCACCGCGGTTTCCATGGATGATGCGATAGGGCGCGCAAAGCAGGCCTATTTGCTGGCGAAAAATGAAAACATCCCGTATGCACAGTGGAACATTTCGGGCGGAAAAGCACTCGAGAAAAAAATCAAAATTGAAAACAATATCGAGAAAGAAATTGATAATAATCGGTTTTTCCTTGCCTATCAGCCGGTTTTAGATGCCAAAACAAAGAAGGTAATTGGGGCGGAGGTGTTGTCCCGCCTAAATTCGGAAAGCGAGGGCGTTTTAACGCCCGGAAGCTTCTTGTCTGCGGTGCACTCTGTCCGTCTTAACGATAAATTTGATTATTATATTTTTGAAAAAAACTGCAAATGGATTGCCAATGACAAAAAGCAAAGGGAGGCCTATACATACACCATCAATTTTTCAAGGTCCACCTTGTGCGAACCGCAGTTTGCGGAAAAAATAATCGGCATTGTAGAGAAGTACGACCTGAAGTTTTCATGCCTCGCGGTTGAAATTTTAGAGGATAAAAACATAACCGGAGAAGACAGAAAACAGATGGCGGCCAATCTGTCGGCTTTGAAAGAAAAGGGTATGTCCGTTTTGCTGGACGATTTCGGGAGCGGATATACAACCTTCGGCGATTTGCAAAGCCTCGCCATTTCCATTGTTAAAATCGACAAGGCAATCACGCAAAACGCTGTCACCGATACAGGATTTATTATTCTCAAGAACATCATCCGCACGGCGCACGATATCGGGTTTAAGACCTTGTGCGAAGGCGTGGAAACGCAACAACAGGAGGACGCTGCACTACAGGCGGCGTGCGACTATCTGCAAGGATTTTACTATTACAAGCCCATGCCGGTAGCCCAACTTGAAAAAGTGTTTGCCGAAAAGGGAAACGGGGAGGCATAAATGGAAAAGAGAAATCGCGCGAAAAAGCTGCTGGCTATGATAAACTATCCGAGAACCTTTCTCGTTTATTTGTGTGTATGTACTTCGCGCCAAAAGCATTTGATTGTGGCGGATGTAAAAAGATGGAATGAAATTGACGGCGTGCCCATGCGCTTTTTCGAGGCGCTGAATTGGTATATGACCTATAAAAAAGAGTTTCGGAATCTCTTGCAGCACCGCCTGAAATCCGCGCCCACCTCCGTCATGGCTGCCGCGCAGTATGCCGTGGCGCGCGTGCTTTGGAAACCCATGGAGAGCCTCTATATTTACACCAAGGATATCGGCGGCGGCTTTTACATTCAGCATGGCTTTGCAACCATTATAAGCGCAAAAAAGATAGGGGAGAACTGCCGTGTATATCAGCAGGTGACCATCGGCTATAAAGGAGATGCTTCTCCTGTTTTGGAAGACAATGTTTCGGTTACATGCGGGGCCAAGGTTTTGGGCGATGTAACCATGCACAGGGGAAGTCTTGCGGCGGCCGGCGCCGTTGTCGTGAAGGATGTTCCGGAAAATGCCATCGTGGCAGGTGTCCCTGCCAGGGTATTAGGCTATAAAAACAATCCCGATTTTCAGGGGTAATAAAAAAGGAGCCGCCAATGATTAGTAAAGAACGAAATTACGGAATTGACCTTTTGCGGATAGTCGCAATGCTTATGGTGGTCATACTGCACATATTGGGCAGAGGCGGTATTCTGAATGCCGTCCACGCCTTTTCGCCCCCGTATTGCCTTGGCTGGTTTTTGGAAATTGCATGTTTTGGGGCGGTGAATTGCTATGCCCTTATCTCGGGATATGTCGGCTATGGCAGAAAAACAAGATACGCAAATTTGGTTTACATTTTGTTTTGTGCCCTTTTTTATCTGCTTTTCTTAACTGCGGCAGGCTATCTGGCCACGCCTTGCGGCGGAACGGAAACGATTAAAAATTCGCTTTTGCATATAAGAGTGATAGACGGATGGTGGTATGTAAAAGCGTATTTTGCAGCCTTCCTTCTTTTTCCGCTTGCTAATTTCATCGTGAAAACCTACGACAAGAAAAAATTATATAGTATGCTGGCAGTCGCTTTTGTTGTTTTTTCCGTCATCCCCACCATGGCTTGCTCGGATATTTTTTTGGTGCGAGGCGGATATAGTCCGTGGTGGTTGCTTCTTCTGTATTTTGCCGGTGCCGTTATAAAAAAATACGATATCGGCGCACATGGACGAAAAATAAAATATTTCAGCCTGTATGTACTGGCCATTCTTTTGGTTTTCCTGGCTAAAATCGGAATAGACTATATATCGTTTAACTATTTTGATATAAAGATTTTTGGTGAATATCTGATTACCTATGTTTCTCCGCTCATTGTGCTTTCTTCCGTATTTTTGCTGATGACCTTCCGGAACATAACGGGGAATAAGCTGGTAAACAAAATGATTTCTTTTCTGTCGCCCCTGACCTTTGGTGTGTACCTGATTCACACCCAATACTATGCGTGGGCGTATCTGGAAAACCGGTTTGCCGCATACGCAAACCGCGGGCCGGCTCTATTTGTTTTTTCGGTGATTTCTACGGCAGCTGTCCTTTATCTCGTCTGCAGTATTTTGGACTACATCCGGCAATGTATATTTTCCTGTTTTAAAATCCGGAAAGTATGCGACCTTGCCGATGCGTTTATGAGAAAAGAAGAGGAATAAAGTAAAAGTCCCGTATTCGGGCATGGAAAGGAAAGAGGAATATGAAAGCCTGTATTATTCAACCGCCATACACGAAAGATGTATCGCGCGCTGACGAGTGCTTTGCCTATAAAATCAAGATGCTGGCTCAATGTGATGAAACCATAGATATTATCGTATTGCCGGAGTTTAGCGATGTTCCGTGCGCGACCAAAACGAAGGAAGAAACAATTTGTTATCACAAAAAATACATCGATACACTTTTGACAAAGTGCATCGAAACGGCCAGAAGATGCCATGCCATTTGCTTTGTGAACGCGCTTTATGAAATAAACGGGAAATACAGAAACACAACCTATGTCTATAATCAAAAGGGAGAGCTTGTGGGGACATATTTCAAAAAGCATTTGCCGCCCTTTGAACTGGATGTATTGGAGCTGGATTCCGATTATACCAATGAATGCTCTGCGCCGTATATTATAGAAATAGACGGGCTGCGGTATGGTTTTCTGACCTGTTATGATTTCTATTTTTACGAGGCTTTTTCCGGCATTGCAAGAGAAAATGTGGATATTATAATCGGCTGCTCCCTGCAAAGAAGTGACAGCCACGATGCCATTGAAACGATGTGCCGGTTTTTGGCGTATAATACAAATGCGTATGTTATCCGTTCTTCTGTCAGCTTTGACGAAAAATCCGACATCTGCGGTGCCAGCATGGTCGTTTCTCCGTACGGAAAGGTGCTTGCCAATATGCGTGGCCGCTTTGGCATGGAAACGGTGGAGTTTGACCCGGAAGATAAGCACTTAAAGCCGGCAGGCTTTGGTAATCCCGATGCGCCGCATTATAAATACATAGAGTGCGGCAGAAAACCGTGGCAGTACAGACCGGCCGGCAGCGCGATTATAAAAGACGAAAAAACCATGGGATACCCGAGAGTGTGCGCGCATCGCGGGTTTAACACCATTGCGCCGGAAAACAGTATGCCGGCGTTCGGGGCGGCCGTAGCGATGGGCGCCGAGGAGATAGAATTTGATTTGTGGCCGACGGCGGACGGGGAAATCGTTTCCTGTCACGACAGAAATCTGGAGCGCGTAAGCAACGGCACAGGTCTTATAACCGACCGCACCCTTGCACAGCTTTCGCAGCTTGATTTCGGCGTGCGGTTCGGCGAAAAATTCAAGGGTATGCGTATTGTAAGATTTGAGGAGATACTGCAGCAGTTTTCGTGTCAGGTCATTATGAATATCCATGTAAAACCGCTGACGCAAAACGAGGCATACCCCGAAAAAATCCTCAAAAAGATTGTGTCTCTCGTAAGGAAATATAACTGCGAAAAACATGTTTATTTTATGCTCGCAACGGATTTCCAAATCCGGCAATTCAAGGAATATGCCCCTGAAATTCCGGTGTGCGTCGGCCATTTGAAGGAAAAACCGTGGGCCATCGTGGACAGAGCCATCGCCTTCGGATGCGAAAAGGTGCAGCTGTTCAAGCCGTATTTTAATCAGGAAATGATTGATAAAGCACACGCAAACGGCATTTTGTGCAATGTGTTCTGGTCGGATGACGAGGCGGAAGCAAAAAGATTTCTAAAAATGGGCATCGATACCATACTGACAAACGATTATAATATCATCTCGCAGGCTGTCAGAGAGTAGCGCTGCATGGCAATGCTTCGATATGAATTCTTGCGAATTCCCGATGTGTCTTACAGACTCGATATGTGCTTTGCACTCGATATGTTGCCCTCTGGCAACGAGAACTCATATCGAGTTTGGAGCAAAGCGAAAAACATATCGATTTTACGAAAGTAAAAATATCCAGCAAACAAAGGTTGCATATCGACTAATTTTTTAGTCCTGACTTGACACGAACTTAGTCGAATGATAATGAAAGGTGTGAAAATATGAGGAAAAATTTTAGGCTTTGGACTATGATTGTTGTTTTTGTTTTCTTGTTTAACACAACTGCTTTAGCAAGTCCAAGTACATATACCATTTCTGAATTGGAGCTGGAAATAACAATTCCCTCTGAATACAGAGTAATCACGAAAGATACCCCAGCAAATGCTTCTGTATTTAGTGATTTGGGAAGAACAAAATTTGATGTGATTGAACAGTTTGAAGCAAGTAATATTTACTTGAATGCGATTTCTAATGCTTCTAATGAAGAAATTGTTATAACTATGACCAACAATGGATTGAGCGATTTTAATCTTGTCAGCGATTTTACATTAGATACCTTTGCGTCTGCATTTGTTAAGCAATATACAGATTATGGAATTGTTGTATCTGAATATGAGGTATATCAACATAGTCAAGCAAA
>JAZSLT010000032.1:0-13571 GCA_045535515.1 Clostridia bacterium | reverse complement strand
GTTATCTGGGTTGTTTTTGTTTCAGAAATGATATTAAGATTTTTTCCGTCAAAAATAGAGAGTATGGGTTGCGAAAAACAATTTAAACGTAACTATAAACCGACAGGGAAAAGCACTCCTAAAAATATTTCATGGAATGTAACTTTATCCATCATTATTGCCTGGACTGTGCTGAACGGAATAATCGGATTATTATATTATACAGATATCATTGATGAGGGAATACTTTTACTTATCAGTCTGGCATATTCTGCCTGTGACATGATATGCATATTATTCTTCTGTCCGTTTCAGACATGGTTTATGAAAAACAAATGCTGCGGCACCTGCCGGATATATAACTGGGATTATGCTATGATGTGTACCCCGCTTTTGTTTGTCCGGAATGTGTATGCGTGGACGCTTCTCGGCGCCGCGCTGCTCCTTCTTATAAGATGGGAAATCACCGTGTATAAATACCCCGAAAGATTTATGGAAAAGACAAATCGGGCGCTTTCGTGTGCGATGTGCGAGGAAAAGCTTTGCCACCACAAAAAGCAGCTGCAGATATTTTTGCAGAAAGAAAAGTTTAATTTAAAGGATAACGCACTTCTTAAAAAATGGGAGGACAGGTAGCGATGAAAATTGTGATAATCGGTCTTGGCACAATAGGAAAGACCATCCTCAAAAACCTTTCCGAAGAAGGACATACGATTACTATCATCGATGAAGATAAAGCCAAAATAGAAAGCCTCATTGAAAGGTATGATGTTTTCGGCGTTGTCGGCAACGGCGCCTGCGTGGATATTCAGAGAGAGGCGGGGGTGCAGGATGCCGATTTGGCGATTGTGCTGACGGAAAGTGACGAGCTGAATGTATTTGCCTGTATGGTGGCGAAAAAAATCGGCGTCAAAAACACGATTGCGCGTGTGCGAAACCCCGACTACCGCGAACAGATTATTGCCATGCGCGATGACCTCGGGATAGCAATGGTCGTAAATCCCGAGCGGGAAATGGCGGACGAAATTTTCAACATCATCAGCCTTCCGTCTGTGGCACAGGTTGAAAATTTCGCCAGAGGCAGAGTGCGCCTTGTGGAGGTTATTGCCGAGAAGGGATGCTCCCTGATAGGCGAAAGCCTCATATCGCTTGGTAAAAAGCTCCGGACCAGGGTGCTGATATGTGCCGTACAGCGCGGCGGCGAAGTTTTTATTCCTTCCGGTAGCTTTACCATCTGCGAAGGCGATAAAATTCACTTTACCTCCGATGCGAAAATGCTCGGCAGCTTTCTCGCGGAAGTCAATCTCGTAAAATCACCGCTTAAAAGTATTATGATTGCCGGCGGCAGCCGGACGGGCTACTATCTGGCCGACCTTCTGTCCCAAAAGAAATACGCAGTTAAGCTGATAGAGAATAACCCGGGCAAGGCCGACGAGCTGGCAAGGCTTTTGCCGGGCGTTACGGTCGTGTGCGGTAACGGCACACAGCAGGAGGTTCTTCTGGAGGAAGGCATCGAGGCGGCGGACGCGTTTGTGGCGCTGACGGACATTGACGAGGAAAATATGATAGTGTCCATGTTTGCCAACAAGAAAAAGGTGCCCAAAACGATTACCCAGATTAAGCACGAGGAGCTTTACGGCATGCTGGATGAGCTTGGCATCCACAACAGCGTTTCGCCAAAGCATATCGTAGCAGGCAGAATTATAAGCTTCATCCGTGCCTCGGCCAACACCGTAGGCAGTAATGTGCTCACGATGTATCAGCTTGTTAATAATCAGGTGGAGGCGCTGGAATTTTCGGCCAGAAAGCCGGCTGATTTTTATAATAAGCCGCTGAAAGACCTGAACATCAAGAAAAACTGTCTGGTTGCGTGCATTATCCGCAAAAATGAAATTATCATACCCAATGGTAATTCGGAAATTCATCTCGGCGACCATGTGGTGGTAGTCACCACCCATAAAAACTTTGATGATTTAAACGATGTGTTTGCGTAAGGAGAAGGTATGAACTACAAAAAGATAGGCACAATTCTCGGCAAGATTATGATACTGGAGGCGCTTTTGATGCTGGCGCCGTTGCTCGTCAGTTTTTTGTATAAAGAGCCGGCGCGGCACCAGCTTGCCTTTTTTATCCCGATTGTCCTCCTCCTATCCTTCGGTTTTTTGTTGCAGCTGCCAAAGCCGGACAGAGCGGGGCTGTACCAGAAGGAGGGCTTTGCCCTTACGGCACTCGTCTGGGTGGTGATGACGGCTTTTGGCGCCCTGCCCTTTGTCATAAACGGGGATATACCGCATTACATTGATGCTTTTTTTGAAATCATGTCCGGCTTTACCACAACCGGCGCCAGTATTATTACAGATATCGGGACCATTGCCCGTTCCTCTTTGTTTTGGCGCAGCTTCTCGCATTGGATTGGCGGTATGGGTATTTTGGTATTCGTACTGATTTTCATTCCCGAAAGCAAGGAAGGCTCCTCCATGCACCTTCTGCGCGCAGAAAGCCCCGGCCCGCAGGTCGGTAAAATTGTTTCCCGAATGAAGGTGACAACGAGAATACTGTACCTGATTTATCTGGGCATGACCATTTTGGAGGTCATTATCCTTATGCTGGATAAACCTATCCCCGGGTATGAAAATGACCAGTTTTTCCTAAGCCTTCTGGCCACCTTCGGCTGTGCCGGCACGGGCGGCTTTGGTTTTCTGCCCGGCAGTATGGAAATGTTCCACCCGTTTTCGCAGTATGTAATGGCGATTTTTCTTCTCCTTTTCGGGTGCAATTTTGGTTTATATTATCTGCTCCTCATCGGCAAAATCCGCGCCGTTTTAAAAAGCGAGGAGGTGCGGAGCTATTTTGCCATCGTCGCCACGGCCGTCGGCCTTGTATTTTTAAGTCTTCTCTGGCGGTTTGAGGCCTTTCCGCAAAACTACACGGTGGAGGAAACCTTCCGCCATGCGCTGTTTCAGGTGTCGTCGCTCATCACAACGGCCGGCTTTACCACAACCGACTATGATGTGTGGCCGATGCTTGCCAGAACGAGCCTTGTTTTAGTGATGTTTGTAGGCGGTATGGCCGGTTCTACGGCAGGCGGCATGAAGCTTTCGCGCATTATTATCGCCTGCAAGGGCGCGTATGTCAATGTGAGAAGGCTTATCAGTCCGCGCTATGTGCCGAAGGCGAAATTTGAAGGAAAAATACTGGAGGCCGGCACCACAAACGATGTTTTTGCCTTCATCACCCTTTATTTCTTCATTTTGTTAGCCGGTATATTTCTGCTTTCCTTTGACCCTGTAAACGGACAGGCGATAAGCATAGCCTCCGATGCCGGCACCTATTCGGTAAAGCACGGATTTTTCAGCAATTTTTCCTCGGTGCTTGCCTGTATTTCCAATGTAGGCCCCGGCTTTGAGGCGATAGGCCCCTATGCAGGCTATGCGGCATACAGCGGTTTTTCCAAGATAATTCTGTCCCTCATTATGCTGATGGGAAGGCTGGAGATATTGCCGGTCCTTATCCTCTTCAGCCGGCGGACATGGAAGAGAATATAATGACAAAAGAAGGAGAGAACAGCTTTGCAGACAGTTAAAAAGGCAGGAAAACTTTTACCGGGGATAGCGTTATCCCTTGCCATTGCGTGCCTTGCCTCGTGGCTTGAGAGCCTTTTGCCCATACATATTATCGGCGCATCGGTAATCGCTTTGTTTATCGGGATGCTTATCAATACCTTCGGGACACCGGCGCTCTTTTCCCCTGGCGTTAAGTTCACCGCCAAAAAAATTTTGAAATTTGCCATCGTTCTTTTAGGCTCGTCGCTAAGCATAGGTGTCATTTTTTCTGTGGGAAAATTGTCGCTTGTGGTTATGCTTTTCACCCTTTTTACCTGCTTTGGCGGCGGCTATTTTATCGGCAAGGCGCTGGGACTGGACTGGAAATTATCCAATCTCATTTCGGCCGGAACCGGCATTTGCGGCGGCTCGGCCATTGCGGCGATTGCCCCTGTCATTGATGCGGAGGATTCCGATATTGCGTATGCCATGTCGGCCACCTTTTTGTTTGATATGGCGATGATAATTCTGTTCCCGATTATGGGCAGAGCGCTTGGCCTTAGCGATATGGCGTACGGTCTTTGGGCCGGAACGGCTGTCAATGACACTTCGAGCGTGGTGGCGGCCGGATATGCCTTCAGCGAAGGCGCGGGCGATTTTGCCACCATGGTCAAGCTCACCCGAACCCTGTCTATTATACCGACGGTGCTTATCTTTTCTCTCATAAATATTCGCCTGAAAAGAAAAGAAAACCTTATAAAGGAGCAGAAGAAAATACATATACGCGGCATATTCCCCTGGTTTATTTTAGGGTTTGTTTTGCTGGCGGCCGTCAACAGCCTCGGCTTTATCCCCGCCGCCGTTTCGGCAGGGGCAAAGCGCGTCAGTAAATTCCTGATGGTTTCGGCACTCGCCGCCATCGGGCTGGGAACAAAAGGGAAGGACATGCAAAAGGCCGGCATAAATCCGATGCTGCACGGCTTTATTATCTCGGCGCTGGTCGTGGTCGTGGCCATCGCGGTAGAATATTTTATGGGCATCGTATAAGGTGCGGCCGTTTTTATAAATAAGGAAAGGAAGAATATAATATGTCGAATATCTGGCACGATATTTCACCAAAAAGAATACAGGCCGAGGATTTTATCTGCGTGGTGGAAATTTCAAAAGGAAGCAAGAAAAAATACGAGCTGGACAAGGAAACGGGGTATCTGCTGCTCGACAGAATTTTATATACCTCCACCCATTATCCCGCAAATTACGGCTTTATTCCGAGAACCTATGGCGATGATAATGACCCCTTGGATGTTCTGCTCCTTTGCTCGGAGCAAATAGAGCCGATGACCTTGGTGCGCGCCTACCCCATCGGCGTTATCTCCATGATAGATAACGGCAATAACGATGAAAAAATTATTGCCATTCCGTTTAGCGACCCCAATTACAATATTTATAAGGATATTTCCGAGCTGCCCGAGCATGTTTTTGATGAAATGCGGCACTTTTTTACCGTGTATAAAAATCTCGAAAACAAGGATACGGCCGTAAACGAGGTAAGCAGCCGGGAGGCGGCTGCGGCTGTCATCCAAAAAGGCATAGACGATTATGTAGAAAAATTCTGCAAATAAGAAAAGAAGGGGATTTTTATGAAAAAAATTTTTTCTGTGCTGCTTATTATGACAATGGTCCTTTCGCTTTGCCCGTCTTTTGTATCCGCGTCGTCAGGCCAGGCACCGTCCGGGGATTTTGGCGACAGTATTACATGGACGCTTAAAGATAATACTTTAATTCTTTCGGGAAGCGGTTCCACCTATGACTTTGATACGGATTCGTCATCTGCCTTCATTGACCGCAGCATAGTAAGACAGGTTGATGCGTTGGTTATTGAAGAGGGCATTACCCATTTAGGCAAAAACGCCTTTGTAAATTTTTACAATTTATCGCAGATTTCGTTTCCTAAAAGCCTTGAAACAATAGGAGAAAAGGCTTTCGAGGGAACATCGATAACCAGCGTATCTTTCCCCGAGGAAAGTTCGCTTAAGGAAATTGGCAAAGAGGCTTTTAGAAGGTGTTCCCGCTTGGAAACCTTGAATTTATCGGCTTGCCGTCAGCTCCAAAAAATAGACGCGCATGCTTTCCTTTATTGCGGAGAGCTGTCTTCTTTGGCCTTTCCTTCCGATGGCATGCTTTCCGAAATAGCCCAAGGGGCCTTTTGGGGATGCGATGGCATTTTGCAGGCTGTCCTTCCCGAAAGTGTTGTGCATATAGGAGAAAACGCATTTTACGGATGCTTTTCGCTTCACTATGTAGCGATTCCCGAAAATACAAGACTTATCGGCCAAAATGCTTTTTGCGGGACACAGCCGATTATCTTTACGCCTGCGGGAAGCTATGCGCAAAGCTATGCAAAAGCCAGCATGCTTCAGTATTCTTCTTCGTCCTATGAAGAGGAGATGGTTATAAGAGAAGGGACGCTTTCAAACGGAATTGGTTGGGCCTATACCTCGCACGGAACCCTTACCATTTCCGGGAACGGCGCCATGGAGGATTTTGCGTCTTCGTCGTATGCGCCCTGGTATCGTCTTGGGTATAAGGGCCTGAAAACCCTCGTTATCTCCGAGGGAATAACGCATATCGGGCGCGAAAACTTTGCCCAGTTCAAAAATCTTAGAACGGTTACCTTGCCTGCAACGCTTAAAACAATAGGCATGTACGCATTTATCGGATGTGACTCCCTTGAAAAATTAATTTTGCCCGAGGGCTTTGCCGGCCTTGGTGATAGCTCTCTGTATGCTTGCTCGGCATTAAAAGAGCTTGTCATTCCGTCATCCATGTACCATATTGGCGAATGGGCGCTTTATGGGCTGGATTCTATACAAAAGTATACGGTTTCACCTTCTAGTGTGGCGTTTTCATCCGATGAAAACGGCGTGCTGTATAATGGAGATAAAACCGCACTCATAAAATATCCTGCCGCCTCTCCTGTCAAGGCGTATACCATACCTGCTTCCGTAAGAGAAATTTACCCCAATGCCTTTAACGGATGCAGCACGCTGGAAGAAGTTTATTTTGGAGAAAATTCGGCACTTATGGCAATAGGGCAGAATTCCTTTTCTGATTCGGCAATCCGAAAAATTATCATGCCCCAAAACATAAAGTTTATAGGCGAGGCTGCATTTGATAATTGCTATAATCTTGAACATGTTTTGCTTCCCGAAGGCGTTACGGAAATAAAAGAAGGTGCTTTCAGGCGGTCCGGAATCACCGCAATAAAGATTCCCGGGAGCGTAACTACCATCGGAAATGGCGCTTTTCTGGGGTGTGAAAAGCTGGAAAATATAGCGTTTTCCGAAGGCTTGTCGGCAATTGGTGCCAGCGCATTTCAAAGCTGTTTAGCACTTAAAGAACTAAACCTTCCGCAAAGCCTTTCCTGGCTTGACCCCCTGGCGCTTTATAACACCACTTCTCTTGCAAAAATAACAGTTTGCGACGGCAATCCATATTATTCTACAGATGAATATGGCGCCTTGTATTACGACAAGACAGAGCTTCTGTGGTATCCGATGCTTTCCGATACGAAGTCCTATACCATCCCCGAGGGGGTAACGAAATTAAATCATGATATTTTCTGGAATGCCGACAAGCTGGAAGAGGTGGTTCTGCCGTCCACTGTTTCCACCATATCGGCAGGGGCATTTCGCAGTTGTAGCGGTTTAAAAACCGTAACCATCCCCAAAGAGATTACCGAAATAGGGGCCGAGGCTTTCAGGGGCTGCGTAAATCTTGCAGAGGTTATATTTGCGGAAGACGCCAAGCTTTCTGTTATAGGGGCGCGCGCTTTTCACAGATGCAGAAGTCTGAAAGAAATCGCTATACCCGACAGCGTAGTAACCATTCAAAGTGAAGCGTTTGGCAGTTGCACATACCTAGAAAGCATCCGGTTTTCGCCAAAAACGATGCTGCAGAATATGGCAATGTTTACGGGGTCCCCTTTTGTAACGGTATATGCGCCCGAAGGCAGTGCGGCGTATAACTTTGCGCAAAAGCACAGAATGCACACGCCGCTCATCGTCAACATAAACGGAGAAAAGCTTTTGGCGGATGTGCCGCCCGTGCTGGTAAACAATAGAACCATGATTCCTATGCGTGCTGTTTTTGAAGCGCTGGATGCGGATGTAAGTTGGGATGACCGGACACAGACAGCAACAGCCGTAAAAGGTGAAGTGAAAATTGAATTTACGGTTGATAGTAAGGTTATGTTTATAAACGGCAAGGAATGTACTTTGGATTCTCCGGCGTTTGTTTTTGAGGAACGAACGATGATTCCTGTAAGAGCCGTGAGTGAAGCACTTGGCTATGCTGTTTTATGGAATCAGGATACTAAAACGGTGGATATTACAAGTAAGTAAAATGAATTTGGAATTGTGCACACTTTTTCACAAAACAGGAAAAGGCACCCTCCGGGGTGCCTTTATTTTGTTGCTTGCATTTTTTTCTTTCCTATGATATACTTTTTGTATTGCATATAGAAAGGAAGAGGATTATGCAACCACTGGCAGACAGAATTCGCCCGAAAAGCGTAGACGAGGTCGTGGGACAGGCGCACCTTTTGGGAGAAGGAAAGCTTTTATATAATATATTGCAGTCGGGCCACATCCCGAACATGATTTTTTACGGCCCTGCCGGCACGGGAAAAACGACGCTTGCGCTCATGGCGGCCGAGAAGGCCGGCAAGCGCCTTTATAAGCTCAATGCCACAAGCGCCTCCGTTTCGGACATCAAGGCGATTGTCAGCGAGCTGGACGGGTTTTCGGCCTTGGGCGGCGTGCTTTTGTATCTCGACGAAATTCAGAATTTCAACAAAAAGCAGCAGCAATCGCTCCTTGAATTTATAGAGGACGGCCGCATCACCTTAATTGCCAGTACAACGGAAAACCCCTATTTTTATGTGTATAACGCTATCTTGTCGCGTTCCACCGTCTTGCAGTTTCGCGCGGTGGAGCCGGCGGAAACGGAGAAGGCACTTTTTCGCGCGGCGGACCTACTCTGGAAAGAAGGTCTGCCCCTTCAGCTGCCCGAGGAAACCGCGGCATACATAGCGGAGGCGGCGGGCGGCGATGTCCGGAAAGCCGTAACGGCGCTGGAGGTGGCGGCGAGAAGTGTGCCCATGGGTGCCGATAAAAAAATCACCATCACGCCCGAGGTGGCGCGCGCGTGCCTTGATGGGCGCGGCATGCGGTTTGACCGCGACGGTGACAGTCATTATGATATTTTAAGCGCCTTTCAGAAATCTATCCGCGGAAGCGACCCGGATGCCGCTGTCCATTATTTAGCGCGCCTTGTGGCCGGCGGGGATTTACTCAGCATCTGCCGCAGACTCATGGTCATCGCCGCGGAGGATATAGGGCTTGCCTATCCGCAGGCGGTGGCAATTACAAAGGCATGTGTGGACAGCGCCCTCCAGCTCGGCTTTCCCGAGGCGCGTATTCCGCTGGCGGAGGCTGTACTGCTCCTGGCAACGGCGCCGAAAAGTAACAGCGCCATCTGCGCCATCGATGCGGCGCTTTCCGATGTGGAAAGCGGAAGAGGGGGCGAAATTCCGGCGCACCTTCGCGATGCGCATTACGGCGGCGCGGAAAAGCTCGGGCATGGGCTTACCTACCAGTATCCCCACGCCTTCCCCGGAAATTATGTACAGCAGCAATATCTGCCGGATGCGCTTTCCGGCAAAACCTATTACCAGCCCGGCGAAAATAAAGTGGAGCGCGCCATAAAAAGTTTCATGGCGCAATTAAAAGACGAGAAAAAAGGGTAAACCATAAGAAAAAGAACAGAGGAACAAAGATGCAGGATAAAATTATCATTCGCGGTGCCAAGGTGAATAATCTTAAAAATATAGATGTTACGCTCCCGCGTGACCGCCTGATTGTTTTCACAGGCCTTTCGGGGAGCGGCAAGACCTCGCTGGCCTTTGATACGATTTATGCGGAGGGGCAGAGAAGATATGTAGAAAGCCTTTCCTCGTATGCCCGCCAGTTTTTAGGGCAAATGGAAAAGCCGGATGTGGAATACATCGAGGGCCTTTCGCCCGCCATTTCCATCGACCAGAAAACGACAAATAAAAATCCGCGCTCCACGGTGGGCACGGTTACGGAAATTTACGATTATCTGCGCCTTCTGTACGCGCGCATTGGTATTCCCCATTGTCCGAAATGCGGCAAGGAAATTAAAAAGCAGACGGTAGACCAGATGATAGACGCCATATTGTCCATGGAGGAGGGGACGAAAATCCTTCTCCTCGCGCCCGTTGTCCGCGGCAAAAAAGGGGAGCATCAGAAGGTGTTTTCCACGGCACGCAAGGGCGGCTATGTCCGTGTGCGGGTGGACGGCGAAATGCACGAGCTGGATGAGGAATTTCAGCTCGACAAAAAGAAAAAGCATACGATAGAAATTGTGGTGGACCGCCTCGTTATCCGTCCGGACATACGCGCCCGTCTGGCCGATTCTCTGGAAACGGCGCTTTCTCTTTCGGAAGGTCTTTCGGTGGTGCAGGTGGTGGACGGAGAGGCGTACACCTTCAGCCAGAATTACGCCTGCCACGATTGCGGCGTTAACATGGAAGAGCTTATGCCGCGCTCCTTTTCCTTCAACAGCCCCTTCGGGGCGTGTCCGTCCTGCGCAGGTCTTGGCGTTTTAAAGCGCATTGACCCACAGATGGTACTGCGCTACCCCGAGCGTTCTATAAACGAGGGCGCGTTCTCGGCCGGCGGCTGGGTAGCAGGCGACCACGGCGGCGCGATGGCGAATATGTATTTTCAGGGCCTTGCGGACCGCTTTGGCTTTAGTCTGGATACTCCCGTAGAAGAACTGGACGAAAAAATAGTGAACATTCTTCTGTACGGCACAGGAGAAGAAAAAATAGAATTTACCTATACGCGCGCTTATGGCAGCGGCAAATTCTTGAGCGCCTACGAGGGCATTATTCCGAATCTTGAGCGAAGATACCGCGAAACAAGCTCGGAATGGACAAAGGCGGAGATTGAAAACTATATGCTGGACGCGGAATGTACCGCGTGTCACGGTGCACGCCTTCGCCCCGAAATTCTGGCGGTTACGGTGGGCGGCCTGAACATTAAGGCGCTGACCGACCTTTCCGTGGAAAAAATCCTGCAATTTTTAGATAATCTCACACTTTCTGAAAAAGAAAACGCGATTGCGGCACAAATTTTGAAGGAAATTCGCGCCCGCCTCGGCTTTTTACAAAATGTCGGCCTTTCGTATCTCACCCTGTCCCGCGCCGCCGGCACCCTTTTGGGCGGGGAGGCACAGAGAATACGGCTGGCCACGCAGATAGGCTCCGGTCTTATGGGCGTTTTGTATATTTTAGACGAGCCGAGCATCGGTCTGCACCAGCGCGACAATCAGAAGCTACTGGCCGCGCTGAAAAATCTGCGCGATATGGGGAATACGCTTATTGTGGTAGAGCATGACGAGGAAACGATGTATGCGGCCGACCATATTGTCGATATCGGCCCCGGTGCCGGTGTGCACGGCGGCGAAATTGTGGCGCAGGGTACGGCGGAGGAAATATGCAAAAACCCCCACTCCGAAACGGGCCTTTACCTTTCCGGCAAAAAGCAAATTCCTGTTCCGAAAAAGCGGCGTGAGCCGGACGGACGGTTCCTTTCTGTTCGCGGTGCGCGGCAGAACAATCTCAAAAATGTGGACATTGACCTGCCGCTTGGTATGCTCGTTTGCGTAACGGGCGTATCCGGCTCCGGAAAAAGCTCCTTTGTGAACGAAATTTTGTATAAGACGCTCGCAACGCGCCTCAACCGCGCCCATCTCATCCCCGGCGCGCATGACAGTATAGAGGGGATAGAGCATCTCGATAAGGTAATCGCGATTGACCAATCCCCCATCGGAAAAACACCGCGCTCCAATCCTGCCACCTATACCGGTGTCTTTACCGACATCCGCTCCATTTTCGCCACTTCCGGCGAAGCCAAGGCGCGCGGATATAACGCCGGGCGTTTCAGCTTTAATGTTAAGGGCGGACGGTGCGAGGCGTGTGCCGGTGACGGCATTATCAAAATTGAAATGCACTTTTTGCCCGATGTATATGTCCCTTGTGAGGTCTGCAAGGGTAAGCGCTACAACCGGGAAACGCTGGAGGTCACTTATAAAGGAAAGAATATTTTTGAGGTGCTGGATATGACGGTGGAGGAGGCGCTGGCCTTCTTTGAAAACCATCCGCCCATACGGCGCAAGCTGCAAACGCTTTACGATGTGGGGCTCGGCTATATCAAGCTCGGGCAACCCTCCACCCTTTTGTCGGGCGGGGAGGCGCAGCGCGTAAAGCTGGCTACAGAACTGTCCAAACGCAGCACCGGCAGGACGGTGTATATTCTCGACGAGCCGACAACCGGTCTGCACATGGCCGATGTGCACCGCCTTGTGGAGCTTTTACAAAGGCTTGTGGAGGGCGGCAATACGGTCATTGTCATCGAGCATAATTTAGATGTGATTAAAACGGCCGACTATATTCTCGACATGGGCCCCGAGGGCGGCGACGGCGGCGGCCGGCTGATTGCCGCGGGCACGCCCGAAGAGGTGGCCGAAAATCCGGCCTCCTTCACAGGACAATTTTTAAAGAAGATACTAAAGTAACCCTTTCAGAAGGCACAGCCGCACCCCGGCCGTGCCTTTTTTACATAAATTTTCAAAAAAAGCTTGACAAAACGGGAGAAATTGTGTATACTAACAACGCTGTAAACATTTTTTGTTTTACACCGGGGAAAAGCAAATGCCGCGCGGCAAGGAAAATGGGCTATGAAAAAGAATTTAACAACTGGCTACCTTCTTGATTTTTACGGCAAGCTCCTTACGGGGCGGCAACGGGAAGCGCTGGATATGTATTATAATATGGATTATTCTCTCGGCGAGATTGCGCAGGAGTTCGGCGTAACGCGCCAATGCGTCCACCGCGTAATTCTGCAGGGCGAGAAACGGCTTCTGGAAATGGAAGGCATTTTGGGTCACGCCGCGCTGTACGGGGCGGCGGAGGAGATGGTAGAGGCCATCCGGGCGGCAGAAAAACCGGCGGAAAGCCTTGTAAAAGCCGGCGAAGCGCTCGCGCGCCTCATGGAAAGGGAAGAAAATGGCATTTGAAAGCTTAGGCGATAAACTGCAAACAGTATTTAAAAAGCTCCGCGGCAAAGGGCGCGTCAGCGAGAAGGATATTAAGGACGCGATGCGCGAGGTGCGTCTGGCTCTTTTGGAGGCGGATGTAAACTTCAAGGTTGCCCGCGATTTCATTAAAACGGTCAGCGAAAAGGCGGTCGGTACGGATGTGCTGGAGAGCCTTACGCCGGCCCAGCAGATTATAAAAATTGTTCGTGACGAGCTGGTAGAGCTGATGGGCGGTGCCCAGTCAAAGCTCGCCGTTTCGCCGAAACTCCCCACGGTATTTATGATGGTGGGGCTAAACGGTGCCGGTAAAACCACAACGAGCGCAAAGCTTGCCGGTTATCTGAAAAAGCAAGGGAAAAAACCGCTTTTAGTCGCTTGCGACATTTATCGTCCGGCCGCCATAAAACAGCTGATGGTGGTGGGCGAGCAGGTGGGCGTTCCCGTATTCTCCAGGGAAGACGCGAAGGACCCTGTGGAAATTGCCAGAGAAGCCGTCGAAGGATGCGACCTTTCGCGGTTTGATACAGTTATCCTCGATACGGCGGGGCGTCTGCAGGTGGACGAGGCGCTGATGGATGAGCTTGTGCGTATGCGCGCGGCCGTCCGGCCGACGGAAATCCTTCTGGTAGTCGATGCTATGACGGGGCAGGATGCTGTAAATATCGCCGAAGGCTTTAACAACCAGGTCGGCATTGACGGCGTTATTTTAACGAAGATGGATGGTGACACCCGCGGCGGTGCGGCGCTGAGCGTAAAGGCCGTAACGGGCAAACCGATAAAATTTTCTTGTATCGGGGAGAAGCTACAGGATATTGAGCCGTTTTACCCCGACAGGCTTGCGTCCCGCATTCTCGGCATGGGCGA
>JAZSLT010000030.1:0-6608 GCA_045535515.1 Clostridia bacterium | reverse complement strand
TCATATTTTTCCTCCTCGCTATGTTTCGGGCTGCTGAAATTTGCCACAAGCATAGTATTTCACGGCTGGAATTTTTTATTCCGCGCTTTTCGTTATATGCCCGTTTTGGAGGATGCTATGTCAGAAGTCATGGCGAGCCCCCGAATCTATCCCATTCTTTTGCAAATTGTTTGGCTTTATCTCTTAAAACGCTATCCGCCATTATTATCACCTCTGTAATTGTTATACTGTAAATTTGCTACTTTTCAAGTGATATTTTTGATAAATCAAAAGTGTTATTAAAACTATCGTTTTAGTGGTATTTTATTCGCCAAAAACTGCCGTAGGCAATACCACTCGCGATGAGCGAATAAAACTGCCGAGTGTCCTTAAGAACACTCGGCATAAGCTTTTAGGTTTTTTATTTATTTCTGCGAGCCTGTCGGGTTTACAACGCTGTAGCCGACATTGACAAGATGGTCGGCCACTCTTTCAAGGCCCGTAATAACGGAAGAATAGTACGGGCTTACATCGACGCTGCAGTTACCCTCCGCAAGGCGGGCAAAGTGGCTGGCAATCAGCTCTTTCTTCATGCCGTCCACCTCGTTTTCCAGCCGCGTCAGCTCTAAAAGCTCGTCCTTTTGCAGTGTACGGAAGGTATTTGCGGCAATCTCCAGCATCCGCATCACATTGTCACGCATGGCCGTAATGCCGCCAAGCGCCTTTTCAGAGAACGCAATTTCCTTCTTTATCATCTCAAGACCAATTTCATGGAAATTCTCGGCATGGTCACCAATACGCTCCAGGTCATTTAACACATGGAAGTAGGAACCGATAATCTTTTCTTCGCTTCCCTCGACCTCTGCAGACAGGCGGATTAAAAAGTCCGTCAGCGCGCTGTTCGTAAAGTCAATGACCGCTTCGTTTTGGCAAATCCGGTCATGATACTCTGCGTTGCCCGCATCCATGGCCGTAAAGCAGATGCGTGTGTTTTCCTCCACCAAAGACATCATGTAGCTGATTTCCTTCTTTACCTGCATAAGGGCAACGGGCGGCGTGGACAAAAGTCTTGCGTCCACATGTTTCAGAGACAGGGTGTCGTCCGCTTCCTTCTTGTCCTTGATAACTCTGCAGGAGTAATTGACAAGCTGTTTTACAAACGGAAGCAGGGCGCAGGTAGTAGTCACATTAAAAATGACATGGAAGGCGGAAACGCGCATCTGGAGGGACATCGGGTCGTTTTCGGGAAACAGGGAAACGAGAAGGTTTACCACCGGCTCCTTGAAAATCCAGATAATCGCCGTGAACAACGCCGTTCCTATGAAATTAAAGGTAAAGTGGATAAGCGCCACTCTTTTGGAATTGGCGTTAGCGCCGACCGAGGCCAAAAGCGCCGTCACACAGGTTCCGATATTTGCGCCGAGAATAATGAATAGCGCAAGGCCGAGTGGCAAAACCCCCGTCCCCACCATGGTAATCACAACACCCGTGGCGGCCGAGGAGCTTTGGATAAGTGCCGTGAAAATAACACCAATTAAAATTAAAAGGAGCGGAAAATCCATGACCTTGAAAACTTCGGTGAACATATTTTCCACGAGCGGATTTCCAAACGCCTGCTCGCTGCTCATAACATTAAGGCCGACAAATATGAGGCCAAGACCCGAGAAAAGGCTGCCGGCTATTTTTACTTTTTCCTTTTCGGAAAAGCCCATCATGACACCGGCAAAGGCGAGAAGATACATCGCCATATTGAAATAATCATTTTTAAGTGCAACCAAAACGCCGGTAATCGTTGTACCGATATTGGCGCCCATGATAATCGGAGTTGCCTGCATAAGCGTCATAACGCCGGCATTTACAAGACCGATAACCATAACCGAGGTGGCCGACGAGCTTTGGATAATCGCCGTTACCCCCGCACCGATGCCGACACCCGAAAAACGGTTGTTGCTTATTTTTTCGAGCATGCGCTTCATGCCCGTTCCGGCACTTCTCTCCAACGCATCGCCCATAAAATTCATGCCGACAATAAATACGCCAACGCCGGCCAAAAGCCAGATAAGGCTCTGCACGAGCTGCATAATATCTTGCGATGATAACATATTTCCTCTCCTTTTCTCCCTATGTTCTCTGTCTTTCGTCTGGTATATTATCCGACATTTCCCAATTCTATTATACCATCTCCCATTCTGAAAATCAATTATTATTTATTCATCATTTTGCATCAAATTTCACGGCCGGAATTAGTGAATAACACAAAAAGCACTTCGTGTGAAGTGCTTTTTTCAAAGGAAACTCTGCCCCTGAGACTATTCCTCATCCTCTGCAATCAGCGACATCGCGTAGCTTTCGCCCATCGGATTTTTCTTGTCCACGCGTACATGCAAAACGGTAAGGTTTTCAAAGGATGTTATTTCTGCCGCCGCAAGGCGGAGCTTGGATACCGTGCCAACCCAATTCTTATCGCCGAAAACACCGGTTATGCCGCCGTTCGTGTTTCGCGCAAGGTTGCGAAGCTCGTAGACGGCATCAAAGTCGGGCGCATCTATCGGCGCAGAGCTTGCCGCCGGCGCCGTAGAGGGTACAATGCGCACAGCGTCTTCTTCAACGGGCTCCATCGCATAGCTCTCGCCGACCTGGTTCTTGCCCACCACATGGCAACGCAAAGCAATTTCGGAGATGTCCTCCCCTATACCGAGGGATGCCCACCTTTTCGGTGAAATGGTTCCAACGCGTGTTGCCGGCGGCGTACCAAATATACCGCGAATGCCACGATTTGCTGTAAAATGAAGCTGCGAAAGGGTGAATTCCTGTGAAGGCATCGGCGGATTTATGGTGGGTTCCAGCTCATAGCTTCCGCCGTTGGGGTTTAGTCCCAGCACCCTTACCGAAAGGGTGCCCCCGCAGAACATAGCCGGCGGCAAACTGCCCAGACGGCGCCGCGAAACCGTCCCCACATTTCCGTCAAACACGCCCTTGATGCCGTTTGGCGCGGTACTAATATCTGTAAGAGTGACGCTGCTTCCAACAAGGCCGGGGTTGGCACTAAGACCGAAAGGCACCGCCGCATCGGCCGGCGTTTTTGCGTTCTTTGCAGCCGCCTTATATTCCGTTGTGGATAGCGCCTTGCGCAAACCGCGGTGGATGGTAATAAGCCAATCGCCCGTAAGGATAATCCGGTCGTCACCGCGATACTGCCAGCGGTATCTGTGTAAAGCCGGGTTTACATTTCCAATAATGCCGAGTCTGTACAAGTCGGAAAGCACATCGAGCGTGCGCGTGGCCAAAACCGTGTGCGGAAAATAGGTCGCCACCTGCTCCCGAAGCTGGTCAAGCGAGAAGGTGTCCACAAATCCCGTGAAACAGTTGAAAATATCGTCGATATCCTGCGCACTGTAAAGAGCACGCAGCTCCTCGCGCAGCTCTGCAAGGCTATTGCGCGCGTACTTGGGCAGGCAGGATTCAAATACAGCTTGTGTAAACGAGGTGGCTTCAAAATGCAGGCTGTCTTGGGCTGCCGAAATCAGTCTTACAATATCACGGGGCTTGCTCCAATTATGGTTGAGTATGTAGGAAACAGGGTCAGACCCGTTCACCCTCTCCGGAAACCATCTTTTCTCTACGGGTTCCCCCGTTTCCGGCACGGCGCCACATTGTTCCTCCGTTAGCGCAATACGCTTTAACAGTATCTCCATTATCGGATGCTTGAAGGAAGCGGTTGTGTTGTAGTCCCAGATAATCGGACAGTCAAATCCGTCCACAACCTTATTGACTTCCTTCGATTCAATATAGCGATTTATACTGTTTACAATTTCACTTCGCACCGCGCAGACTATCTTGGTCTTATTCATCCCCGCCTGGTAGAAGAGCATGTTCATAGCCTTTGCTTCCAGAATGAGGTCACGAATCAGGCGCAAATCTCTCTGGAATATTTCCGTATCGCCGTAGAAGGCTTCCAGCTCGTCAAGGAAAAGATAGTACGGCGTTTCCGTTCTTGTAAGGGTGAGGAAGGTGTCCGTCATTTCATCTATGAGGTCAAAAAAGTTCGTGGAAGCAATTTCGCTGTTTTCAAGCGCAATCTCCATCTGCGGATTGATGAGTCCGCCGAGCAAGGGAATTCCGAAAACAATTTTTCCGCCGCCGATGTGCGAGCGTTTCTTCTGCCCCTTTGGCACAAGGGAAAGAACGAGAGAGGAAAACTTTTCCCATGCTTCATCCGCGACAAAGAGCTGGCCACTGTATGCCTCGTTATCTTCTACTATCTGCAGAAAAAGGTGCCAGCGCCACATGGCAGAGAAGTCAGGCAGAGAGAGAAAACCCTCACGGTCCACCGTCATCGTCTTCGCCCATTCATCGCGCTTGCGATTGTCAAAGTCGGACTTAAAGAGAATAAATGAAGTGCGCGTAATCTCATCTATTTTCTTAAATTCATTTGCAAGAAAGAGAAGAAGCGCCGTTTTGCCTGTGCCCTTATATCCGGTGATAAGGCATTTGTCGCCGTAAAGAAGGCCGTTTAAGTCAAAATTCGGCGGCATAACATAAGATTTCAGGAAACTATCTCCGCCGAGCGTTGCCTCATCACGCGCGTCCGGCTTGCCGCTGTATATGTCCTTTATCCTAACAATGTTTTTCTCGTTCATTTTATCCTCCTCTTCCCTCGCCGCGCTGCAGCAAAGAAATGCTAACTTTGTAAAGTATATCATATTTCTGTGTGCGTGTCAACTTTCAACTATAGCGGAGCGACCGCTTTTGCGAGGGGGAGGGTATGGCTGCAAAGCATAACCCTATTTGCTCTTTAGCGCAGCATCGTTTTGCATCCGAAAGACCGGAATGATGTTCCGGCAAAGCCGTCTTTGTTCTTTTGAAACAAGCTTTCGTCCAAGAAAGTGCATTTGTTCCATCGGGAGGTAGGTTTTAATCAAAATAAATACCCCCAGAAATGGAGGTATTTATTTCTATGATATGTATATATTTTGAAATGGTCTACTTGGAAAAAAGAACGATATTAATTGCCTTGATTTATTTTTTTCTGCTTGCTGTATCCGACAAACCCAAGAATTAAAAGCGGCACGCCAAACATAAAATAAGCAAGGAAAAACAATGTTCCAACCGAATACATAATTGCAGCCACTAACGCCGCCCATGTTTTTCTGGTCATTAGCCCAAGCCAGCCAAACACAACGCCAATCAAAAACATAATCATGTGTGGCATGACAAGTGCCGTCGCAATGGCACCGCCGACCGCTTCTGCCCCATCGCTGGATGCAACACCCCCAAAAAAGTACGAAATTAAATATACTACATACAATGTAGCTAATACTGTAGCAACAAAAAGCGTTTTACTTCTGTTATTCATTTTGTTTGTCTCCTTTTTTAGTTAATATTTTACCTTAAATTTGTACCCGTATTTTTTAATGTCGCTTGTTGCGGCATCCTTGTTTCCCCACTCAGTTCCATCTTCAAAATATATACTATATACATAAACATCGCCGGCTTTAATTGAAGAATCCAACATTTGCCAGGCTTTCGAAACTGTCGTCCCCGCTAAAATTGTATTGTCGGTATATAAATGGTTTGTTGTAAAGATTCCCGACACTTCTGCGCCATAAACATCCGTGGGCGAAAAATATATTTTTATGGCAGAAATGTTTTTTTCCGTGATATTAGATAAGGATATACTGAGTTCCGGCATTCCTATAATATTATCGTACATTCTGCCATGAACGGAAATCGGAAAATCCCCCGAAAACTCTTGCGGAACTCTTGATACTTCCTCCGTCGGCACAACACCGGCAATTGAATCGGAGTCTGTGTTGCCAAAGTTTGACCCAATAATCATAACGCACAAAACCACTACACATGCAATTCCCACTATGAGTCCTTTATTATTCTTCCGTTTTCTATTTGAAAGCAACGCTTCCCTTTCTTTTTCAAACTCTTCTTGAGAAATAATTCCTTCATCTAATAGTTTTTTTAGTTGTAAAATCGCATCAATTTGCATAAACACATCTCCTTTGTTTTTAAATATACCATAATGGGATAATTTATTATACCACTTTGGGATAATATTGTCAAGAGGTGTTTTTATGAGATTAAAGGAACTCCGAAAAAAGAAAAATATATCGCAATTAAAACTAGCAATGGATTTAAACCTGAGTCAAAACACAATCAGTCGCTATGAAACAGGGGACCGCGAGCCGGGTATCACTGAACTAATCCTGCTTGCCGACTATTTTCAAGTCTCGGTCGATTATCTTCTTGAACGGACAAATAATCCTAAAATGTTCATGTAGCAATCGTAGCGTCGTGGGATAAGCGGTACTTGTAACCTCATCTTTCGCTTTTCTCAAACTCAATATGATGTAAATCGCGTCGCGTTAGCGACATATCGAGTGCGTCAGCGCATATCGAGTCTAGAGGACATCTCGAAAATCTCGCAAGAGTTTATATCGATGAAAAAAGACATTTTGCTTTGTCGAAAAATGTCTTTTTTCTGGCTTTCGGCTACATAATAGATGCACAAATATTTTGGCGATATACTCGCTAACGCTCGTGCGATATATTTGCTCTCGCAAATTCGATATAACTCCACTTCGTTCCGTTGCGATATGATATAAATTCCTTTTCTC
>JAZSLT010000013.1:0-57112 GCA_045535515.1 Clostridia bacterium | reverse complement strand
ATCGATGAACGGGTCGTTGATACCAACAACATCCACCTTGCCCGTTTCCATTGCCGCTCTGAAAACCAGACGGCCGATTCTGCCGAATCCGTTAATACCTACTTTTACTGCCATTTTGCCATACCTCCATTTATTTTATTCAACGGTGATGGATTTAATCACCGGTTTGGCCAAAGGTGTTTCACCCTGTACGGGACATTCTGCGAGTGCATCCAGAACCTCATACCCTTCTATCAGCTTGCCGAACGCAGCATAATTCCCGTCCAGGAAGGTTGAATCCCCGTGTACAATAAAGAACTGGGAGCTGGCGCTGTTCGGGTCAAAGCTACGCGCCATGGAAATAACACCGCGCACATGCGAAATATCGTTTTGCGCAAAACCATTTGCGGCAAATTCGCCCGGTATCGTTTCATCCGAGCCACCAAGCCCGGTTCCCTCCGGATCGCCACCCTGAATCATGAAGCCCTTTACAATTCTATGGAAAGTCAGGCCGTCATAAAAGCCCTCGCTTGCCAGCTTTACAAAATTAGCAACGGTTTTGGGTGCCTTGTCCGGATAAAGCTCCAGCTTCATGGCTACCCCATCTGTTATCGTAATGGTTACATGCACAGGTTTACCCTCCTCCAAAACAAATTCTTCTGACTCCTCTACGGGTAAAACGGTCTTCGGCGCCGGAGATTCTCGGCGGAGCGCACATCCTCCCAACGCCATCAGCGCGGCAAAGCATAGAAGAACCGCCACTATTTTCAGAAATTTATCCATAATTTATTCCTCTTCACATAATCGTTGTAATTATACCCTAAATCCGGAAATAATGCAAGTGTTTTTTTAGTTTTCGTCAGTATATCCAAATTTTTCGCGGATAAGGGTTTTCGTTTCGGCATCATTTTGAATCCAGTAGCCGCTTTCCGTACCGGTAGTGCCCGGCAGGATATGCGTTTCCATCTCGCTGCCAAGGATTTCCTTGGCATAGCCGATTAAATCGCTTACCTTCAAATTGCTCACAACATGGTCGGTCACCTTATCATACACGGCAGGAATTTTGGAAATATATTTTATCTGCAGCTTTTGCTCTATAAGGGCGGAAATAAACTCCTGCTGTACCCCCAGCCGTTCAATATCCCCCATCAGATAATCATGACGATAACGAATGAGACCTTCGGCATTTTCACCGTCCAGCACCTGCCATCCCGGTTCAATGTGAATGTGCAAATCCTGATACGGGTCGTCATAATGATACGGGCGTTTTACATTAAACTCTACACCGCCAAGCTCGTCCACAATCTCGCGGAAGGCGCGTAGATTGATGACGGCAAAATAGTGAATGGGAAGCCCTGTTATATCCGAAACGGTGTTGATGAGCGTTTCCTCCTTCTTCATCCCCCGTGCCTCGGCATAGCTGTAAACGGAGTTAATCTTGCGGTTCCCGTTTACATACACCCGCGTATCGCGCGGGATGGACAAAATAGATACCTTGTTGGCCTTTGGATTGAGAGAAGCTACCATGATAACATCGGTATTGGAACCCACATGGTCCTTGCCGACGACGAGAAAGTTCACAATTCCGTTTGCAGAAATCTCAGCAAGGGCGTTACCGTGCTCCCCGATTTCAAAAGGATGACTGGTAATCCAGGCCGCCACAATCCCGCCAAAAGCGGCGAGTGCCGCCAAAAGAACCAGAAGCAAAATTGTAAAAAACTTTTTTACATTCATACCATAACTCCCATACATAAAAAAACATGAATCTCAGCGTGCAGCTAATATTCATGGTTTCTCTCTTTTTTATGCACGCTGATGCCACATCCGGAAAACACCTTTTGCAAAAGCAAAAACCCTTGTCATGCTGACAAGGGTTTTTTACTGGTGGAGGGGGGTGGATTCGAACCACCGAAGTCACTGACAACAGATTTACAGTCTGCCCCCTTTGGCCACTCGGGAACCCCTCCAAAATGCCTGGAGCTGGTGATGGGACTCGAACCCGCAACCTGCTGATTACAAATCAGCTGCTCTGCCAATTGAGCTACACCAGCGCTTCATGACGCATGAAATATAATACCATACCCTCTCTCTTTTGTCAAGCATTTTTCTAAATTTTTTTATATTTTTCGCTCTCCTTTCTGTTTTTGCCTGTTTTTCGGCATTTATACATACGAAAAGGCGGTATAAAAATAAAGCCAATGGGAAAATATACAAAGAGGTGTAATTCTGTCCGTTTCAATTTCTGTACCACAGAAAGGAAAAAACATGAAAAAAATAACTGCTCTTTTAAATGCCTACCACAAACGCCTGGATGCCCCGGGCATCGATAAAACCCCTTGGCAGGATATGCGAGTGGAAAAGCATCTGGAGGTTACCCTGACTATTTTAAAGGATATATTCGGCGACAGTACCGATGTGATTATGCGCCGCTTTTCCTTCGGGCAAAGCCGCACGAAGGCCGCCATGATTTGCATTGACGGCTTGACGCGTGCCGATAGGCTGGCGCTGGAAATTATAAATCCGCTCATGTACGGCAGTTTTCTCGGAAATGAGCCGAATGTGGCGCCTCGCTCGATGGAGGATATTCAAAGCCGCTACATGACGGCGGGCGAAAGCCGCGTCTATGAAACCTACGAAAAGCTGGTGGAAGGCGTTTTGGCCGGGGATGCCGTTATCGTTATTGACGGTATCCCAGGCGCGCTGGTTATCAATGCCCGCGGATATCCCCAGCGCAGCATTGAGGACCCGCAAACCGAATCGGTGCTGCGTGGCCCGCGGGAAGGCTTTGTGGAAAATATGCGGACAAACACCGCCCTCTTAAGGCGGAAAATCAAAAGCCCGTTTTTCACTCTGGAAACAGTAACCATCGGTGAAAAAACAAACACGGCGGTTACGATAGCCTATGTCCGTAATATTGCCGACCCCGATTTGGTGGAAGAAGTGCGAAAGCGTCTTTCCCAAATCCAGGCAGACGGTATTCTTGACTCCGGCTATGTGGAGCAATACATTTCCGACGGCGGCTCTCCGTTCTTCTCCACCGTCGCAAGCTCCGAAAAGCCCGACGCCGTGGCCGGAAAGCTTTTGGAGGGCCGGGTGGCCGTTGTGGTGGACGGTTCTCCCTATGTGCTGACCGTTCCCACCTTTTTCATGGAAAGCTTCCAGACGGCAGAGGATTATTATATTGCTCCCCTTTATGCCTCTGCCCTTCGCATTGTGCGCCTTACGGCTTTTTTTATAAGCCTTCTGGCCCTTCCCTTGTATGTGGCGCTGACAACCTTTCATCAGGAGCTTATTCCCACAGAGCTTCTCCTGTCCATGGCGGCCGCAGAGGGTAACACCCCCTTTCCGGCCGTTATAGAGGCTTTTCTTATGATTGTGGTATTTGAAATTCTGAAGGAGGCCGGCATACGCCTTCCCCGTCCCGCCGGGCAGGCCGTCAGCATGGTGGGCGCCATTATCATCGGCGAAACAGCCGTTTCGGCCGGTATCATTGGTGCGCCCATGGTCATTGCGGTAGCCATCACGGCCGTTTCCGCCTTTGCCGCACCGGCGCAGGCGAACGCCTCCATGGTGCTCCGTCTCCTGTTTCTGCTCTTAGCCGGCATCTTTGGCGGGCTTGGTCTGACACTTGGTCTTTTATTGCTTTTGCTGCATCTTACGGTGCTTTCCTCCTTTGGTGTCCCGTACCTCGCCCCTGTAGCACCGTTTCATCCGGCGGACAACAAGGATGCGCTTCTTCGTTTGCCGCACCGCTGGCTTCTTACGCGCCCCTCTCTCCTTGCCCGGCGTAATCCCCGCCGCCAAAAGCCTGCATCCGGAAAGGAGTCCTCATGAAAAAAATACTTTTGGTCGTTTTGTCGCTTTGCCTTTGCACCTCCCTTTGCGGCTGCTGGAACCGCCGGGAAATCGGAAAAATCGCTATTGTAATGGGCCTCGCCGTTGACGAGGGAAAAGAGGATGACGAAATTGAAATCACCGCCCAGATTGCCAACACGCGCACCATTGCCAGCGCCAGCGAGGGCAAGGAAGGCAGCGGCGGACAAAAGCCTTATCTAAACCTGTCCTCGGAGGGTGAATATGTTTTCCCTGCCATACGGAACTCCGTCACAAAATCCGGTGCGCGCCTTTATATGGCGCACAATTATGTCGTTCTCTTCGGCGAGGACATCGCCAAAAAGGGGCTTGGGAATTACATGGACTTTTTCCTCCGCGACCATGAGCTCAGGCTCGATATGCACCTTTTAGTCGTTCGCGGAAAGGGTGCGGATGTTTTAAAGGTGGAAACCGGTTTCCAGAGCATCCCCGCGCTGCATATCCACGACCTTATTCTGACGCAAAAGCAGCTTTCGACCGGCATGCCCGTTACGGTTTTAGACTTTATGAATCGTGTGGCCGCAAACCGAAGCGCGGCGCTGATACCCATTATCGAAATCAAAAAGACCGACGGCGAAGAAGTTTTGCACATGACGGGAACGGCCGTTTTCCTGGAGGATAAAATGATAGGCGAGCTTGACGAACGGGAAACGCGCGGCTTTCTCTGGGCAACCGATGATGCGAAGCAAGGCGTTGTTATGGTGGAGGCAGAAGGCGAGAAGGCCGGCATTGAAGTCACGCGCGCCGGCGGAAGCATACGCCCCGAGGTAAACGAAAAGGGCGAGGTTACGATGTGTATCCGCGCCCATGCCTTCGGCTCTCTCACCAGCGAAAGAGGCGATAGTAATTTCACAACGGAGGAAGGCGTAAATGCTCTTCTTGGCGCCTTTGCCGGCGAAATTGAAGGGGAAATCCGCGCCGCCATAGAAAAGAGCAAAGCGCTCCGCGCGGATGTGTTTGGCTTTTCCGATGTTTTGTACCGGTATCATCCGAAGCTCTGGGCACAGATGAAGGATATGGATTTTTGCGATATGCCGGTCCGTATTGAAGTGAAAACACGGATGGATTCCGCGGGTAGAATCGGAAGACCCGTAAAATAAAAAGGAGAAAGAGTATGTTTACCACACGCCAGCTTATGTTCGGAATTGCCACCTTTATTGGCGGCTCCTCTCTCTTTACGGTTTTCATCACGCAAATCACACATCAGGATTCCTGGCTGACGGCCCTTCTGGCGCTGGCGCTCAGCCTTCTGGTCGTCCTCCTGTATACGGCCCTGATGCAAAAATTCCCGGGGCAGGGGCTTTTGCAAATCCACTCTCTTGTATACGGTGCATCCCTCGGCCGCCTGATTAACCTTTTTTATACGCTCTTTTGTATGGCTTTTTCGGCGGTGAGTCTGCGCAATCTCGGCGACTTTTTCACGAGCTATATTATGCCCGAAACTCCGACGGTGGTTGTGATGTCCCTTTTAGCCATCACCTGTGCACTCGCCGCCAAAAGCGGCATTGCCATCGTCCTTCGGAATGCTTTTTTGTTTTTTGTCCTGATGTGTACGGCGCTCATTATCAATTCCCTCATGCTTCTTCCCGATGTGCATCTCTACAATTTTCTGCCGGCGCTGCAGCTGGGTCTTTCCGCCTATGTAAAGGGTTCCTTCGTACTGGCCACGGCCCCTTTTTGCGAAATTATTGTCTTTTTCATTCTTTTGCCGTATGCCGATAAAAAGGCAGATGTCAGGAAAAGCTTTTTTTGGGGGCTCCTTCTCGGCGCCTTCTATCTCCTTATCACTTTTTTGCGGGATATTGCGGTACTGGGTATTTCCCTTTCCTACCTGACAGAGCCAACCTACGAGGCCGTGCGGCTTATCCACCTGATGGATGTGTTCTCCCGCCTTGAAATTGTGTTTGCCTTTATCCTGATTGTCATGCGCGTGTTTAAAATGAGCGTTCTCTTTTGCGCGGTGCTGCGAAGCATAGAGGACACAATAGGAAGGCCCCTGCAAAAAAGAGGACTCGGTATTCTGGCTATTTCCATTATCACCGTACTGGCCGCCATGTACCTTTTTCCTACAGGCATTACCCTGCCGGATTGGTTCCGCACAGTGGGCGCATTCGGCTTTGGCATTTTTGAAATGCTCTTGCCTCTTCTTACCTTGTGCATAGCCTTATTGCGGCGCCGCTCCCTGAATTTGAAAAAATTGTAAATTCATAAAATTTCACTTGTGCAACCCCCGCATTTCTGTTATACTAAAGAAAAAGGATGTTTTCCCGACACAAAGGAGCTAAATGATATGCAAAAAGCTACCCATAAAACCAGCATTGGCGGACAGGCGCTGATTGAGGGCGTTATGATGCGCGGTCCGAAAACGACGGCTATGGCTGTCCGCAATCCCGAGGGAGAAATTATTTTGGAAAAATGGCCTACAAAGGGAACCAATCTCCCCAAAATTTTAAAGCTCCCCTTTATCCGCGGCATATTCAATATGATAGATTCCCTCCGCTTTGGCTATAAATGCCTGATGCGCTCGGCGGAAATTGCGGGCCTTGAGGAACCGGAAGAGAAAAAGGATGAAAAGAAAAACAAGTTTTTCATGGGCGTTCTCATGACCTTCAGCGTGGTTTTGGCACTTGCGCTTTCCATTGGTCTTTTCCTGTATCTCCCCTCTTTTCTGTTTCGTCTTTTAGCCGGTGCTGTGCCGGCGATAGACACGCGTGTCTGGCGCGCCGTTTTTGAGGGTGTCCTTCGCATTGTCATTTTTGTCGGCTATATGTCCGCCATGCTCCTGATGAAGGATATGCGCCGTACCTTTATGTATCACGGTGCGGAGCATAAAACGATTTTCTGCTATGAAGAGGGACTGGAGCTTACGGTGGAGAATGTGCGGAAGATGCGCCGTTTTCACCCGCGTTGCGGCACCTCCTTCCTGATATTGGTGCTTTTGGTAGGCATTGTGATTTCCATGTTCATTACCGCTACCTCCCCGCTTTTGCGAACGGCTATTAAATTACTCACGCTGCCGGTTGTGACGGGGGTTGGCTATGAGCTGATTAAATTTGCCGGCCGGCATGACTCGCGTCTGACGCGCCTGATTTCTGCCCCCGGTGTATGGCTGCAGCATATCACGACCATAGAGCCGGATGACGGCCAGATTGAATGTGCCATCCTGGCGCTTTCCGAAACGCTGACAGGCAATCCGGAGGACGACAAATGGTAATCCGCGAGTTCTTACAGGCATCCGGCCTTCCGCGGCTGGACGCAGAGGTGCTTCTTTCCTATCTTTTGGAGATTCCGCGGGAAAAACTGCTGTTTATGTATAACGAGCCTGTGCCAGAAGAGGTACAGGCCGCTTTTATTCCCCTTTGCGAAAAGCGGAAAACAGGCTGTCCCATGGCATATATTCTCGGCGAAAAAGAGTTTTTTTCTCTTCCCTTTGTCGTAAATGCAAACACCCTCATTCCCCGTCCCGATACGGAAACCTTGGTGGAATGGGCCATCGGGAAGGCGGAGGACAAACGGGTGCTGGACCTTTGCTGCGGCACAGGCTGCATCGGCATTGCCACAGCGAAAAATATAACGGTAGCGTCCCTGACCCTTGCGGACATTTCAGAAGAGGCTCTTTTGGTAGCGCAAAAAAATGCGGCGAGGCACGGGGTAGATGCCGCATTTTTACAGCTGGATATCTTAAAGGATGCACTTAGGGGGCACTTTGACCTGATTTTATCGAATCCCCCCTATATTGAAACCGATGTTATCGCGCGGCTTAAAACCGATGTCCGCGATTTTGAACCGCGCCTTGCTCTGGACGGCGGTGCGGACGGTCTTGTGTTTTACCCCGTCATTATCGAAAAAGCCGCCGCGGCCCTCTCTCATGGCGGTTGGCTGGGCCTTGAAATCGGCTATACGCAAAGCGAGGCGGTGGCCGCGCTTATGGAAGCCTGTTTTACAGATATCGAAGTGCTCTGCGACCTCGGCGGAAACACACGCGCCGTTGTAGGACGCAAAAAATAAGGCTTTTCGGCTTGTGGCTGATGCGACCGCAGACATAAAATCTTTCGCGCGGATTTGACAAAGCAGAAAAGTTATGATATACTATGCAGGGTGGTGCAGTATCCTAGTCAGGATGCCGATTCCCAGGACGGGCCTAAAAATCCGTAGAAGGGCATATCGATGAAGTTCCTGGTGTTGGCTTTCGACGCCCAGTCGGGGGTCGATGCTGGGGGTTAAGGTTTAGGGGCGATTCGCAATGGCATGCGAGCGTTGACCCCTTTTCCGTGGAGACCTGCGTGCGTGCTTCTCCCTCTGCTTGTCCCTTGTGGGCAACGGAAAGAAGTACGGCGTAGGAGTAAACCTGTCATGCGGTACCTTCGGGCGCTGTGGACAGAGTAGCCTGCCTTGCGTGGATATGAAGGATAACGGTTCAGGCCCCGCTTTGTCGGCCAACAAAGCGGAGATATTGCTGTTTGAAATCCTATCTGCAAAAAAGGCTAAGAATCGGTTTGACTGTTGAGGAAAACTCCTAGGCTGTTCCTTTGCGAGGGATACGGAGGATTGCAGTGCGGACTAAGTGGCAATCCGGATTAAGCAAAAGGCTTGGCTTCCGTTTAATCGGAAACGGCCCGGAGTGGCGACGCACGGGCACGGAAGCGGGAAATCCATCCCGGACCTATGCCGCAAAATTTACTCCGTATTCTGCCACCAACTTTTTCTTTTATAAGGAGAACCTGCCGTGCATGACGATGCGCCTAAAAAACGAAAAAAAATAAAGGTGAAAAGCGCCCATACGCTAAAGAGGAAAGTCAGTTTTTCCTGGATTTTAACGACGGTGCTTCTAACCTTTTTTCTTTCTGTGTCGATTACCGTTCTCACCACCTCCCTTTTAGGGAATGTGGCGATAACGATTGCCTTTTTCATTTTGCTCTGCATCGTTTCTCTCGGCGTTATTTTTGATATTTTGGGTATTGCCGTCACAACGGCATCGGAATCGCCCTTTCATGCCATGGCCTCCAACCGCGTTCGCGGTGCCATACAATCCATCCGCCTTATCCGCAATGCCGAAAAGGTTTCCAATTTCTGCAACGATGTGGTGGGCGATATATGCGGCATTATCAGCGGGGCTACGGGCAGCTTTATTGCCACACAGCTGGTTTTGAAATTTTCGTTTTCTGCGCTTCTTACCAGCCTTATGGTAACCGGCACCGTATCGGCTATCACCGTTGGCGGCAAGGCTCTTGGGAAAACGCTTGCTATTAATCAGTGCAATCAGTTTGTTTTTTATATCGGCAAATTCCTCTCGTTGTTTTCTCCTACATTTAAGAAAAGCAGGAAATAGTATGTACGAACTTTTAAACCGGGTAGACTCCCCCGCGGCGCTTCGCGATATGTCGTATCCCCAGCTGGATGCACTCAGCCGCGAAATCCGCTCCTTTTTAATTGAAAATGTTCCCAAAACAGGCGGCCACTTCGCGTCCAATCTCGGCGTGGTGGAGCTTACGCTTGCGCTGCATCGTACCTTTTCGGTACCGGAGGATAAACTCGTTTGGGATGTGGGACACCAAAGCTATGTACATAAACTGCTGACAGGGCGCCGCGATAAATTTTCTTCCTTGCGCAAGCTCGGCGGCCTTGCCGGTTTTCCCAAAACAGAAGAAAGCATCTACGATGTTTTTAACACAGGGCACTCCTCTACTGCCATTTCTGTCGCTTTAGGCTTTGCGGCCGCACGCGATTTACAAGGGGCAAGCGGGGAGTCTGTTGCTGTTGTGGGGGATGCCTCCTTTTCCGGCGGTCTTTCCATGGAGGCACTCAACCATATTGCCCACTGTAAGCACCGTGTCATTATTATTCTGAATGATAATCAGATGTCTATTGGACAGGCTGTGGGAGGCTTTTCGCAGTATCTGAATAAAATCCGCACCCGCGCCTCCTATTACACCATCAAGCGGGAAACGCGCGATATACTCTATCGTATTCCCCTTCTCGGGCGGCCCACCGCGGCGGCCATACAAAAAGCAAAACGCATTTTAAAATACAGCATCACGCCCGGCGTTGTGTTTGAAAAGCTGGGATGCCGCTACCTCGGGCCTGTGGACGGACACGATATCCGTCTTCTTTGCCACACGCTGGAGGAGGCAAAAAAGCTTCCCCAATCTGTCATTGTGCATGTAATGACGAAAAAAGGAAAGGGCTACGCACCGGCGGAGGAGGCACCGGCGGACTATCATGCCGTTTCACCGCAAAAATCCCGGTCGGAAAGCTGCTCGGCTCGTTTTGGGCGTACGCTTTTGGCTTTGGCGGAGCGAAATCCCCGTCTTGTGGCCATCTCCCCTTCCACGCCAAGCTCTACAGGGCTTGATGCCTTTATGGAAAAATATCCCACCCGGTTTTTTGACACCGGTATTGCCGAGGCGCATGCCGCCACCTTTTCAGCCGGCATGGCGCGCGGCGGTGCTTTGCCGGTGCTTTGCGTATATTCCTCGTTTTTGCAAAGAGCCTACGATTCGCTTGTGCATGATATTGCGCTCGGCAATCACCATGTGGTGCTGGCGGTAGACAGAGCCGGCCTTGTAGGGAGCGACGGCGAAACGCATCAGGGCATTTTTGACCTGTCTTTCCTGACGCATATCCCGAATTTTTCTGTTCTGGCGCCGGCGGACCTTACCGCTTTGGCGGAAATGCTTGCCTACGCAGTAGAGGAGCACCGTGGTCCTATTGCCATTCGGTACCCGCGCGGCCATCTCGCGCCGCTTTCGGCGCCGCCCTTTGTCTTTGGCAAGGCGGCAAAGCTTCGGGATGGCGAGCATATTACGCTGGCGGCTATCGGCCGCATGACACACACGGCCCTTCGGGCGGCGGACCTTCTTTCAGAAAAAGGAATTCGGGCCGAGGTTTTGGACCTTCGTACGGCAAAGCCGCTGGATATAGAAACGGTGCGTGCTTCTGCCGAAAAAACAGGGCATATCCTGACAATAGAGGACAATACGGCTCCCGGCGGCGTCGGCGAAAAAATTGCGGCGGCGCTCGGGGACTCCGAATGTCGCATCCACATCGCGGCATTCCCGGATACATTTGTCCAGCAAGGCACGGTAGAGGAGCTTATGCAGCTTTATAAAATGGATGCCGCCGGTCTTGCGGCGGAAGCAGAAAGGATTTTACAAGCATGAAAACGAGGCTGGATGTATATCTGACCGAGAAAGGTCTTGTTGCCACGCGCGAAAAGGCACGGGCCGTCATTATGGCGGGCGAGGTATATATAAACGAGCAAAAGGCCGATAAGGCAGGACAAATGGTTTCGGACGAGGATACCGTTTTGGTGCGGACAGATTCTCTCCGGTATGTCAGCCGCGGCGGACTGAAACTCGAAAAGGCTATGGCCTCTTTCCCGATTTCGCTGGAGGGCGCTGTTTGCATGGACATTGGCGCCTCCACCGGCGGCTTTACCGATTGTATGCTGCAAAACGGCGCGGCCAGAGTTTACGCGATTGATGTCGGCTATGGTCAGCTTGCCTGGTCGCTTCGCACGGACGAGCGTGTGGTAAATCTGGAGCGCACCAACATCCGTTATGTAACGGAGGCGGAAATCCCGGAAGCGGTGGACTTTGCCAGCGTAGATGTTTCCTTTATTTCCCTGCGCCTTGTTCTGCCGGTGGCCTTTCATCGCCTTCGGGATGGCGGTGAAATGGTCTGCTTGATAAAACCGCAATTTGAAGCCGGCCGCGAGAAGGTTGGCAAGGGCGGCGTGGTGCGCGATAAGGAAACGCATCGGGAAGTGATTGCGGCGGTGCTTTCCTTTGCCAAGGAAACCGGTTTTGCCGTTTTGGGCCTTGATTTTTCGCCCGTAAAAGGCCCGAAGGGAAATATTGAATATCTTGTGCATCTGAAAAAAGCCGAAATGGAAAGCATTTCGGCACCCATCCCAGAAGTTGTGGACCTGGCGCATGCGGAGGCAAAATAATTTTTTAGGGGAACAATATGAAATTTAAATCTCTTCTATATGACGAAAATGTTTTAGGCAAGAGCCTTCGGCGTATCGCCCATGAAATTCTGGAAAACACCGAAAACCCTGCGCGGCTTTGCCTGATTGGTATTAAAACCCGCGGCGTTCCAATAGCCGAGCGTCTTGCCGATTTGATAGAGCAATTTGAAAAGGTGCGTGTGCCGGTTGGCGTTTTGGATATCACCTTGTATCGCGATGACCTGTCAGCCGGTGAGGACCCTGTGGTTTCCGAAAGCCATATTCCTTTTGATATTACGGGACGAGAGGTAATTTTAACGGACGATGTTCTCTTTACCGGCCGCACCGCGCGCGCCGCACTCGATGCTTTAATGCGCTTTGGCCGGCCGGCCAAAATAAAGCTGGCGACGCTCGTGGACCGCGGGCACAGGGAGCTTCCCATCCGTCCCGACTTTGTGGGCAAAAATATCCCCACCTCGAAAACAGAGATTGTACGCGTTTCCCTTCGTGAAACGGACGGGGAAGACGGGATTTCGCTATATGAAAAATAACTACACCGCATAAAAATAGCACTACTTTCGTAGTGCTATTTTTTAATCCTCCTTGTATGCTTATTTCGCGCATTTTTTGCAAGGCGTAAGACCGGCGCTTATGGCATCGTTGTAAGTCGTTTCATAGCTATTTTTACCGCCGCAGTCCGGGTCCAGATGATATCGTTTCCCCGTGGGTGTTTTGTACACGCTTTGCCCATTATGGACCGTTTGTTGCGTTGTATTTTCGGGGACAAATGTGGCTCCGGCTGTCGGCATGCTGCCGGCTAAATAGTTTTCGCCCGATTTATAATCAATATATACAGAGGGTTGCACATTATAACAATACACGCAGAAAGAAACACCCGCGCCGTTATCTTCCACAGAATAGGCTTCCATTAACACCCCGTCAGCCACAAGATTATTTTCTGTAAACACCGGTGTAACACGATACATTACATGGTTTCCTGTAACTTCTATATAATCATCAACCATGTTTTCAAAAGGGAGCATCCCGTTAATATTCAGATATCTTGTTCCCGTTATCAGATTTCTTTCATTTGCATTTTCGCCGGTTAACTGATATCCGATTAAATGGCAACGATTATATATATACCCGCCTTCTACAACATCATATTTCTTATTGTTCCAACCGGTAGGCGTTACAGCGCTGATGCTCTCCCTCTCTCCGGTTGGCATGATATCCTCGGATATAGACGCCATAGTTACATCGCATCTGCCAAGCTCGTCAAGACTGCTGTAATATTCAAACGAAGCATTGATAATCTCATACTCCTCAAAATAGGGAATATTGTTATGGATTGATACATATGCTTGGCCAGAATATGATGGCAAAATACGCATTAACTCTTGATATTCTTCGTCATCAAAGGAATTTCTTATAATGAACACTCTTTGTTCATTACCATCCCAAGCCACACCAAGGTTAAACCCTTCGGCAATAAAACGGATTGGCAGCATCGTCCGTCCGTTAATGATTTGCGGCGATGTATCCAGCGTGTATGCATACCCATTAAGATAAGCCGTTGTACTGTTTATCTGCAAAAGGATACTGTCTTGCCCCATTTTCAGCGTGACAGCCTGCGTAGCCTCATCCCAATAAACATTCCCGTTAAAGGTCTCAATAATGGCTCTTATAGGGACGAGCGTTCTGCCGTTTATTATAACAGGGGCTGTATTATTGCCGATGTCTATTTCGCTTTTTTGCCCATTGACCTCCATAATAGGATTGTTGATTTGCATGCTGACCACAACATCCGCATCATACCCCGCTGCCGCAACAAAGGTCGAGGAGAAGAGACAAACCAACACGCATAAAAGCGCATATACTTTAAACTTTTTTATTTTGACCACCTCTCGCAGCTATTACCGCGCACATTTTTGACAAGGTGTTAAACCGGCACTTTGCGCATTTTGCAAGGTCGTTTGATAACTGTTTTTCCCACCACAATTCGGGTCGAAATGATACCGCTTTCCTTTTGGTGTTCTGTATACGGCACTACCACCGGAATTTGGCTGATTGTTATAGCCGGAATCATAGCTATAATCATTGCCGCTTGTATATGACGGAGCATTGCTACTCGAATACGACGGGGCCTTCGCAGCCTGTGCTTCGGCGTATGTCCTATACCAGCCTACATTTGTATACGCATAAACTTTGTCTTGCTCTACCACCATTGTTCTGCCATCCGGCGCGTACATGGTGGTTACCGGTGTCAGATACCAGCCGACATCCTGATATGCCGGAACCTCGGCGCTTGCAACGACCATCGTTCTGCCATCGAGCGCATACATGGTTACTTGCATCTCTGTTGTCCAACCGGCTTCTATATAATCATCTACTTGTGTTGCCGCAACGGTGACCGGCTGGTTTTCCTGGTTATAAAGTGTTACGGTTTGGCCGAGTAATGACAACTCGGGGTAAATTAATTCATCAATTTCATACCAACTATCCGATTCAAAAATGGAAACATATTGCATTGAAATTGCAGGCGTATTAAAAGCATTGGTTACGCCAAGATATCGTCCACCGACTGAAATGTTTGTATTCTTGAATATTTCTGTCATTTTTTCAAGAGATGTAGCTTCTGCATCAGCTATATATATGGCGATTTTTTCGTCCTGTGAATAGCGATTATGCATAATTAAATAAACGGAATTCTCATGGACTGCAATATCGGAAATTGGACCTTGCGCGCAAATGTCGGCATAAACAGTTGCCTTATCGGCAACATTGTCAAATCTTGGATACCCCGCCAGCGCATTCGCTTGCATGTAGTAATCCAGAAATATATTATACTCTTCCTGATATGTTTTGGCGGAATTAATGTAAACCGTTTTCGTTTGCCCAAACCACTCCACCGATGCGTTGAGGCTTTGCGAAACCGCTCTGATGGGTACAAATGTGCTGCTATTCACAATCATAGGAGCCACCTCCAGCGTTTCGGCAACGCCATTATTGTACATGGTGGGATTATTTATCTGCAATACAATCTGCGTATTATCTTTGGTTGCGGTTATTGTCTGTGTTGTACCTTCCCACTCCACTTGCGCATTTAATGCTTCAAAAATTTTGCGCATCGGTACCATTGTCCGTCCATCTTGAATAAACGGAGCCGTATCACAGTGTAAAATCTCGTCATGCACATAAATCGTTATATCCTCGTTTGCGGATACGGTAACAAATAACGATGCTACGAATAATAAAATCAGTACTATACACAGTGTCTTTTTCATGTTTTGTTCTTCCTTTCCTGCTGTGTTTGCGTTAGATGCGCAAAATTTTAAGTCCCATAATGCAAAAGGAGACGGATTGAAACCCATATCGGCAACCCGCCTTCTTTTCTTTCCTAAAAACTATATTATCTTACCTCATCGAGAGTTTTGGCCTCGGTATGCTGCACCGGCCGCCATACAACCTTTTTGAAGAGGGCGATTACAGAAATCGGCACATAGGTAAATAAGAATACAGGGAACAATACAAGATACCAGATTTTCTTGCCGGCCGGGCATTTTATCTTCTCCCATTCGGTAATGACCGTAAGCGTACCCATCAGCATAAACATCAGGTAAAAGCTGCCGAGTGCGCGCAATATGGCTCCGCCGGTTTCCAGACGCATCGTTTCCCCGATTTCCGGATAGATAAACGAAAGGCCGTACAAGATGACATTGACCAAAATCGTCAAAAGCGTAATCAGATACGCCGGTGCCACCGTCATAAACATATCAAAGCACGGAAACGCTTTTTTTCTGCCGACAAAGATGTTTTTCCAGAGAATAGCGCCGTAATTGGCAATTACCTGGTAAAAGCCCTTGGCCCATCTGAGCCGCTGGTCCCACGATTGCTTCATCGTGGTAGGCTGTTCATCGTACAAAACGGCGTATTCGCAGTACCCGATTTTTTCGCCGGCAATTACGCTGTCTATGGTAAATTCAATATCCTCTGTGAGCAAATGATGCTTCCAGCCATGATTACGCGCAATAATATCGCGGTGTACCAGAAATCCGGTGCCGGAGATGGCGCAGCTGGAGCCGAGGCGCATGCGCGGATTATTCAGATACCGCGCCTCACGCATAAACCAGAGCGCATACCCTGCGGAAATCCAGTTATCGTCATAGTTTTTAGAATTGCGGTAGCTGGTAAGAATACGATGGCCGCTGTCAAACATCTTATTCATTTCGGCCATAAAGTTTTCATCTAAAAGATTATCGGCATCGAGAACGCAATAGCCCTCGTATGTATCAAAGATGCCGTCACGCATCATGCTCTTAAACAGAAAATCCAGCGCATAACCTTTGCCAATATTGGTCGTGTCCTCACGCTCGTACACGATAGCACCGCAATTTCTACAAATCTCAGCCGTATCATCGGTACAGTTATCGGCAATCACAATAACATCGAGCGCCTCTTTCGGATAATTCTGGTTATGTATACTGTCTATCAGATTTTTAATAACGGTACGCTCATTCCGCGCCGCAATGATTACCGCGAACTTATGAAAGGCCTTCGGCGGCGCATCATTTTTCACGGGTTTCCGATAAATAAAGCCTACGATGGCATACAGCACCTGATACGCATACATTAAGGTAAACGCAATGAAAACACATAAATTGAATATTTTGATAAACTGTTCCATAATCTGCTCCTTTTATATTTGCAGTAAAGGCATTCGGTAATCCATGTGCAAGTGTATCACAAAACAAGAAGGAATGTCAAGCTTTTCCTTCTTATTTTTCCCCACACGCGAAAAAACGAGGAAACGGAAAAGGCGCACGGGGGAAGCTCCCCTGTGCGCCCTGTTTTATTTTACGCCTTATAGCGCTTGATTTTTGCGGTGGTCGTTTTTTCCATCGGCACATCCGTTACTTCTATGCGCTTTATGTATTGATGCTTTGCCATGTTGGCATTAATCCGGTCAATCCCGCCACGCACCGTTTCTTCAATTTCTTCCTGCGTTTTGCCGGCAAAATATTCTGTATTATATACCACGCGAACGCTGATAATAAAATCATCCCCTCGCGGTGCGCCAAACACCATACACTCATCGACATACGGCAGTGCCTGCACCACCGTTTCAATCTCCTCGGGATATACATTTTTTCCGTTTTTCAGCACGATGACATTCTTTTTCCGTCCCGTGATGTACAAAACGCCGTCCTTATCCTGCCGCCCCAAATCGCCGGTGTAAAACCACCCATCGCGCAAAACCTCGGCCGTTGCCTCTTCATCGCCGTAATAGCCGTGCATCACATTCGGACCTTTTACCACGATTTCCCCGATGCCGCGGCTGTCCGGGTTATCAATACGGACCTCTACATTACAAAGCGGCACGCCCACCGAGCCACGCCGGCGAAGCTTTATATTTTCGGCCGAGATAACGGGCGCGGTTTCCGTAAGGCCGTACCCTTGAACCGTGGTAATGCCGAAATCATTAAACGCCTCGGCAATTTCGGGGCTGAGCGCCGAGGCACCACTTATAATATAGCGCACCTTTCCGCCCAGAGCCTTATGAATATCGGCAAAAATCTTTCTTCTTTTGTCAATCCCTACCGCCAGAAGCATACGGCTGAGCCTTCTGCCAAGCGCCAGTTTTTTCTCTTTTCCCTGTTTTTTTACCGTGTTCATGATTTTTTTGTGCATGCCTTCAATGATAAGCGGCACACAAACGAACACCGTAACCCCGTATTCCGCCAGATTTTGCGCGATGTAACGAATACCGTCGCAAAAAACGGTGGTGGAGCCGTGGGCAAGAAAAATAATCGTTCCCACGCTGCCGAAGGTGTGGTGATACGGCAAAAAGGCCATATTCACATCGGTAGGATAAAACTTCTGCGCGCGGCTCATGCCATACACATTGGAAAGAAAATTCTTTTGGCTGAGCAAAACGGCCTTGGAGCGCGCCGTTGTACCGGAGGTAAAGAGCATTACGCCCGGCTCCTCGGGGGAAAGCGGCATATCGAGATACGCCCGGCACCCTTTAGCCAAAAGCGCCTCTCCCTCCGAAAGGTACGAAGAAAGCTTTTCCAGCTCCCCATAGTCCTCCATACAGATAAAGTTTTCGACTAAGCAATCCTCGCGAAGGGACATCGCGTGAAAAATCGGGTAGAAATCCTTGTCGAAAATGACTACCTTACTTTCGCTCCTTGCAAGGAGAGACAAAATTTCTGCTTCCGCCAGCCCCTTATCCAGTGGCACGGCCATTCCGGCACCGCACAAAACGGCGAAATAAGAAAGCATCCACGCATAGCTGTTTTTGCCGATGATGGCAATACGGCGCTGCTTTCCGCCCTCGCCCACAAGCGCCGTTCCCAGGCGACGGACATCGTTCTGAAACGCCGCATAGGTCGTGTTTATATATTCGCCCTTTCCTTTTTTCGTAATAAAAGCAACATTATCCGGATATTTTTCGGCAACGGACGCGAGCAGCTGCCGGAAATCCTTGTACTCCTCCGCACCGTAGAGAGTTTGCATCTTATTCATTTTATCGCCTCATCTAGTTTTAATGACTACATTATAGCACAAACCAAACGAAGTGTCAAGTTTCTCCAAACAAAAAAGCTGTAATTTTTTACAGCTTTTTTGTGGAGTACTCTTTTATCCCGGAATAACCGTTCTTTCATGCTTTACATTCTTCAGGACAAAATGCGTCTTGGTAGCCGAAACACCCTCCAGGCTTTTAATCTGGCGATGAATCTGCTCTAAACTATCCGATGTATCCGTCAGAATTTTCAAAAGAAAATCAAAATCACCCGTCAGATAATCACAGGAAATGATGCTCTCGTTACTTTGTACCATTTCGGTAAAGGAATCATAGTAGCGCGGATGCTCCAGACTGACCTCCATCAGCGCTGTCATATCATTCCCGAGGGTCCTTTGATTTAAAAGCACCGTATAGCCTTCAATCAGTCCGTTTTTTTCCATCTTACGAATTCTCTCTAAAACGGCCGACACGGAAAGATTGATGCTTTCCCCTATAGCGGACGCCTTCTGGCGGGCATTTTCTTTTAAACAATGCAGAATTTTATAATCAATCGTATCCATTATCGAAGCACCCTTTCAATCTCTTTAGCAATTTTCTCCGTTTCCGCAGGCACCAACAGGCCGAAGGAAATGGTGAATTCTAATATGCCGCCGCCTTCTATTTTCCGTATCTGCCCCTCGCGCTTTGCATGGGAATACCCCTTATGCTCGGTAGACGCAGGCAAAACCATGCCCATCGCATCCTCATCGTTTGTACGCGAAATCCAGCGCAAGCTGTTATTCAGGGGATTTACAGGGTGCTTGACATAGCAGGCATAGCCGTCTCCCCTGCACTGCAGCGTGTGGGCATAGCCTTCGGCATCTCCCTTATAAAAAAGCGTGGAAACAATTTCGGGGTCGTATATCTGCGTATTGCGGTCTACCACCGTATGCACTTCGGGTGTTTTCTGCATGGCATCCATATAATCCGAAAGTGCCTTTGCCTCTTTTTCCGGCATGGTGGCCGGAATATTCTTGTGCACGCGGATATGCTTTTCGTCACAAGGCGCCGTAGATAAGAGCCTGGCCCCTTCAAAGGGACGGAAGTTGATATGGCAAAGATACGCATATTCCATAGGTGTATGGCGCAGATTTTCGATGTGCGCCGTCATGTGAATCAGCGTTCCGTTTTCATACAGCTTGTACGCCGATGTAAACTTATATTCCACCGCAAATACGCGGCGATGATGGTATGTGCCGAGTACGGTCATAAATTTTCCACCTGCATCCTCACCGCATACAAGGCGCGGCTCCCCAAAGGGTGCGACAGGCAAATCCCCGTGCGGCTTATGGTTATCCTCAGGTCCCGGACCGCCGACACCGCAAAGGCCGGCATGCATCATAAAACAGCCGTAGGAGGTGATAAACTGCTCCGCCGCCTCCTCGGGCTCCTCCACCGTCGTCTTCATTTCTAAATCAATACCGTCAAACGAGGCGCGCCAAATCTGATGCCCCCAAAACGGCAGAACTGTGAAAGACCCTCTTTGATTTTCTACGCGAAGCGCATACGCGCCCGTACTATACCGAAATGCCACGGCGCGCATTCCGCCATGCTCTGCCACCGTGTGTTCCTTTTCGGAGAATAAAGATTTATCGAGATAAAATATCGACATACTCTGCCCCCTTTTCTTTGTTCTTTCGGAATTTATTTCTATACTACATTGTACGAAAAATTCGTTCGCTTGTCAAGCATAATTTTATGGTCTGCAGAAATAAAAAGAGCTGCGGCAAATCCTGCCACAACTCTCTCCGCCCTTATTCTGCCACCAACCTGTCAAGCCCGTAATACGCCGCCGGCCAGACATTTCCCCAATCGGCCGGGTTGTCGCACGGCTGGATTATCCACGCCGGTTCATAATTAATGTTATGGGGATTTTGGGTGCGCGGTATGGCGCCGATGCGGACATCTAAATCGCCCGTTTCTACCGCTTCCGCAATGATGGCTCTTCTCGCCTCTACCTCGCGGTAGCTCATGGATATATCCTGCACCGCGCTGTTAAAGGATATGCCCGTCACCACAATCAAAACCGCCGTCAGCCCCGAAGCCCATATTTTGGAAAGACCGCTTATATCTATTCTCGCAAACAAGAGGCAAATCGTCACGATAATAAGGCTCGCCGGGAAGAAATACGCTCTGTCGGGCGCGCGGTTTCCCACGAGCAATACGCCGACGGCGCACATCGCGCCCAGCAGTAAAATGATAGAAAGAGAAACCTCTCGAATGGCAAAATCCTTCTTCCCGTTTCCGGTAAGCATAACGGCTATAAGAACAATGGCCAAAAGCATCACAAGGCCGAAAAACAGACCGGCCGAATCTGCAAATATATTTTTAAGCGCATCGAAATACGAACGAAGGGATAGCTTTTCTACATAGTTTAGGCCGGTTTCTCTTCGGTAGCCGGGCGATATAAGAAGAACGATAAAGCCTGCCAGCGCACCTGCGGCACCCATCACGGACCATTTGGGGATTTTTATTTTTTGTATTTTATAGTAAAGGATAAAAAGCACGGACAAAAAGAATACCGCGCATCCCGCATTTTCCGTTGTGCATCCGCAAATCGCACCAAAAAGAGCCATCAAACACGCATTTTTTATGTTGTCCTTTTTTACCGGTTCTCCCTCTGCGCCGTATTTTCTGTACGGGAGCAAAAACAAAAGCTGGATTACCGTCATCCATAAATAATTGGCAGCACCCGATGCCCAGAGAACGGTGGAGCCGTATTCCGGCAGGAAGAACCACATCAGGATATAAATAAGCATCAGAAGGAAAGGTCTTCTTTCTTTTCTGCATATTACAAACCGGTAAATCACAACCCCTAAAGCGGCATACATGCCTGCATTGATGAAGTTAAAAACAACCTTGTGCCAGGCACCGGGATATGTCGTCGTCAAAACGCCCTGCAAAAGAAAATGCGGCACCACTCTCCCACTCCATTGGAGCCAATGGTTCCGGGTGGAAAGCAGTAAATCCGTAAAGCTCTGAATGCGCTTTACCCCCTCCGCAGCCGGATATCCGCAGTTGTCATACAAAAATGTGTAGCACCAGTCATCACTTGCAAATTCCGTCAGAAAATTCAAAAGAAGTGTGCATGCAAAAACAAGGGCGACTATGGAAACTTCTATCACGATGATTTTGTGTTCTTTCACAAATTTAATAATTCTTCCCATGCTTTTTCTCCGTCTATTCCATAAATTTCTATTCATTATATCACAAAACCCGCCCGACTTCAACCCCCTGCACAACATTTTCTTTCTTTTAAAAAGTTGCATTTTATAAAAAGATATGGTAAAATATATCCGATGAAATCGGCGAAGGAGGGCTGTTTTATGCCGTTTACCATTCTCGCAAAACTCTTGTCCTATCTTTTTGTTTTTATTATTTACTTGTTTATTATCAAAATTATCCAGATGGTTACGCGTGATATTGAGGTAATGCGCCGCCGCAAAAACAGCGATATTGCCGCGCACACCTATATAAAGCTTTTAAATCTGCGCCATAGTCTGGACTTTTCCGTAGAGGAGAATTATCCGATTTTAAAGGATTGCACCATCGGGAGAAGCGGCAAATGTGAAATCGGGGTGGACGACCCGTTTTTGTCCCAACGCCACGCCGCCTTTCTATGGCGGGACGGCGCCTGCTTTCTGCAGGATTTGGACAGCACCAACGGCACTTTTCTAAACGGAAATCCTGTAAAAGGTGACCCTATAGAGCTTCTCAGCGGAGACAGGATTGACATCGGCCAGCTCTCCTTTATTTTTGTCACGGAGGATGCGGAAAATGCGTAAAATCAAAAAGCTTTCTCCCCTTCTTTTGCTCCTTCTGGCCAACATCCTCGGCTTTGGCATTCTTTTTTTCTCGGAAAGCCGGCCGGATACTACGAGCCTTTACTATTCTCTGGCCCTTTTAGGTATTATTCTGCTTTCTTATATGCTGATTGTGTTTTTTTCTATGGGCGACGAATACATGTTTCTGATTGTTTCCATGCTTTTGTCGGTTGGTATTATTATGCTGTTCCGCCTCGACCATGCACAGGCCATGCGCCAGATAATCTGGTTTTATGTGGGGATGACAGGGTTTTATCTCATTTATTTTGTATACCGCCACATCGGCTTTTGGCATCGGCTTTTCCCTTTATATGCCTTCCTGGCCTTTTTTCTCTTTTTGGCAACGCTCCTCTTTGGCACCTACAGCGGCGGTGCCAAAAATTGGCTCTTTGGCTTCCAGCCCTCCGAGCCGATTAAAATTTTGTTTGTTTTGGGTCTGGCTTCCTTGTTTACGGCTCCCTACGGCACCGCGCACAAGGGGCTTCCGGCTTTTCTGGTCCGCTCTTTCCCTCGCCTTGAGAAGCCTGTGGCCTTTCTCCTTCGCCTGTACGATTCTCCAAGGGGGCGGCAGCTTCTGATTATGGCGTACGCCTATCTCCACCTAGGCTTTCTGGTCCTGCAAAGGGAATGGGGCTCCGCCGTTTTGTATTTCCTCATTTATTTTGTTATGCAATTTGTATTTGAAGGGAAATATTTCTTTCTTATTTTAAATATTGTACTGGCCGCGGGTGGCGGTCTTCTGGGCTATACCTTTTTATCGCACATTCAGGAGCGCGTGGCTATTTGGCGCGACCCCTTTGCCGATGTCGGTAACCTCGGTTACCAGATTGTGCAATCCCTTTACGCCATGGCCGCGGGCGGCTTTGCCGGCGCCGGTATCGGGCAAGGGCATCCGGAGCTTGTCCCGGTGGTGAAAAGTGACTTTATTTTCTCCGCCATTTACGAGGAGCTGGGGATGCTCGGTGCTACAGCGGTGGTTCTCCTTTTCTTTCTTTTAGTGTACCGCGGCATCAAAATTGCGCTCATGGTCAAAACGCCCTTCCATAAGGCTGTGGCGCTGGGGCTCGGCCTGATGTTCGGATTTCAGACGCTTATTATTATCGGTGGTGTTACGAAGCTCATTCCCCTTACGGGCATTACGCTCCCCTTTATCAGCGCGGGCGGAAGCTCTCTGGCCACCTCCTTTGCCTCGCTTGCCATTCTGCAGGCCATTTCTGCCAAAACGGAGGAGATAACCGATGACATTTAACAAAAAAGTGGTCTATGTTTTAATTCTGATGCTCGCGCTTTTTTGCGGCATGGTATTATATTTTTCGTATTTTCAGATTTTTAAAAGTCCGGCGCTGGCCGGAGACGGCAATAACCCCCGCACCTATGTACGGGAGCAGAGCATCCGGCGTGGCAGTATTTACGACAGAAACCATACGGTGCTTGCCGAAAGCGAAATGCACGATGGCGGTCAAACCCGCGTATATCCGTATAACCAGCTGTACTCCCAGCTTATCGGGTACAGCGACACAAGATACGGCCGCACCCTTTTGGAGGATACCATGAACCGCTATCTCCTCGGCGGCGGCGCGGACGGCGACCTTTTGGGGACGCTGGTGGGCGCCGATACCCATGCAGGCGCCGATATTTATCTGACGGTGGATAATGAACTCCAGCGGCTCTGCGCGGAGCTTCTCGGGAACAGAAATGGTGCGATTGTGGCCATGGAGCCTTCCACAGGGAAGGTGCTCTCTATGGTATCTAGTCCCTCATTTAATCCGAACACGCTATCCCGCGACTATGAATCGCTTCTGCAAAAGGAAGGCATTTTCTACCCGCGCGCCACAAACTGGAATTATACGCCCGGCTCCGTTTTTAAAATTATTACCGCGGCGGCCGCGGTGGAAAACGGGCTGGACAATATGGAATATGAGGATACGGGAACGCTTTTGGTGGACGGGCAGGAAATTCACAATTACGGAAATAAGGTATACGGTACGCTCAATTTAGATACCGCCTTTTCCAAATCCTGCAACACCTATTTTGCCCACCTTGCCGACACCTTGGGCGCGGCGGCACTTCGGAAAACGGCAGAAAGCTTTGGTTTTAACAAGAAGATTGCCTTTGACATCCCGCTTCGCACGAGCACCACGCTCGAAGGCTCTCCCTCCCGTACGGAGGTAGCGGCCGTAGGCTATGGCCAAGGGGAAACGGAAACGACGCCCTTGCATATGGCTATGATTTGTTCCGCCATCGCCAATGATGGTGTCATGATGGAGCCGTTTTTAGTGGAACGCGCTGAGCGCGACGGACAGGTCCTCTATACAAGGCAGCCTAAAATCTTAAATCGTGCCGTCAGCGCCACAACCGCACAGCGCGTAGGCGAGATGATGCGCGCTTGTGTGGAAAGCGGCACGGGAACGGGTGCCGCCATTTCCGGTGTTGCGGTTGCCGGAAAAACCGGCACAGCGGAGGTTGGCGGCAACAAGGGCGACCACGCATGGTTCGTCGCCTATGCGCCGGCGGAAAACCCGCAAATTGCCGTGGCCATTGTTCTCGAAAACGCAGGAACTACCGGTTCGGCCTGCGCCCCGATGGCCAGACGGCTCATCTCGGCATATCTTGGGTAGTATTTTTGTCGCTCTGTAGCCAAGGCAAAAAATAAAATGAAAAATGTCTTGCTTTTTTCTGTAAATTCGTATAAAATTATACTGTAAATTTTGGGTATTTAAGCGACTTTTGGGGGATACTATGGAACTACTGAAAAATCGGATTCGAAAAGACGGAAAGGTATATCCGGGTAATGTACTGAAGGTGGATAGTTTTTTAAACCACCAAATGGATGTCGGCTTATTCTGCGCGCTTGGTAAAGAGTTTTTCCAGCGGTTTGCCGATGAAAAAATCACGAAAATTCTTACTATTGAATCCTCAGGAATTGGTATTGCGTGTATCGCGGCGATGTATTTCGGGGTGCCGGTTGTCTTTGCCAAAAAGAATAAAACCAAAAATATTGCCGGCGATGTTTATACCAGCCGCGTAGAGTCCTTCACGCACGGCCGCGTATATGATATTATCGTGGCCAAAGAGTTTTTGCAAAAGGATGACCGCGTTTTGCTTATTGACGATTTTCTGGCCAACGGCAGCGCCCTTTTAGGCCTTGCTACCCTTGTAAAGTCCGCCGAGGCTACGCTGGTAGGCGCCGGTATTGTCATTGAAAAAGGCTTCCAGACAGGGGGACAGCTCGTCCGCGACACAGGACTCCGCGTGGAATCGCTGGCCATTGTGTCCTCTATGGAAGAGGACGGCACGATTTATTTTGCCTGAGCGCGGCTTTGTTTTATAAAAAGGAGGTCATAACATGGAAGGATATTACGAAACAATTGTGCGGCACAGAAAAAACATAAAGGAACTGCTTTTAGGGTTCTCCTTTATTCTCGCGGGCTTTGCCGGTGCCGTTGTAGTCTGGTTTCTGGCCGCTATCCTGCGCCTGCATGCGCTCGGCCTTATGGGCGGCATTATCGTTATCTTTTTCGGTTTTCGCGCCGCGGTGCTTTACGACTGGGAATACGAATATGTCGTAACAGCCGGTGCGGTGGATATTGACAAGATTATAGCCGAGAGAAAGAGAAAACGCATGATTTCCTTCGATTGCCGCGGATGCGAAATCATTGCGCCCTTAAATCGGGGTAATTATTTTGCCCCTTACAAAGAACTGCCCTGCCGCGACCTTACGGCGTACCCCGCCCATGAGGATAATTACTTTGCGGTGGTAGAACGAACAGGGGTGCGCACCTGCATTCTGTTCCAGCCTACCGAGGACATGGTGCAGATGTTCAAACAATATAATCCACAAAAGGTCTTTTTGGCCTGAAAATAATTTTAGGAGGTATTTACCATGGCAGAATTAAAAGGAAGCAGAACCGAGGCAAATCTCATGGCCGCCTTTGCAGGCGAGTCGCAGGCACGCAATAAGTACACCTATTATGCGTCCCGTGCAAAAAAGGACGGCTTTGAGCAGATTGCCGCTATCTTCACCGAAACGGCTAACAACGAAAAGGAGCACGCCAAAATCTGGTTTAAGCTCCTGCATGACGGCATGCCCGACACGCTGACCAATTTAAAGGATGCCGCCAGCGGCGAGAAATATGAGTGGACAGAAATGTATGCCGAATTTGCCCGTGTTGCCAAGGAAGAAGGCTTTGACCGCATCGCCTATCTTTTCGAGGCGGTCGGCCAAATTGAGAAGGAGCATGAGGAACGCTACAATGCTCTCGTTGCCAATATAGAAAACAACAAGGTGTTTTCTAAAGATGGCGAGGAAGTCTGGATTTGCACAAACTGCGGCCACCTGCATATAGGGAAAGAAGCACCCGAGCTTTGCCCCGTCTGCGCCCACCCGAAGGCCTATTTCCAGCTGCGCGCTGTAAATTATTAATCGGAAACAACGAAAAGACTTGTCAAAGTGACAAGTCTTTTTTCTTTTATAAACGGGAGTGAAATGCCAACTCCGTTGGCGTGGTATTTTTGCGCTGCAAAAGTGATATGGAAACCTTCGGTTTCCGTGATATTATATTTGCTCTTTAACTGTGCGAAGCACAATATCACTCGGCCAAAGCCGAATATAACTGCGCAGCAATATCACTTGCCGCAAGGCAAATATAACTGAAAAAACGACTTGTCAAAACAAGTCGTTTTTTCAGTGAAAGCAGAACCATAGAGATATTTGCTAATTGTTTTTCTTCGCAGTATTGATTGAAGAAATAAGCATCCTTTTTATTTCTTCTGCAAGATTAATTGGTTTGTCATAATCATATTCAAACAATTTAGTTTTCTTTAAAAGAGTAAGCCAATATATACTTTCGCTAACCTCTTTTAGCGAAATATGTAATTTTGCAATAAAATCAGGTTTGCTGTTTCCATAGATTGCTTCGTTTATATTTGCACCTACACTTGTTGCACTCCGCAGCAGTTGTTTCGCAATAGTTGTATCTCGTTTAGATTTTGAAAATCTTCGTAGAATAAAACTATTTGTGTGGCAAAATCTAACGATTTATTTATAAGTGGACTTTCCATTATTTTCACCTCAAAATAAGTATATCACATAACAAAATCTAAATCAATGTTTTGCAGAGCAAAACTACCTTTTCTCTTCTCTATTCTCTTTTATCTCTTATCTGGAAACAACAATTTTTAGTGAAGAGTGAAGAGAGAATAGTGAATAGTTAAGAGTACAAAAAGAAACGACAACTTTCTTGTCGAAAATTGTCGTTTCTTTTTGGTGACCCCTACGAGAATCGAACTCGTGTTACCGCCGTGAAAGGGCGATGTCTTAACCGCTTGACCAAGGGGCCATTATGGTAGCGGCGAGTGGGCTCGAACCACCGACCTAACGGGTATGAACCGTTTGCTCTAGCCAACTGAGCTACACCGCCACATTTTTTCTTTGTTTAAGGCAGATATTAGTATAACACAATCTGACGGGTTTGTCAAATAATTTTTTTATTTTTTTATATTTTTTATTTTATTCCGCCGGAAAGACCGAAAATACGGCAAAAGAAAAAAGCGGGATATGCTAAAAATTGCACATCCCGCTTTTAGGCAAAGTATGTATGCCAAGGCTTTATAAGGTAGTTGCCTCCGCCTCGATTATGGGCGGCTCCTCTTCCCCTTTGAGGCTGAGATAGAAGTTTGCCATCGTAGTATTCATATACGGCATCACCCAGATACCGGCCAGACCAAAGGTGATAACCGTTAAGAATGCCCAGCCGATAAAGGAAAGACTTAAAACAAAGTATTCCATTTTATGCCCTTCCATCATTTCCTTGGAACGGCTTATAGCCTCCAGCGCCGGCATACCCTCATTTTCCGCCAGAATATACATGGCCATAGAATAGGAAAAGGCCTTGATAATGCCGGGGATAACAAAAAGCAACGACCAAAGCGCCGTAAAAAGGCCCACGAGGAAATTCACCTTGAAGGCACTCCAGAAATCGCTAAAGCCGGAGAAAGCATCCTGCGCGCCGGGTTTAATGCCCTTTGTAACATTCAGATAGATTTTTATCAAACTAAGGGCAAAGGGGGCGGACACAAAGACAGCGGTAGCCAGAGAACCAATAACGGGAATGAAAGAAAGGACAAAGTTTGCAATCCATGTCACCACGGCAATCAGAAGTGTGACGACGAAAAGCATGCCGATTTTACCTTTTATCATTTCCTTGGCATCTGCTTTGAGTTTTTCTCTGTTCATAAACATTCCTCCATTTTTCTAAAGTTGGATTTTCCGTTTTTATTATATCATTTTGCTTTTCCGCCTGTCAAGTATACAGGAAAAATTCCCCATGCGCCCCGGGGAACACATCGGCAAAATGTGTCATATATTGACATTGGAGGTGAATGATATGCCATTCTTAAATTGCAACTGCAGAGAAAACTGCATCGCACTTTCTATAGTAGCCAGTATCATTTTGGGCATCGTTGCGGCCTTTTTGAACTTTACGGCCGTAATCGCCGTAACACCCGCCTTTTTGTGGGTGCTATTCGGTATTGCCGTCGTGTATCTGGCCGTATTACTGGTGACAAGCGCCTTTTCCCGCCGGGATGTGCGAGCGTGTATATGCCTTGCACTTCCCGCTCTCGCCGCCGGTATACTCGGTACCATTTTGCTGTCGGTAATCCTTCTGGCCATTACCTTTGCGGCCGGCAGTGTTATCGGTGCCATTTTTGTAGGTGCACTGATTGCTTTCTTTTCCTTGCTCCTGACAACCACAGTTTGCCTCGCCAAATGTGCGGCAGGCTGTATCGCGGACACGGACGCGGCATAGAAATTGAAAATGGGAGCGCCGGCAAAGTTTGTCGGCGCTCTCATTTTTTGTAAAAAATACTTTTCAAAGCCTCGGTTTTGTGTTATACTAATTTCATAAAATGCAGAAAGGAGTGCTTTTCCATGAAAAAGTATGTATGTGACGCCTGCGGCTGGGTATATGACGAGGCAGCGGGCAGTCCGGAAAACGGCATTGCCCCCGGCACAAAATTTGAGGATTTGCCGGACGATTTCACATGCCCCCTTTGCGGCGTAGGAAAAGATATGTTCTCTGAAGAATAACCCTTGTGTACCGGCGGGGAGGCAAAAGCCTTTGCCTCCCCGCCACCTTTAGGAAGGAGGACGATATGCAGCTTGTTTTATGGACGGCGCTCGGTGTAGGGAGTGCAACCTGTATCGGGGCCTTTATAGGATTTTTATTCCGGAAGCTCTCCCATAGGTTTTCCGATATTGTTTTATCGTTTGCGGCCGGCGTGATGCTGGCGGCGGCTGTACTCGGTCTGATTTTACCGGCCGTGGAAAGCGGCGGGCAGGGCGGCCTTTTATATGTGGTAACCGGTATTTTTATGGGCGCTTTGTTCCTGAATGTTATCGACAAGGTGGTCCCCCATCTCCACAAGCTGATGGGCACAGACGGCGAGGCACACAGAAACGCCGCCATAAACCGGGTGTTGCTTTTTGTGATGGCGATTGCGATACATAATCTGCCGGAGGGTATTGCCGCCGGCGTTGGCTTTGGCACCGGAGATACCGCGCAGGCAATTTTGATTGCGGGCGGTATTGCCCTGCAGAATATCCCGGAGGGTATGGTGATTATCGGCCCCATGCTTGCCGCCGGCATAAGCGCGAAAAGAACTTTTGTTTGCGCTATGCTGACGGGACTTGTGGAGGTTTTCGGCACACTCCTTGGGTATCTGGCAATTTCCGTTTCTTCCGCTATTCTTCCCTTTGCGTTGGCCTTTGCCGGCGGAACCATGCTCTATGTCATCAGCGATGAAATGATACCGGAAACACACGCGCACGGCGCCGAGCGCGGTGCCACCTACGCTTTGCTGGTTGGCTTTTGCCTGATGCTGATAAGCGACACACTTTTAGGATAAAAAAGGACCGTCAGGTCCTTTTTTTATGCTCTCCTGTTCTAATTGGATAACGATGTGCATATAGTATATAAACTATTACGAAAGGATGTTTATGATGTTAGACGAAAAACGCTTTGGCAAAACAGCCCCGAAAGAGGTTCTGCATAATCTGATACTGGAAAACCGAAAAAAACTTACGCTTTCCGGCATCGAAGATGTGGACAGCTTTGACGAGGACAGCATCACGCTCTTTACCGAAACGGGAACGCTCTCCATAAAGGGTGCCGGGCTACACATAAACCGTTTGAATGTGGAAAGCGGCGAGGTTTCCATTGAAGGGGAAATCGATTCTCTCGTCTACGCGGACGGCGATGGGGCAAAAGGGAAAGGTCTCGGCTTTTTAGCGCGTATGTTCCGATAGAATATGGCAGTTTCCGTCACCAATCAATTTTACATTTTCCTTTTTTCCCTGGCCGGCGGTGCGCTGGCCGGCGTATTTTTTGACCTTTTCCGCACCTTGCGCCGGCTTGTGCATAGCGGCGTCGTGTGGGTAGGTGTACAGGATGTTCTTTACTGGCTGCTCTCGGCTGTAGCAGCCTTTTTCTTTCTGTACCAAACCAATTTCGGGCAGCCCCGCTGGTACATCTTTTTGGGGTTTTTGCTGGGTGCTCTTTTTTACCATCTTCTCCTTAGGGACCGCATGGTGCACCTCTTCCTTTTTTTAGCAAAAGTTCTTTTGGCCGTTCTTCGTTTTCTCGGGCGGCTCGTTTGTATGCCCTTCTGCCTTTTATACCGGCTTTTGCATCCTGTTTTTTCCCTCCTCATAGGGCGTCCGTTCCGCTATCTGGCGCGCTTTTTGCGGCGAAAAACCCGCGCCGCCTCCGCCAAATGGCGAATAAACGCAAAAAAAGTCAAAAAAAGATTAAAAATGTATTGAAAACTCTTTACAAAGCTCGATTTATACTGTATAATATTTCTAAGTGGGGTAGTAGCATGAACAACAGAAAAAAGACGGGTAAACCCAAGAGAAAATTGAATATCCGTGTTTGCTTCATGGTAGGTCTTATCATGTATCTTTGTTATGCGCTGATTAGCCAGCAAACCGCTCTTTATGCCTCCAGTACACAAATCAGTCAACTGGAGGCCAGCATTGCGGAAGCGGAAGGTCGCCTTGCACAGGTGCAGGATTTAGACACGCTTTCCCGTTCGGATGCTTATATTGAGAGAGTGGCCCGGGAAAAGCTGGGGCTGGTTCTGCCCGATGAAACTGTCTTTGTGGATGTGACCGGCCGATAAATTTTCCTGCCGGCATCCGACAGCTATTGTGGCATGAAGGCCAAGGCTTTTATGATATTCTATTTTCCGAAGGGAGAACAGTAAGTTTATGTCGCTTGAGGTTGGAAAAATTCTGGAAGGCCGCGTGGAAGGCATTACCAATTTCGGTGCCTTCATCAATATCGGCGAAGGAAAAACAGGCCTTGTTCATATTTCCGAGGTTGCTGTGGCCTATGTAAAGGATATCCGTGATTTTCTGGAGGAAGGGCAAACGGTCCGCGTGAAAATCATGACCATGGAACCGGGTGGAAAAATCTCCCTTTCTATTAAGAAAGCCATTTTAGAGGAAAAGGCGGCGCGTCCGCGTCCCACATGCCCGATAGACTATGACTGGTCGAAAAAGCGGGACAATTCCGGCGATAGCTTCGAGGACAAGCTACTGCAATTCAAGCATGAAAGCGACGAACGCATGCAAGCCATAAAACGCGGTAACGAACCGAGAAGAACAGCCCGCCGCGGTAACTAAAACAAATTTCTGCCCTTTAGGGCAGTTCTTTATGTGGATAAACCAGCGCCCCGTGCATATACTATTATGGTCCCTTGAATTTAGGGAAAGGAGATAGTATTATGCCGGAAAACAAGAAAAAAAATCCCCAGCCGTATGACACTTATGCGCTGGCCGAGGATGCCACGCGCGATGAAGATACCAACGCCGCCCGGCCCAGCGAAGAAAATGTTGTGCGGATGCGCGATTGGTCAGAGGAAAATAAGCTGTAAGGCGGTGCCCCTGCGGCACCGTTTAATTTTAGGAGGTACATAAAATGGGAATGACACTTGCACAAAAAATCATACAGGCACATCTTGTGTCGGGCGAAATGAAGGCGGGGAGTGAAATCTCTATCCGCATCGACCAGACGCTGACGCAGGATTCCACCGGTACAATGGCCTACCTGCAATTTGAGGCCATGGGTATTCCGAAGGTAAAAACAAAAAAATCGGTAGCTTACATTGACCACAATACCCTGCAGGCCGGCTTTGAAAATGCCGACGACCATAAATATATCCAGACGGTGACTTCCAAACACGGCATTTATTTTTCGCGTCCCGGTAACGGCATCTGCCATCAGGTGCATCTGGAACGCTTTGGCGTGCCGGGGATGACGCTCCTCGGTTCTGACAGCCATACGCCCACCGGCGGCGGTATCGGCATGCTGGCCATTGGTGCAGGCGGTCTGGATGTAGCCGTTGCGATGGGTGGCGGCGCGTACTTTCTGGCCATGCCGAAAATGGTCCGCGTAAATCTGACCGGCAAGCTTTCCGGCTGGGTTTCTGCGAAAGATGCTATTTTAGAGGTGCTTCGCATTCTGAGCGTTAAAGGCGGCGTTGGCAAAATTATTGAATACGCCGGCGAAGGTGTGGCTACGCTTTCTGTTCCCGAGCGCGCTACCATTACCAACATGGGGGCGGAGCTTGGCGCCACCACTTCCATCTTCCCCAGCGATGCGGTTACCCGCGATTTTCTGAAGGCGCAGGGCAGAGAAGAGGATTTCGTACCGCTCGCGGCCGATGCCGACGCGGTGTATGACGAGGAAATTACCATTGACCTTTCCTCCCTCACCTCTCTTACCGCCATGCCCCACAGCCCCGACAATGTAAAACGCGTGAGTGAGCTTAGCGGCCTTGCGGTAGACCAGGTGTTTATCGGCAGCTGCACAAACTCCTCCTATACCGACATGATGAAAACGGCGGCCATTTTAAAGGGACGCACCGTGCATCCTAATGTAAGCCTCGTCATCGGCCCCGGCTCCAAGCAGGTACTGCATATGCTGGCCGAAAACGGCGCACTGGCCGACATGATTGCGGCCGGTGCCAGAATACTCGAATGTGCGTGCGGACCTTGTATTGGTATGGGACAGGCTCCCAAATCCAATGCCGTTTCGCTCCGCACCAACAACCGTAACTTTGAAGGCCGAAGCGGTACCAAATCTGCACAGGTTTATATCGTAAGCCCCGAAACGGCGGCTCTGTCTGCCATTACGGGAACGCTTACAGACCCGTCTGTACTTGGTGACCGTCTGGAAGTGGAAATGCCCGAGGCTTTCTACACAAACGATAACATGGTGCTTGCCCCCGCGCCTTTAGGCGAAGAGCCGGAGGTTGTGCGCGGCCCCAACATTAAGGAATTCCCGATAAACAAGCCGATGGGTGACAAGGTAGAGGGCAAGGTTTTAATTAAGGTAGAGGATAACATTACGACGGACCATATTATGCCGTCGAACGCCTCTCTCCTCCCCTTCCGCTCCAACATTCCGCATCTTTCCTCGTATTGCCTCACGCCCTGTGACCCCGATTTCCCCGCCCGTGCCAAAGAAAACGGCGGCGGTATTATCGTGGGCGGCGCAAACTACGGACAAGGCTCCAGCCGTGAGCATGCCGCGCTCGTACCGCTGTATCTCGGCGTGCGCGCCGTCGTTGCTAAGAGCTTTGCGCGTATTCACATGGCTAATCTCATAAATTCCGGTATTCTGCCCCTGACTTTCCAAAATGAAGCCGATTATGATGCCATTTCGCTTTCCGATACCTTAGTTATCGAAAATGCACCGGCACAGCTTATGGAGGGCGATGTTATCCGTGTGAAGAATGTAACACGCGGCACGGAATTTGAAACGGCGATTTCTCTTTCTCCGCGGCAAAAGGAAATTATGCTGGCCGGCGGCCTTCTGAATTATACGAAGAATAACGCCTAAATTTCAGCAAGTAACTTTTCGGCACAAGGACTTCCTTGTGCCGAATTCTTTACAAGGAGGATGATTATGTTTACCTATCATATGCCCACCAAAATCTATGCCGGCGAAAGCGCTCTTTTGCAAAACGCCGATGCGCTCATACTAGGCGCGCGCGCGATGATTGTGACGGGGAAAACGAGCGGCAAAGCTTCCGGTGCGCTTTCGGATGTTTTAGCCGTGCTGGAGGCGCGCGGTATCCCCTCGCTCGTTTACGATAAGATTGAAAACAATCCTACCATAGAGTCCACGGCCGAAGGCGGGCGGGCAGCCGCAGAGTTTGGCGCCGATTTTCTTATCGGCATTGGCGGCGGCTCCCCATTGGATGCGGCCAAGGCCATTGCCGTTTATGCACAAAATCCGCCCTGTGAAGGCTCCCCCTTCCAGCTGTACGACATTTTTGGCGGCGTTTTCAAAAACCGTCCGCTCCCGATGGCCGCCATTCCCACAACAGCCGGTACAGGCTCCGAAACCACACCGTATTCCATCCTTACCCTACACGATATCGAAAACAAAAAAAGCTTTTCCTCGCCGGAGGTTTTTTATAAGGTTGCCTTTTTAGACGGAAGATATACCGAGAATTTGCCTCTGCAGGTTGCACGCAATACGGCGGTGGATGCCCTTTGCCATCTCTGGGAAGGGTTTACCTGTAGGCGCGCGAGCCTCGCCAGCGATTATATTGCCCTTGAGGGACTTCGCCTTCTCGGCCGGCAGCTTGCCTTCCTCGAAAACGGCAAGCTTTCCCTCGAAAGCCGTACCCTTCTTTTGTGGGCGGCTTGCCTTGGCGGCATCGTCATTTCGCAAACCGGCACAACGATTGTCCATTCTATGGGATATCCGCTGACCTATTATAAGAATATTCCGCACGGCCTCGCAAACGGGCTTCTTCTTGGCGAATATCTGCGGCGCGCAAACGAAGTATGCCCCGAAAAAATACGGCAAGGTCTTGCCGCGATGGGCCTTTCGGATTTGGACGCTTTGTGCGCGTACCTCGCGGCCATATTGCCCCGCCCGGCCGCCGTGTTTACCCCTGCGGAGCTGACCGGCTGGTCCGAAAAAACGATTTTAGCGAAAAACGCCGCCGCCTGTCCTTTCCCGGTTACGGCCAAAGAGGAGCTGGCTATCTTTACGACCTGTTTATTATAAGGCAAATTAATTTACAGTCCCTTGGGGAATAGGAAAAAACGATTCAGAATTGTCAAATCGAACACAAAGGCGTGCGAGGGCACGGCGAGCGGTAAGATTTGGCAATAGCAAAAAGGCACATATTTGAGGAAAAACATCTGGAAACAGATGTTTTTCAGCATTTATGGTGATTTTAAATGATTTACAGGCGAAGGATACGCTGTATCCTTTGTTGTCTCTGCCTTTTTGCGGTCTGGACTTTTTTACATTCCCTTTTTTATATCCACCATGCTTTGCCGCTATCCTCGTAGATAATGACCTCGCGCAGGAAAGAAATGGCCTTCCTAAGTCCCTCCGCTCCGCTCATTAGGCTATCCTCGTGCTCAATGCTTATCGCGCCGTCGTATCCCACCGCCCGAAGCGCGCTGATAATATCCTTCCATTCCTCCTGTCCATGTCCGTAGCCTATGGTGCGAAACAGCCAGGCACGGTTTTGTATGTCGCTATAGCTTTTGGTGTCCAGCACGCCGTTTACCGCCGCGTTTCGCTCTTCAATTTTTGTGTCTTTGGCGTGAAAATGATAAATGGCGTGCTCCTTTCCTAAATAGTGGATAGCCTCCGTGGGGCGGATGCCCTGCCAGTAAAAGTGACTAGGGTCGATATTGGCGCCGATGCTTTCTCCGACTGCCCTTCGAAGGCGCAAGAGCGTTTCGGGATTATAGACCATAAAGCCGGGGTGCATTTCCAAGGCGATACGAAAAACGCCATGCTTTTCGCAAAAGGCCGCCTTCTCCTTCCAGTAGGGAACGAGCACCTCGTTCCATTGCCAATCTAAAATCTCCGTATAATCCGGCGGCCATGCACAGGTTACCCAGTTTGGTCTTTGGCTCGTTTCGCTATCCCCCGCACAGCCGGAAAAGCCGATAACCGTTTCCACCCCTAATTTTTCGGCCAGCAGCACCGCGTTGTCAAAATCCTCGTCAAATGCCCTTGCCACTTCGCGGTTTGGATGAATGGGGTTCCCATGGCAGCAAAGTGCCGAAAGTGAAACGCCGCTTTCCTCTAAAAGCGTTTTCAGCGCCTCTATTTTCTCAGGATGCGCCAGCAAATCCGCCGCATCACAAAGCGCCTTGCCCGGATAGCCGCCAACGCCAAGCTCGAGGCTGTCTACCCCCATCCGGGCGAGATATTGCACCGCGCCCTCCAATCCCATATCCTGCAGTACCGGGGACATCACCGATAATTTCATTTTGCTCCCTCCTTACAGCATCACCTCACGGCCCTCTTTGGCCGAACGATAAAGACCATCCAAAATTTCCATCATATCCACACCCTGCTGCGGCACAAACATAGGTGCCTCGTCCTTTGTCAGGACATCGACAAAATGGGCAATATTGGCCGCATGCGAGGAGCGTACATTTTGTATGTGTGGAAGATGGTCCACCATTTGCCCGTACGCCTCGCTAAAGATTTTGAGCCTGTCATCCAGCGAGGACCACGCCGCCCCGGCCCGACTGCCGCGTAGCTCCAGAAATCGTTGTTCTTTTTCGATGTTGGAGGCCCATGAAAATTCGATTTGCAGGCATGCCCCGTTTGCAAAACGGATAAACCCCATGGCCAAATCCTCCACATCCATTATGCCGTCCTCTTTTGCAGTGCCAAAGGCGGCATGTACAGAGTCTACGGCGTTGGTATCGGCAAATTTTTTATAAATACAGCCGGAAACCGAAACAGGCCGCGGATTTCCCATAAGCCACACGGTCAAGTCTATCATGTGTACGCCCAAATCGATGAGTGGGCCGCCGCCGGACTCCGCCTTCGTGGTAAACCAGCCACCCTTCCCCGGAATACCGCGCCGCCTTTGCCAGCCGCAACGGGCGGCATAAATTTCGCCCATTTGTCCATCGGCAATATACTGCTTTAAATATTCGGAGGTTTCTAAAAATCGGTTATTCCGCATGACCATCAGCACTCTTTTTTGTGCCCTGGCCACTTCCATCATCTCCCGCGCCTCGGCCGCATTCATCGCATCCGGCTTTTCGCAGAAAACATGAAGACCGCGCCGCATGGCCGCGACCGCGACCGGGGCGTGCAGATAGTTTGGCGTGCAGATATCCACAAAATCTAAATTTTCCACTTGCAAAAGGTCGTGAAAATCGGTAAAACCGGCAACATGCGGCTTTCCGAAGCGTGTGCGAAATTCCTCTATCCTTTGGGGTAGAGAATCGCATACCGCCGCGATTTCCACATTTTCCATTTTTGTATACGCCTCCATGTGCGCGCTCTGGGCGATGCCGCCAAGTCCTATAAGACCGGCCATAAGTTTTCGCGCCATACCATAAACCTCCTTTTTAAGGGCTATATGCCCTCATTCTCTGCGTATAGTATAAATAGTTTATTATATTGGCGCGAAAAATATCCCGATTTTTTAATTTTACAAAAAGGACATTCCCCAAATGTCCTCCCTGCATATTTGTCCGCCATGGCGCATAGATTGAAGAGAAGGGGGATACAAAACATGCTTGTCATCTTAAAGCGCGGCGGTATTTTGTTTATAGTGCTTTTACTCATTGTTTCTTTCCTGATTTACACGCTGTACGCGCCGGATGCCGATGAGGCAGCTGCGGCAAGAGCGGAAACGATTGTCATTGATGCCGGACACGGCTCGCCCGATGGCGGCGCCGTCGGCACAAAAACCGGTGTTTTGGAAAAGGATTTAAATCTGGCCATTTCGAAAAAATTATCGCAAAAACTCACAGAGGCAGGCGAGCATGTTTTTATGACGCGAGAGGCGGATGACGGTTTATATACAGAGAAAGAAGCCACCCTCCGCGCCAAAAAACAGGCCGACATGAAAAAACGCGTGGCTCTTGCCAATGCCGAGGGAAACCTTTGCTTTGTGAGTATACATATGAACCACTTTACCGATGCCCGGTATAGCGGTCCGCAAATTTTTTACGCTGAGGGGAGCGAGGACGGAAAACGCCTCGCCGAAGAAATCCGCAGCGCTATCCTGACCGAAATCGGCCCGCATTGTACGCGCGAAATTAAGCCCTCCGGCGATTTATATTTGCTCCGGCAAACCAAAATACCGGCGGTTATTGTAGAATGTGGATTTTTGTCTAACGCCGAGGAGGAGGCGCTTCTTATGGACGAAAATTATCAGGATGCTTTATCTACCGCTATATGTCACGGCATCCAAAGCTTTAAAAAAGCTGTATAAAGAAAATAAATTCTGCCCATACTTTTCCTAAGGGAGGTTTTGGAAATGATACCTATAAAAACTAATGCCTATCTTGCGGCTCTATGCGCCCGTTTTCGCAAGGAAACAGAAGAAAAACCGGCCGATGAGGAACTGCGCACCTTACTGCTGGAAGCGCAAAAGGATATCGCCGCCAATCGCGCAGGGCTTCGGTTTGCCGACTCGGATGACCTTACCGACATGTACATCTATGCCATTAAAGCATCGGAAATGCGCTATGAGCATCTGCTTCGTATGGTTAAGAATACAAAGGCTGTCTAATAAGGGGCTGTAAAATAAAGCGCAGAACGCTTATGGGTACGGATAGGAATACTCCCATACAGTAAAAAAGTACCAAACTAAATTTATGTAGAAATCTGCAAAAAATGCAGATTTCTATCATTTTTTGCCCATAAGCTCTAAACGAACTTCGCCGCTCGGCGGCGTCGCAACTGTCGCTTTTGGCGGTTTGCCTGTGCAAAGCCGCCCTTCTCGCTCGGTTGCTCCTTTTCCCCTTAAAGTCCCTCGGACTTTCGGGGACCCCCGGAAAGTCCACCGGACTTTTTGGGGAGAGGAAAAGCAAGGGAACGAGTGCTGTTTTAGCAAAAGCTAAAACAAAAGCGATGTGGACTTTGCTTTGACGAGGTACGCCTTCGGGTATCCCTCGCAAGCAAGCTTGCTTCGGCTCAGTTCGCTTATTCTGCATCTTATTTTCCACCCCCCAAAAAAGGCTGTAAAGTAAGCGCAAAACGCCTGTTCTGCCTCCTTTTCCATCCCATAAAAAAGAGGCTGTAAAAAACATAGTTTTTTACAGCCTCTCGCTTTGTACTCTTTTACTTTCGCAATTCTTCGCGCCCTGCCTGAATCTCGGCAGCCATATTCGCTAATCTTCCCTCAATGCCGGCCAGTACATCGTCCGCATACTGTCTCGCACCCAGACGAATTTCCCGTGCATTTTTCTGTGCATTAGCCAATACTTCATTAGCCTGGTCGTACGCCTTTTTTGTAATCTCATGCTCATTTACGAGCTGCTTGGTCTGTTCCTCCGCGCCGCGGATGATGTCTGCCGCTTCCTTATGAGCCTCCTCAATAATAGAGGTGCGCTGTTCGGTAACCCATTTTGCTTTCTTCAAATCCTCCGGAAGGCGCAGTCTGATATCGCTGATAAGCTCCATAAAGTCTTCTTTATCAATCATTGTCTTGTGAAAAATAGGCCAAGTAAAGCTATTTTCTATTAAATCTTCTAACTGGTCGATTACATCAAAAATTTCCATTTGTTCTTTCCTCCTCCCGCCAAAATAGTGAAATCTCTATGTACCTCTTCATTTTATCATACTCTGTCTGTATTGTCAACTAATTTTCGCCAAAATTCTACACTTTTTCGCGCTCCTTAAAAAATCTCCTGTATAATCCGAACGGGGATGTTTGACAAGACGGCGCATAAGTGCTATACTATAAACATACATTCTGATAAATAAGAAAGGATAGAAAAATGCGCGCATACGATTTTGACGAAACGATATACGGGGGTGACAGCACCCGCGATTTTTACTTTTATTGCCTCCGAAAATACCCCAAAATCTGCCTCGACCTGCCTTTGCAGGGATGGCACTTTTTTCTTTATATGTGCGGCATCCACACAAAAACGGTGTTTAAAGAACATTTTTACCGCTTTTTCCGCCGCATACCCGATATAGATGCGGCTGTAGAGGATTTCTGGGAAGGGCATTTTGGGAATATCAAAAACTGGTATCTTGCACAAAAACGCGCGGACGATGTGATTATCTCTGCCTCCCCTGCCTTTTTGCTGGAAATTCCGTGCAGAAAGCTGGGTGTGCCTGCCCCGATTGCCTCGCTGGTCGATAAAAAAACAGGGGCATACACGGGCGAAAATTGCTACGGCGAGGAAAAGCCACGCCGCTTTGCCGCGGCTTTCCCCGATGGCGAGATAGAGGCGTTTTACTCTGACTCTCTGTCGGACGCGCCCATGGCGGAGCTTTCTGCGGAAAGCTTTGTGGTGTCGGGCGAAACGCTCCTTCCGTGGGCGGACTATACGCCTCCCCTCCTTTCGCGCCTTCTCCATACCTTCCTATCCCCCTCCTTCTTCCGCTTTCTTTTGGTGGGGGCATTGAACACGCTGGCAACTACGGTTTTTTCTCTTCTGTATAACCGCATCATTCCCGCCGCGGTGCCGGCCTTCGCCGCCGGCTATGTGACCACGCTTCTCTTGTCCTTTTTCTTAAATTGCTATTTTACCTTTAAAAAACCGCCGGCCATCGGGCGTCTTTGGAAATATGTTCTTTCGTATATCCCCAATTTTCTGGTACAAATCCTTTCCGTCTGGGTGCTTTGCGATATCGCCCATCTGCCGGAAATTCTGTCGTACGCCGCGGCGGCTATTATCGGCGTGCCGCTTACCTATATTCTGATGAAGCTATTTGCCTTTAAAAAATAAAAACAGATAAAAACCGCCACGAGAATAACTCGTGGCGGTTTTCTTATGGGAAGAAATCTTCCTTTTTTCTTACTCAAACAGCTTGCCGAACTTTGTCCAATGCTCGTACTTTTCCTTTGCCTGCTTTTCGGCTTCGGCAAAGAGCTCCTCTGCGCGTTCGGGGAACTTGCGGGCGAGAGAGCTGTAACGAACCTCGTTCATAATAAAGTCGCGGTAAGAAGCATCCGGTGCCTTGGAATCCATGGTAAACGGATTCTTGCCCTCCTCTTTGAGTCTCGGGTCAAAGCGGAAGGTATGCCAGTAACCGGCCAGAACTGCGTTCTTGATAATCTTCTGCGTATCGGTCATGCCGCCCTTGATACCATGGTTGATACACGGTGCGTAGGCGATGATGATGGACGGACCATTGTAGCTTACCGCTTCGCGGATAGCCTTAACCGTCTGGTTCATGTCATAACCGAGTGCTACCTGTGCGACATATACATAGCCGTAGCTCATAGCCATTTCGGCGAGGTTCTTCTTTCTGATGGGCTTACCGCCGGCCGCAAACTGTGCTACTGCACCGGTAGGTGTGGACTTGGAAGCCTGTCCGCCGGTGTTGGAGTAAACTTCGGTATCAAATACCAGAACATTTACATCTTCGCCGGAAGCTAAAACATGGTCAAGACCGCCGTAACCGATATCGTATGCCCAACCGTCACCACCGAATATCCAGACAGCCTTCTTGGAAAGGTATTCTTTGAAGGTCAGGATAGCCTTGGCTTCTTCGCTGCCGCAAGCTTCGAGAGCGGCTACCAGCGCTTCCGTAGCCTTTGCATTGGCTTCGCCATCGTCATAGGTGGCATTCCACTCAGCTGCTGCTGCCTTTACGGCATCGCAGGGGAGGGCTGCAATTTCGTCACGCAGACGGTCACGAATCTGCTTTGCACCTACAGCCATACCAAGACCATGCTCCGCATTGTCTTCAAACAGGGAGTTTGCCCAGGCAGGACCCTGTCCCTTCTTGTTTGTGGTGTACGGTGTGGAAGGTGCGCTGCCGCCCCAGATGGAGGAACAGCCTGTTGCGTTGGAGATATAAGCTCTTTCACCGCAAATCTGGGTAACAAGCTTTGCATACGGTGTTTCGCCACAGCCGGCACAAGCGCCCGAGAACTCGAGCAGCGGCTGGTGGAACTGCGAGTTTTTCACATTGATAGGCGCGGCGAGGAGCTCTTCCTTATCGGAAACTTCCTTCACAGCATAGTCGAAGCATGCCTGCTGGTCGCGCTGCGAATCAATCGGCTTCATAATGAGAGCCTTTTCCTTAGCGGGGCAAACCTTGGCACAGTTGCCACAGCCCGAGCAGTCCATAACCGTTACGGCAATACCGAACTGGTACTTATCCATGTCCTTGCCGTTCATCTTCTTATACTTCATGTTGGCCGGTGCCGCGGCTACCTCCTGGTCATTCATAACAACGGGACGGATAGCGGCATGCGGGCAAACCAGCGCACACTGGTTACACTGGATACAGTTTTCGGGAATCCACTCGGGAACATCTACGGCAATACCGCGTTTTTCGTAAGCGGCGCTACCCTGCGGCAGGTGACCATCCACATATTCTACGAAGGTAGATACCGGAATCTTGTCACCGGCCTGCTTTTCACAGGGCTTTAAGATGTTCTTGACGAAGGAAGGCATTTCTGTTTCTGCCTTCACAGCATCCTCGGCGTTCTTCCAATCGGCCGGAACGGCGATTTCCTTGATGTTCTTTTCGCCTTCCTCGATAGCCGCATGGTTCATGCTGACAATCTTTTCACCCTTGGAAGCGAAGGAACGAACAACGGCATCGCGCATATAGCCAACGGCATCCGCGAACGGAATTACATTGGCGAGCTTAAAGAATGCAGACTGGAGAACGATAGAGGTCTTGTTGCCGAGACCAAGCTCTTTGGCAATACCGATAGCATCAATCGTGTAGAGAGAAATGTTGTTCTCTGCAATATAGCGCTTCATTCTGCCGGGCAGACGCTCGGAAAGCTCATTTACATCCCATGCGCAGTTTAAGAGGAACTTGCCGCCGGGAACGAGGTCCTGTACCATATCATACTTGTCCACATAAGACGGGTTGTGGCAGGCAACGAAGTTTGCCTTGTTGATGAGGTAGGTGGACTTGATGGGCTTTTCACCGAAGCGAAGGTGAGAAACGGTGATACCGCCGCTCTTCTTCGAGTCGTAAGAGAAGTAGGCCTGTGCATACAGGTCGGTATGGTCACCGATAATCTTGATGGAGTTCTTGTTGGCACCAACGGTACCGTCAGAGCCAAGGCCCCAGAACTTACAGGCGGTGTTGCCGGCTGCAGAAGTGTCGGGGTTTTCCTCTCTGGGGAGGGAAAGACCGGTCACATCGTCGGTAATCGCCAGCGTAAAGCCGCGAACCGGCTCTGCCTTATCGAGGTTTCTGTAGGTGGCAATCACATCCGCGGGAATGGTATCTTTCGAACCAAGACCGTAGCGGCCGCCGATAATCTGCGGTGCATCGGCACGGCCTGTGAAGCATGCACATACATCGAGGTACAAGGGTTCGCCGATGGAGCCGGGTTCCTTTGTTCTGTCGAGTACGGCAATCTTCTTGCAGGTAGCCGGCAGAGCCTTCAGGAAGGCATCAACCGGGAAGGGACGGTACAGGCGAATCTTGATAAGACCAACCTTTTCGCCCTTTGCTGTCAAGTAATCAATGGTTTCTTCAATCGTATCACAGATAGAGCCCATCGCTACGATAACCTTTTCGGCATCGGGTGCGCCGTAGTAGTTGACAAGGCCGTAGTTTGTGCCGATTTTGGCATTTACCTTGTTCATGTACTCTTCTACAACAGCCGGTACATTGTCATAGAACTTGTTACAGGCTTCTCTGTTCTGGAAGAATATGTCCGGGTTCTGCGCGCTGCCGCGGAGAACGGGGCGTTCCGGATTTAAGGCACCGTTACGGAATTCGCGAACGGCGTCCATATCCACCATTTCCTTCAGGTCATCGTAATCCCACACTTCGATTTTATCGATTTCGTGCGAAGTACGGAAACCATCAAAGAAATGCAAAAACGGCACCTTGCCCTTGATAGCGGCCAGATGCGCGATGGCACCGAGGTCCATAACTTCCTGCGGGCTATTGGAGCAAAGCATGGCATAACCGGTCTGGCGGCATGCCATAACATCGGAATGGTCACCGAAAATGTTCAGCGCGTGCGTAGCTACGCAGCGGGCCGATACATGGATAACAGAAGGCAGAAGCTCACCTGCCATCTTGTACATGTTGGGAATCATCAGGAGAAGACCCTGCGAAGCGGTGTAAGTCGTCGTCAGCGCGCCGGCGGCCAAAGAGCCGTGGACGGCACCTGCGGCACCTGCTTCGGACTGCATTTCTACAACCTTGACGGGCTGACCAAAAATGTTGTTACGCTTCTCTACTGCCCATTCGTCTGTCACCTCTGCCATAACCGAGGAAGGCGTAATCGGGTAAATTGCCGCTACATCGGTAAAGGCATACGAGGCCCATGCGGCGGCGTTGTTACCGTCCATGGTTTTCATCTTTCTAGCCATGAAAATACCTCCTATATTTGGAAATTAGTTAATAAATACACTACCTTGTAGTATACCAAAAACAGTCTGTGGTTGTCAACTGTTTTTTGCAGATAATTTAGAACTTTTGCGTGAATTTAGGCGAAATGCGCCGCTAACAAACGAAGAGGCAACCAGAAGTGGTTGCCTCAAAATAATTTATGGGAGAGCTTTATAAATTGCAGCCGCACAATCCGGTCCGGTATTATCTGCTTGCGAAATACTTGATAAGCAGAGAAGTCTCGCCTTCCTTGTTCCCATAATAATTATAGTATGCGCCGGGTGCTGCACTGCTTTGTGTTTCATGGGCGCCCTTCTCCGGAACATAAAAAACCAGGTTTGGGTTCTCCTCCACTGCCTTCTTTGTATCTTCGGCAATTTGGCGCAGTAACGCTTCCAGCTCAACATTGCTGGGTTCGCCGACATAAGTTACGGAATCAAAAGAATCGAAATAAGATGCGGCGCTACAAGCCATCTGCCCGGCTAAGAGAGCGACCGCCACCAAAATCGATAAAACTGTTTTTTTCATGCTTACAGCTCCTCTCTTTTTTAAAAAAGGGAATCGGGAGGACTCCCGATTGCCTTTGTTTTTGACACTACGGTAACATTTTGTCCCTTTCTGCAGGAACCGAGTTTATTAATTTGTATGAGCCATTTGCATACGCATCAATAAAGCCACCTAAGCTACCAACCCAGTTGTCAACCTTTTCAAGACGAGATTCCTTGCCTTCAGCGTCAACCTTCCATACTTCGATGGCGTTGCCGTTCTTGACGAAGTATCTGTTCTCGAACTCGCCCAAGGTGGGAATTCTGTAAATGTAGTTGCCAAAATTATCTAAAACTGCCACACCGTTGATATACTTCTGTTCTACAGCGTCGTAGAGATGCGGAATTTCTTTTCCGTTTTCATCAAGTTTGTGCTGATAGAATACGAATCTCCATTCCTCATCGGGAAGAGCCTTGCCGTCCGTGTAACGAACGATTCTTTCCTTGCCGTTTGTACCATCCATTACATGGTGATTGATAATCAGGTACTGGAACATTCTGTGTGTATCATGTTCGAAAGTGGGGTCTGTCCAGTCGATATTGGCATTGCCAACAACAGCAAAGCTGTCATCAACATCCCATTCCCAACCATCGTTGTAGGTTGCCAGATATTCATCCGCAACATTCTTGGTTGCAAGGCCTTTGTTATCGTTTGCGTTGAACTTAGCCGTAACATACTTAGTGTAAACAACCGGGATTGCAGCTGCAATCATTTCATCGGTTACCAGGTACTTATCAAACTCGCCGCCTCTTGCGCTCAGGCTGTTAACGGAAAGTAAAGCATCGTTGTCCCAAGCACGGTTGTCGGGATAGTAGCCTTTTGTTTTGCCGGTAATAGTCTTCCACTGTTCAACAGCAGCATCGTAAACAGTTGTGCTGACGCCGGGAGTGCCGGTGGGAACCAGGAAGTTCTTGTACATGTACTCTTCTTCCAGAGTCAGAACATTGGCGTCTGCATCATAGGGGCCAAAACCATAGTACTTGTAACCCTGGTCCAGAACAACAGCAGCTCTGTTGGTCTTGGTCAGAAGGGCGCTGTCCGGAATACCGAAAGCATCGTTGCCGAAGTCCCAAGTCCATCCATCCGCTTCGTTGTTTACCTTGGTCTGCTGACGCTCATAGACGAAGTAAGGCGCCTTGAGTTCCCACATGTAGTCCTGTCTTCTCTCTTCCCACTGCGGGAACAGGCCATTGTAAGCGGTGATAGGCTGTGCATTGCCTTCCAGGTACATTCTGTTGTAACCGGCATACGGATACACGCCTTCGTACCCCTCAGCCTTGAAAACAGGGGTAACCGGAACCAGAATCTGCTTGCCTGTCTGCACACCGTCAATGACTTCGTTAAAAATCTTGTTCGGACTGGTAGGAACCGTTGTGTCATAACCAACGAAAACCATGTTTTCCATTTCTGCGTTAGCAAAAGCTACGCAACCGATTGACGAAAAAATCGCAACCGCCAGCACAAATGAAACTGCTTTTTTCAAAAATTTGTTCATTTGTCCTTTCCTCCTTTGAAATTTTTATTTTTGATTTTACACTCTCCCAAAATAACACGCGGTGTGGCAAAGCGAGTCAAATTTTGAGATACATGTTGCATCTTAGGTTAGGATACCACTCGCAGCGTAAAAAAAAGGTAAAAATATCCGCCTTATTTCCCAGTTTTAAAAAATATTTCCGCAGATTTTTGCAAGCGTGTACTCTCCCCATGAGTAATTCGTCATATACTCCCCGTAAAAGCCTACATATTTTTTCGGATTCTTCAGATATTCATAGTAGTCGCATTTTACCTTCGTTGTATCCAGAGACCGCTGTCCCCTGGATTCTTGTATGATATCGTAACAGTTTGCCTTTTTCAATGTGTCGCGCAATCCCTTCAGTGCGATTCGGTAAAGACTCTTTGTGCTCTCATTAAACGGCCTGTCTTCCCACAGCACATCGATAATCTGCTCCATCGTAAGGCTTTTCCCGCATTGGTCCACCAAAAGGGCCAATAGTTCTTTGGATTTTTTGTTGGAGAAAAGCACGGCCTTCTGATTTACAAAAATATCAAATGTTCCGAAGGTCTTGATTTCCACAGCGGGCTTTTCCCCGGCGTATTGTTGAATCGGGATTGCCAGCTTCTCCGCCGTATATGGTTTGACAATATATCCGGATGCCCCCACTTCAAATGCCTGAATGGCCATGTCGGTTCTCTTTGTTATGTATACGACTCTTGTAAACGGGCTGATGGTCTTGATGCGTTCTATAAAGCCGAGTCCGCTCTGCGTTCCTAAATCGATTTCGCAAAAAACAAACTCTACCGCGTTCTCTTCGAGATGTGCCAGCAATGCCTCCCCGTTCCCAAAGCAGGTTACCGTTTCAATGGTCGGAATTTCTGTGCACAGCGTTTTGAAGTATTCTGTATCCGATTTTGACATATCCAAGCAAACTACATTCATTTTCTCCTCCACCGTACAAAAGCCCCAAGTGGCACGGGCCATTTTCCATGCTTACGCGGAAAAAAGCCGAAAAACCGCCAATTCTCGTTCGGCGTTCTTTCCTGTATACTGTCAGCATGCGTTGCCAATACTATACTTGGTTTTTCTTTTCTCGTTCCGCCACGGCACTATAATTATACTCAATATATTGAGTATTGTCAATACCTTAAGTATGCTAAAATGATTTTGGTGATAAAAATGATAAGTTATAAGCCATTTTATAATACGCTATTTAAAAAGGGGTTAACTGAATACTATTTGATATTCAAGCAGGGATTCTCTGCCAATACGCTTCATCGCATGAAGAAAGGGGAAGCCATCAGCACAAAGACGCTTGATGCGCTTTGTTATGTTCTGGATTGCGATGTTGCGGATATCATTAAATTTGAAAAAGAATAGCATCTGATTCTCTTATACAAAAATCAGATGCTATTCTCACAAATGGTTGGCCTATCACATAGGCCGTTTATTTTATGCGGTATTCATTTTGCAGAAAATGCGAAGCGTCTCCTTTCGGGGGCGCTTCCTTGCATTACCCGGACGGCCGGGATTTTTATAAGGTAATCCGAAATTCTGTTCCCTCGCCGACTATGCTTTTTACCGCGATAGTTCCGCCGTGCAGCTCAATAATACTTTTTACCATGGAAAGGCCGAGGCCGCTGCTGCCGTATTCATCGTTTCGCACATCGTCTACCCGATAAAAACGCGTCCATATCTTTTCAATATGCTCTCCCGGAATGCCCTGCCCGTTATCGCTGACCGTAATTTCCGTTCTGCCTGCGCACTTTTGGGCCGAAATACAAACATGGCCGGCTTCTCTTCCGTACTTAATGCCGTTGCTGATAAGATTGGTGATGGCAGAAAGAAGCAAGGCTTCATCTGCCTCTACAATCGTTCCTTCCGGCACATTAGCAAAAAGCAGAATGTCTTTTTCCGATGCGAAGGGACGCAGACTGTCCATCGCAACATCTGCAATAACGCCAAGGTCCACCTTCTCCTTGTTGAATTTCTGTCTGCGCCCATCAATTCTGGCAAGGAGCAAAAGCCTTGACAAAAGCCGCGACACCTGTTTTGCTTTATCCACTATCGTCTGGGCAAGCTCCCTTTCCTTCTCATCCTTTGCAATATCCAAAAGATATTCGCCCTGTGCTAAAATAACGCTGATGGGCGTTCGCAGCTCGTGAGAGGCATCTGAAGTAAACTGTTTTTCCTGCTGAATAAGATTTTCAATTTTATCCAGCATCTTATTAAGCGTAACCGACAGATGATGCAATTCATCTTCTTTGGCATCGGGTGAAATTTCAATTCTTCGTGTTACATCCTTTTGCTGCGCGATGTCGTTCGCCGTTTTTACAATATTGTTTACAGGTCTGAACGCGCGTTTTGTAATGAAATATCCGCCAAGTGCCGTAAAAAGCAAAATGAGCGGAATTAAAATAAGCATAATCACAATGGCCGACCGCCCCAGAAGGATGGTAGAGCTTACCGATTCCACACCTCGTATCCAAAAACCGCCGTGCATACCGCGCGGTCCCTGTGTTTGTACATCATAGACAATATATTCTTTCCCGTCTACGCTTTCTCTTCGCGTAACACCCTCCGAAAACGGGATGTTTACCACATCGTATATATACTGTCCCACAATGTATTTGCCGCCAGCCTCGTGAATGGATACGCTCCCAAATTCTTCCTTGCTGTCCACCAGCTCAAATACATCCGGCTGTCTTTTGGCGAGCTTTTCCGCCACCTGCGTAACCTGCAAAATTACATCTTTTTCCACGCTGTCCATGGCAAGCTGATAGGAAAGACCGCCCACTAAGGAAAGCACAACAAGGATGAGCACAAACATAAGCGATGTGTACCAGATGGTTATTCTTGTCTTTATGGAGGTAATCTTTTTCATATCAATCTTCCTTTATCACATATCCCACATTTTTTATGGTGTGAAGCAGTTTCTTCTCAAAGGGGTCATCCATTTTCCTGCGGAGGTGATGGATATACACCTTGATAACATCGCTGGAGCCTTCATAGGCATAGTTCCATATATTTTCCTCCATCTTTTCCTTGGAAACGATAACGCCTTTGTTTCGCATCAAGTATTCGAGTACCGCATATTCCTTGGAAGACAGCTCTATAATCGTCTCGCCTCGTTTGACAATTCTTGTGGTGGTATCCAGGCGCAAATCCGCAATCTCGAGCACACTTCCCGTCACTTTTTCCTTCACGCGAAGCATCGCGCGGATTCTGGCACAAAGAACATCAAAGGAGAACGGCTTTGTCAGATAATCGTTGGCGCCCGTATCGAGCCCTTTTATAATATCCTCGTCCGAATCCTTTGCCGTGAGCATTAAAACGGGCGTGAAGATTTGTTTTTCGCGCATCATGCGAAGCACGGTAATCCCATTGATTTTCGGCAGCATGACATCCAGTATAATGCCGTCATACTGCGTGCTTTCTATATAGTATAAAGCATCCGCGCCGTCAAAACAGCTGTCTACCGTATACCCGATTTTGGAAAGTCTTTCTGTCAGGGTTTTATTCAGATGCTTTTCATCTTCCACAACTAAAAGTCGCATAAAATCACCTCCCCGATATTATATCACAATTTCTCCAAAAAGCAAGCGGCGGCTTTGCCACAAAAGCAAAGCCGTTGCCGTTTCCCTTATTTTTGTCCTCTTCCAAAGCCGCCGCCCATAAACTGTCCCAAATCCGAAAGCATAATATGCGAGGCATCAACAAGGCCGGAGGCATCTGCCTTCTGCCCTTGTGCCGTTGCCGGAATTGTTCCCCCCAGCTGTCCCTTCACGCTTTCCGCGCGAAACATAACGGCATCATAAAGCACTTCGGTTCCTTTTTTGTATTCCTCATAGGTATACATGCTGTTTGGGTCCGTCTTGACAAGTTCATCTATCTGCGCCGTAATTCTGTTATAGGTTTCTTCAAATCTACCGCCATACAGGTATTCCTCCACAAGCCTTTGGTAATACTCGTGGTACTGCGCTTTATATTCTTCGTTTTCCAAAACGAAGTCAAACAGCTTTGTCCCTTGCCACGCGTCATCAATCGGTTCGTTTATGACCGCTGTCGCGTCCCCACCATGCATGCCGCCAAAGGCGAGGTTATAATCCCACGGCAAAATGCTGATTTGTCCCTTTGCCTCGTACAGATAGTAATTGTGCGCCATAACGCCGCTTAAACTGTCATCATTTACAGAGAAGTTATGAACGGCCATATACCTAAGCACCTGCTGGACATCGATATACTTTTCGATATTGGTTCTGCCGTGCACATTTTTAAGCGCCGTAACCACTCTTTCGTGGTCCGCTTTCCCGCTGTCCGTAACCTCGCCGTTCCATATAGTCTGATAGCTATCGACATTGTCATCGGAATAGTTTAAGTTACTGCCGCCGCCCATGCCGCCAAAGCCGCCGCGCGCGCCTTTTTCGCCGCCGCCCATGCTTTCCGGCTTATATAAATGTCCCTTCTCCATGCCGTAATTGCGGAGCATAAAGCTTTCTTCCACGGCCTCCAGCGCCAGATACACGCCCCAGTATTCGTCGTTTACCGAAATCTTGGCATAGTTGTAAAGAGAAGCATCTGCCTCCAAAAATTGAAACATATCATAAATGATGGCTTCTTTCCTATTCGTCGTGTCGGCATAGCTGTTGTTAAGGGCCAATTTGTCAAGGCCAAAACAAGTCTGCCCCGATACAAACTGGTCAAATTCAAGCTTAAAGCTGTATCGGTTATTATCGGGGTCACTCGCGATAGCGGAAAGGCTGGTGTTCCCCTTTGGCCGGATGCCAACCTGACGAAAAACCGTGCCGTTTATAACCACATCACATTCATAATATTGCTCCTGCCTTGCATTCTGGAGCATTTCGTCCCACTTTTCCTCTTCCATGACAATATTTATATCCAAAACACGGCTTGTATCAAAAAGCTTCTCCGCATATTCCATATGGTAACCCGTCGTATTGACTATCGGTAACAGCTTATCATAAAAGGCCATCGCTAAAACGCATAAGACCAGCGCGGCAGATACCAGAAAAATCGTTATTTTGGAAATGTGCTTGCCGGATAACATGTTTCCCCTCCTTTTCTCCGCAATTTCGTTGTTTGGTGCATCAATAATTCTTTCTTCTGTAGAAAATAACAAAAACAAAGGCGAATGCCAAAAGAATGACAGAAGTTATGGGTGTAGAATAAGTTTTAACAAACCCTGTAAAACCCTGTGGTTGTTGTACATTCGTATCTTGATTGAGGTTCTGCCTGTTATCGGGAAATCCGTCAAAACCACCGGGCATCTGCCCGCCAAACGGCGCGTTGCCATCGGACATTTGCGTTTCTTCCTGCGGCGTACTTTGGTCTGTTTGCGGTGCTAACGCTTCGGTGTTGTTCGTTTCCTCGCTGCTCTGCGCAGGCGCAAACATGCCCTCCGGCGGTGTGAATGTGCCGGCATCCTGCGGCGGTGTGAAGTTCCCTTCCGGTCTTTGCCCTCTGTTCATGCCTTCGGGCGGCATACTCATATTCCCGCGGCCGCCCTGCCGAAACCCCGCGCCGTCCTGCGGCTGCTGCGTTGTGATTTCGGTTGTCGTTTCTTCTGCCGGATTTTCTTTTTCAGCCACTACGCCCATCGTGAGTATCAAGCATAGCGAAAGGACTGTCAAAATTACTTTCTTCAGCATTTTCCGTCTCCTTTCTTTACGACATATACTCGCCGTTATAGGAAACCAAAACTGCATTTGTCACGCCATCTACTGCGGATATCTTGTTGACAAAGCCCGTGTTGTCTTCTTTAATGCGCACTTCATAAGTGAGTTCGATACCTAACTGGTTTACCGCTTTTGATTTCAGAAGGCTTTTCTTTGCCTCCTCTTTAATAAGCGCGTACGCCGCCTCTTCTGTTTCTTCGTTTTCACAGCTTACCACAAGAATATACGGCGTGTCGCCGATTTTCCTTGTGGAGAAAACGACGATGATGATGCCGATAATGACAGAGCCGATAATGGCAAGCGGCAAAAGTCCGGCGCCAAGAACGATACCTACTGCGATGGCCCAGAACAAAAACGCAATATCCATTGGCTCTTTAATGGCCGTTCGAAAACGCACGATAGAAAGCGCACCGACCATACCGAGAGAAAGGACAACATTAGAGGTTACCGCGATGATAACAAGGCTGGTTATCATCGACATAGCAATCAGAGATATACCAAACGAATCGGAATACATAACGCCCTGATATGTCTTTTTGTAGATTAAAAAGATAAACAAACCTATGATAAAGGCAAGGCCGAGCGCCAAAAGCACATCGAGTGTGGAAAAAGAATTGATGTTACTTAAAAAGCTTGATTTGAAAACATCCGAAAAAGTCATAATTTTTACTTCCTTCCTTTTGTTTATATTCTTACAGCCGCATATTTGGAGAAGGCGGCACTTCTTCTGGATTTGACCTGTACGGCATCGCGTATAACCTGGGGCAGGTATGCATCCCATTTTACCTCCAGAACCGAATTATGATATGTCTGCAAAAAAGGCAAGTCCGGATTTAAAAATTCTTTTACATTGTTACTGCCGCAGATATTCATATCCAGCGTCACACGCACATTCCCGGGTGCGTACACAAAGCATTCGCGCGTGTATGCCACAATACATTTCGGGCGGAGAAGCTGATACTGCATTTTGGCATACAGCTCCCGCAGCAGCGTATGCGTATGGTTTTTCATAAACTGTATATCGCCGTCAATAATTTTTTGACATTCTTCCGCGGTAATTTGGCAGCTCTCCTTATTGCACAATCCGCTTATTTTACTCTTCTTTTCGAGACGGATAAAGGAGGTGTCCGCGCCGTAGTACCGTATGCGGAATTTTTCGCGCCTTCCTACGCCGTCCAGCTTCTCTTTGAGCGCCTTGTCCATATAGTTGTCAAAGTACAGGCTTTTGACAAAATATGTGCCGTCGGCCTCGCAGTTTACATCGTGCCCTGCAACCGCCGAAAGCCTTGTCCGAAGTCCATATATATCCGCAAGGTTAATCGGGTGCTTGTATTCATGTCTGAATTTCACTTTTTCACCTCCAAAGCCGTACCCAAAGCCTGATTTCAGGATTGTTATAATGATACAAAGTTAAAATAAGGTTAAGCCTTGAAACTTTTTTCGAGGGGGCATGTTGTTATCTTCTTTTATAAATCACCAGCTCCGGGTTTTCTCCGTTTTCCGCATAAGTACAAACGAGCAGAAATTCCATATTCGCCACAATCCCGAAGCATCTGTCCGTGCCGAATGGACATTCGAGCTGACTGCCGAGATAAGTTGCCTTATCGTCAAGAAACTTTACGGTTTCTCCGTTTGGCAGCCGATATGCAAAATTGACGAAACTGCCCGGCAGCACATTCAGGTTTTGCATTTCGGGCAAACCCTCTATATGGAGCAGGGCATTTAGTTCCGATATAATCTGTTTTTTGAACGCGGCAAACTTTTCTTTGCCGCCGAGACCTATATATTGTTTCCAGAAATCCATCGTGAAATCCCCGTCGGCATAACACCATTTACAATATTCTTCGTTGAGGTCTCCGTCGGTTTCTTTGCTGATATCCGAATCTTCGAGTACCTTGCCGCAACACTTACATATAAGCTTTTGGGGCGAACCTAAAAGCGTATTAATAGAAACACCAAAAACCTTTGACAGTAATTTCAGCGTTTCTGTACCGGGTATGGTTTCCCCCGTTTCCCAGCGGGAAACGGCTTGCCTGGTAACAAAAACCTTTTCCGCAAGTTCATCTTGCGATAAACCATTTTTCGTTCTTAGTTCCAAAATAATATCCTTTGTTTTCATGCATTTTCACCTCGTATAAATTATACCACGGGGCACAAAAATAAACAAGCAACGCTCTGTTGCTATCCATTTAGCAAATGTAGGTTTTTCTAATGCATTATAAAATTAGTGCAGCAGATTACATGCACATAAAATAAATATCCCCCGTCCGGGCAAAGCCCTAATACTACTGGCAACGCACAAGTGCACTTTTTATTGGCCTGCCAGCCACGCGTCTGTTACTTGTTACCTATAAGGGCCCCGCGGGTCAAACATTACAAGCGGGTCTGTTTCTTTGTCTCTCTTATTGCCAATCGCTTCTCTTCCAAAACACCTTCCGTCTATATTTTGACGCAAACACAATACGGTACTTGCAATCCCGTTTTGCATGTGCTAAACTATTATTGTCTATGACAGATAAATCCTCTTAATGTGTTTTTGGTTTTGACTGGCAGGTCTTTTCCATTATAACACATTAGGAGGATTTTTTCACCGGGAAACCTTTATTGAACCACGCGATAGTCGCGTGGTTTTCGTTATACAAAAAGAAGAAGTACACAAAATGCGTGCTTCTTCTTTTGTTACGGTTAGGGTTCTATATAGGTGGAGAAGGAATCAATAAGAATACAGTTGTTTGCCCCATCCCATGATACATTGAAATCAAATAGCTTTCCTAAATCACGGAGCTTAAAATAGTTGTTTCCGTTTATAAGGTATGCTCTTAAAGTAACGCCGATACCGTCCTTTAAAAGAGCGCTCGAGCTTGTTTCGTAAGCCTTATCCATACCGTCACCGGCTTTAAGCTCTCCACCTACGGCGCGATAGTCCTGTGTTGTCAGAAGATTTATCATATTTCTTTCGCCATCCCACTCGACATTGAAGCGTACGCCGCCAAGCGCGCAATCTGTCAGCACATAAGCGATATCACGAAGCTTAAAGTAGTTATTATCGTTTATGTTATAGGCTTCAAATTTGATTTCCTTGCCATTTACCAAAACTCTTGAATTGGTATACGCGGCATAGCTGTCCCCTATTTCAAAGGTAAGGCCGGTTACCTCGCCCGTTTGCGTTTCTGCCCAGACGCTATACACGCCTGCCTCAGACAGACTTATGCTTGTGCCCCGATTTACAGGTACGAAGCCATCCACATATTCCATGTTTCCTGTGTATTCAAAATGCGGGTCCTCAAAAATAGCCTCTTCGGTTGTTCCTTCGCCCGGTATCCAGTTTCTTTGCGGGTCGCCGATATTGATTCCTTCGCCGTCGAGAAATCTTGTTTCTGTCCAATTCCCATTAATATTTTCAAGCCTGGAAATGACCATATTCATAAGGTTTTGCGCCGCAGTTAAGGTAACCGGTGCGCTGCAGATGGCAATCGTGGTATCGCCCATAATAACGCGGCTGTCATCATAACGCGTGATGCCCGAAACGCCAAGGATGGATTCGTCATAATAGGAAACACCGTAAATGTCTTCTGAAGCAGTTGGTTCTTTTACGGTTATGTAAAAGGAAATCGTGGGTGCGCTATAATAAACAAATTCGCCGGTTTCCACTCTTTCAAAATGGCTCAATCTTTCGTATCCGTCCTCCACGCCTATAACCGCGTCAAGAAGATAGTCGCCCGGTTTATTGAATCTTACGGTGGCATTTCCCTTTATGTATGTAACCTCATTTTCGGGGTCTACCTCCGGGCTTGCGTTGTCCTGAGAGTCATTACGATAGCCGGCCGTATAGCTGACGGTGCAAGTCCCGTCAGCTATTTTTTCTCCATCGTCAAACAAATAATATATGTCCCCGTCCTTTATTGTCCTATCGCTCACACTAAGAATATCTATAGGTGTATTAAATGTAATGGTAGAGTTCGTATCCAAAGTGACATTAAATTCATGGTCGCTTCCGGAGATTTTCTCTATCTCGCAAATACCCGTAATGCTGCCGTTTATACCATAACCCTCACTAGTATAGAAATAATCGTTGTCTGCACCCACGGCGAAAGGTGCGACTAAAAGCGCAAGAAACAAAAATAATGCCAAAATTCTTTTCATAGGATAATTCCCTCCTTTTTTATGCATCCATTTTATAACAGATATAATGAATTGTCAAGAAGAATAACAGAATGCGGGGGGATATGTTGGGGAAAAAGCCGAGTTGGTTAGGAGTGTAACATCATGGATGCGAAGCATCACATCATTTATCGCAGATAACATCGTTTTGTGTCCATCTTTTATGATGTTGACCGCAAGCGGTCAAATAGTGTACTCGCTTCCGCTCGTAATGATGTTGTGCCCCGGGGACACAAACACAAAAAGAAAAAGCACACATGCTGTGTGCTTTTTCTTTTTGGCTTTCGGCTACATAATAGATGCAGATGATTTTAATGAAATATCTCGCTTTGCTGGATATGAAATAATCCTTGCGGATTACGAAATATTTTTCTTTTAAGAAAAATGTGAAATAAAATTTGCCTCTTCATATGCCGTAAGGCATATTTCATACGCGAAGTGTATTTCATAGCGAAGCTATTTCACTTGCCGCAGGCAAATTTCATTGAAAAAGCGACTTGTTTCGACAAGTCGCTTTTTCTGGCTTTCGGCTACATAATAGATGCACAAATATTTTGGCGATATACTCGCTAACGCTCGTGCGATATATTTGCTCTCGCAAATTCGATATAACTCCACTTCGTTCCGTTGCGATATGATATAAATTCCTTTTCTC
>JAZSLT010000015.1:0-3069 GCA_045535515.1 Clostridia bacterium | reverse complement strand
TCATATTTTTCCTCCTCGCTATGTTTCGGGCTGCTGAAATTTGCCACAAGCATAGTATTTCACGGCTGGAATTTTTTATTCCGCGCTTTTCGTTATATGCCCGTTTTGGAGGATGCTATGTCAGAAGTCATGGCGAGCCCCTGAATCTATCCCATTCTTTTGCAATACGCATACTATTTCCTCGATAGCATCAAAGTCGGAATAATTTTCATTCCTTATTATACTTTGTATTTCGCGCAACATATTTGTTGCAGCGGTATCGACAATTTGCGATGCATCCATTTCAAAATCTTCAATTTTGCATTTTATAAAGTCGGATATGTAGTTTCTTAATAATTCAATCTTTATATTCATATGTTTTCTCCCTACATATATTTACGGTACCAAATGATACCATATTGTTAATATTATAGTACCATATGGTATCATTAAAATCAAGAGGTGATTGTAATGTTTTTTAAAAGATTATATGATTTACGGACGGATAATGATTTAACACAAAAGCAGGTTGCGGATTATCTTTTGTGCAACCGGCAGGTTTATGCAAGATACGAAAGAGGCTTGCGGGAAATACCGGTTTCCATGCTGATAAAGCTTGCAGATTTGTATAAAACCTCTGTGGATTACATTTTAGGCAGAACAGATGACATGAACCCGAGATAAAAAGAGTCGTAAGTGCGAAAACCCCCAAAGCGTGCGCGCTTTGGGGGTGTTTTTTGTTTATTCGCAGCAGGGGTCTTGTTTCTTTTCGGCTTTCTTTTTCGTGCGTTCGGGAGTAGTGCTTTCCCCAAGGCCCGTCGTTTCGGCAAACATAACATTTGCTTTTGTCATGTCCACCGCATCGGTGGGAACAATTATCTTGGCCGCCTTGCCGTCAGACATCGCGACCAGCGCTTCATATTTTTTAAGCTCTAAAACGGCCGCATCCACGCCGGCCTCTTTCAGCGCCGCAAGACCATCTGCCTCCGCCTTTTTCGATAAATATATCGCTCTGGCCTCGCCCTCGGCTCTGGCAATTCTGGCATCTCTTTCGCCTTCGGCCGCCAGTATCATGGCTTGCTTGTCGCCCTCGGCGCGCGTTATGGCCGCCGCCTTGTGTCCTTCGGCCTGCAGCATCGTTTCTCTTCTGTCGCGTTCCGCTTTCATTTGCTTTTCCATCGCATTTTGAATTTCTGTCGGCGGAATAATGTTTTTAAGCTCCACGCGGCTTACTTTAATACCCCATTTATCCGTCGCCTCATCCAAAATAGCCGTCATTTTGCCATTGATGGTATCTCTCGAGGTGAGCGTACCGTCAAGCTCCAATTCGCCAACGATGTTTCGCAGCGTTGTTGCGGCTAAATTGGCCAGAGCCGAAATGGGATTTACCGCACCGTACGCATAAAGCTTTGCATCATAGATGGCATAGTAAATAACGGTGTCTATCTGCATCGTAACATTATCTTTTGTAATTACCGGCTGCGGCGGCGAGTCCAGCACCTGTTCCTTTAAGGTAACCCTTTTGGCAATCCGCTCAATAAAGGGTATTTTTATATGCATACCCGCGGACCAGGTTGCCCTGTATTTCCCTAAAAGCTCCACCACAAACTCGTGCGCCTGCGGCACAATTTTAATGTTGGGTATAATAATAACTGCGACTATGACCAAAAAAATAAGAACTCCCATGCTTTTGTACCTCCTGTAAATTTATATGCTCGGTTTGTAAAAATCTTTCCTGTCCTTTACGCATGAAATATCAGCAGCCGTACCCGGGCGGGTTTTTCACATGCGGGCGGGAATTATCGCGCCCACTTTGTACCATCGGCAAATACAACCTCTGTAATGTACATGCCGGAAATTTCGTTCACGCTGTCTGCCCCGTATAATGTCCAAGTATATGTCCATACTTCGCCGGGTAATTGATTTGCATCGTCAACATAGTAAGTCTCGTAATATGTGTCCTCCGGCTGCCCGAAAATATTATAACATTGGAACCGCAGTTTAAAGGCAACAATTTCCTTATACGATACATTTGTAAAAGTAATCTTCGCCTGTGGCGTTCCTATGCTGTTTTCGTCCAATGTATAGCCTGCAACCCCCAGGGGCGCACCGCAAGCATTTCGCCAGCAGTCCATAGCATCTGTGCGGATAGCATACAAGGATGCCGTATACTGCGTGCCTTCATAAATCGGCAAGAATTCATTTACGATGTCTATAATCGTTTGATAATCTCCTACGGCTTTACAATCGAGATATTGCTGCCAAATCGCGCGGTACCCCGCCGTAAATAAATCATACCAGCCCACCTTTGCATACGCATCCAACAAAAATGGTGATATGTCCATCGTGCGCCCGTCATCCGCATAGACCGTTACCGGCGAATACCAGCCCACCATATTGTAAATCGGTGCTTGTAAATCGTATGCCGCCGTAACTCTTCCGTCTGCAGAATACATATTGATAGGCTTACAATGGAAATAAGTATCGGAATGTGCGGCGGGATTTTTCGCCTTCAGCTCGACCATTGCCGTAGTGTCCGGCACATCTATATAGTCGCTATACGAATTGAACTTTACGGTTTTCAACGGCATCCCCTGCGCATTATAGCATATCAGTTCCAGACTGGCTATACCATCGCCGTCATATTCATAGTATAAGCGGTTCTGATAATAGCCGGGCAGGTTTTCTACCGCTGTTATTTCAAAATTTTCGACCACCGTCTCCCATGTGGTGTATGTAGTTTGCTCAACCATAGTAACCGGAAAGTCGGTCTTTCTGGCCGCCGATACAGAAATGCCGAAAGACAGTGCCACAATAAATACTACAAAGAAACAAAACCAAATTCTTTTTTTCACAATAACGCCTCCATGTCTAAAGTTCTCGTTTTTATTGTACAGGAAATCCGGCGTTTTGTCAAGGCCTTATCCCTCACATAAAGGGAAGGGACTGTAAATTAATTCGGCAAATTAATTTACAGTCCCTTGGGGAATAGGAAAAAACGATTCAGAATTGTCAAATCGAACACAAAGCAAGGCAAAGCCTTGGTTTGTGTGGTAACCCGAAGGCGTGCGAGGGCACGGCGAGAGGTGA
>JAZSLT010000036.1:0-12408 GCA_045535515.1 Clostridia bacterium | reverse complement strand
AAAGAAGATGAACCGGGTGCAGGTAAGGCTTTCTCTAACTTTGAAGAAGCAAAGCTTGCATATGCCCATGGCGTAATCGGCCTCCATGCACCGATTCGAGTCATGAATGAAAAAGAAATTGACGGCGTTAAAAAGCGCGGCTTGATTGAAACCACGGTAGGCAGAATTATTTTCAATGAAGATATTCCGCAGGATCTTGGTTTTGTAGACCGCACAAAACCGGAAAACGAATTAAAACTTGAAGTTGAATTCTTAGCCGGAAAGAGTGCGCTCGGAAAGATCATTGACAAATGTATAAAAGTACATGGTATTACAGAAACTGCTATTTTGTTGGATAAAATCAAGGCAATGGGATATAAATATTCCACAAGAGGTGCTATCACCATTAGTGTTTCCGACATGAAAGTGCCGGAAGAAAAGAAAGAAATTTTATCCAATGCACAGGCGGCTGTTGATAAAATCGATGCACAGTTCCGTCGTGGTATCTTAACGGATGAAGAACGTTATGCAGGCGTTATCAAGACTTGGGAAGGTGCAGTTTCCGATGTTACGGACGCACTCATGAAGGGTCTTGACAAATATAACCCGATTTATATGATGGCAGATTCCGGTGCTCGTGGTAGCGTAAACCAGATTCGTCAGCTTGTTGGTATGCGTGGTCTTATGGCAGATACCCAGGGACGAACCATCGAGGTTCCGATTCGTGCAAACTTCCGTGAAGGTCTGAATATTTTGGAATACTTTATTTCGACGCACGGTGCGCGTAAGGGTCTGGCGGATACGGCTATCCGTACGGCTGACTCCGGTTACCTCACAAGACGCCTTGTAGATGTCAGCCAGGATGTCATCATTAAGGAAGCCGATTGCGGAACGCATGAAGGTATCGTTGTTTCGGCTATCAAGGATGGAAATGCCGTTATCGAAACACTCCACGAAAGACTTATCGGCCGTGTGCCCACTGCCGATGTAGTAAATCCCGAAACAGGCGAAATACTGGCAAAGGAAGGCGAGCTTATTTCCGAAGCTGCGGCCTATGCCATTGAGGAAGCCGGTATTACCGAAGTGGAAATCCGCAGCGTTCTCCATTGTCATGCGAAAATCGGTGTATGTGCAAAGTGTTACGGCGCAAACCTCGCAAGTGGCGACCTTGTCAATGTGGGTGAGGCCGTTGGTATCATCGCCGCCCAGTCTATCGGTGAACCGGGTACACAGCTTACGATGAGAACCTTCCACACAGGCGGTGTTGCCGGTGGCGATATCACGCAGGGTCTCCCGCGTGTGGTTGAGCTTTTCGAAGCCAGAACGCCGAAGGGCCTTGCCGTTCTTTCTGAAAACGGCGGTACCGTTCACATTGACGAAACCAAGAAAAAACGCGAAATTACCATTACGGACGATAAGGAAGGCGACAGCCGTTCCTATCTCATAACCTACGGCTCCAAGCTGCGCGTGGCAGAGGGCGATGTAGTGCCGGCAGGTACGGCGCTTACAGAAGGTTCCTTAAACCCGCATGACCTTCTGCGTATAAGTGGCGCGGCCGCTGTACAGCAGTATATCATTCAGGAAGTACAGCGTGTGTACCGTCAACAGGGTGTTGATATTTCCGATAAGCACATCGAGGTTATTGTCCGCCAGATGATGAAGAAGATTAAGATTACCGAATCCGGCGATAGCAAAATGCTCATGGGCTCTTTGGAAGACAGATTGGCATTTGAAGAAATCTGTCAGAAGGCTGAGATTGAGGGCAAGGTTCCGCCGCAGAGCGAGGATATTCTCCTTGGTATTACCAAGGCATCGCTGGCCACAGATTCCTTCCTGTCCGCTGCATCCTTCCAGGAAACAACACGCGTTCTGACGGATGCGGCTATCCGCGGCAAGGTAGACCCGCTTTTGGGTCTTAAGGAAAATGTTATCATCGGTAAGCTCATTCCGGCCGGTACCGGTATGGCAAAATATCGTGACATTTCCGTAGAGCCGAAGGAAGATAATCATTTATTTGATGGTTTTGATGCGAATTTTCTTGACATACGCTAAATAATTTGATATAATTTGCAGATGTGTAGGATAAAAAGCCATTTTTATCCTACCATGTGTATGTCTGCTTTCGTGTTATAAAGCAGTAAAAAGAGGAGCAAAATGTTAGAAGAGCTAAAAACCGGCAAAAAAATCGTTGGTTTTAAACAATCCTTAAAGGCAGTGAAGGCGGGCGAGATTGCAAAAGCATTCGTTTCCATGGATGCGGATGTGCATGTGAGCGTGCCGTTTGTACATGCCTGCGAGGCACAGAATGTGCCGATAGAATACTGCGAAAGCTGTAAGGTGCTTGGAGAAGCCTGCGGAATTGATGTAGGCGCGGCTGTAGCGGTCATTCAGAAATAAAAACGAGCGGCGGAAATAGTCCCGCCGCCCTGTATCATGCTATATTGCGGCGATGGCCGTTTTTATAGAAATTATAGGTAAGGAGGTGCAAGAATGCCAACATTTAACCAATTAGTCCGCAAGGGCAGAGAAACAAGCGTTACCAAGTCGACGGCTCCGGCACTTTTGAAGGGATTAAACTCTTTGAAGAAAGAGCTTAAGGACCAGAATTCCCCGCAGAAGCGCGGCGTTTGTACTGCTGTAAAGACTATGACGCCGAAAAAGCCGAATTCCGCTTTGCGTAAAATTGCAAGAGTTCGTCTTTCTAACGGAATTGAAGTAACTTCCTACATTCCGGGCGAAGGACACAACCTGCAGGAGCATAGCGTAGTGCTTATTCGCGGCGGCAGAGTTAAGGACCTCCCTGGTGTGCGTTACCACATCATCAGAGGTACTTTAGATACAGCGGGTGTAGCCAAGCGCGAGCAGTCCAGAAGTAAGTATGGCGCTAAGAAACCCAAAAAGTAATACCGCCGGAAGTGCGAAGGGAGGGACAGGATACCCTTCCGCGTGCGATGCGGTTTTTTCGGTAGCTCCGGCTACCTATAAATAACGCGTTGCACTGACAAAGCAAAGCTTTGAGTACCTGTGAATTCATAAATTGTAGTGAAGGAGGGAAGTAAAGTGCCGAGAAGAGGATTTATTGCAAAAAGAGATGTTTTGCCGGACCCGCTTTACGGAGATAAAATTGTAACCCGTCTTATCAACAACATCATGTTGGACGGAAAGAAGGGTGTTGCACAGAAAATCGTATACGATGCTTTCGATATCATTCGTGAAAAGACCGGCAAGGAGCCTGTAGAAGTATTCATGCAGGCAATGGAGAACATTATGCCTGTTCTGGAGGTAAAAGCACGCCGCGTTGGTGGTGCTACTTACCAGGTACCTATGGAGGTGCGTCCGGAAAGAAGACAGACCTTGGGTCTGCGCTGGCTGACAACGTACTCCCGCGCAAGAAGCGAAAGAACTATGCGCGAGCGTCTTGCAAATGAAATTTTAGATGCAACAAACAACATGGGTGCCGCCGTTAAAAAGCGTGAGGATACCCACAAGATGGCAGAAGCCAATAAGGCATTCGCACATTACAGATGGTAGTTATATCGCCTGCCCAAGACCATCGGGTCTTGGGCAGAGCGTAAAAGCTGCCATAAAGATACAGCTTTTTCGCAGCAAGCGATATACTATACATCTTGGCGAGAGGAGGAGTATTTTTGCCGAGAGAATTTTCACTTGAAAATACCAGAAATATCGGTATCATGGCGCATATTGATGCCGGTAAAACAACAACAACGGAGCGCATTCTGTTTTATACGGGCCGCGTACACAAGATAGGCGAAACCCACGAGGGCTCCGCAACGATGGACTGGATGGAGCAGGAACAGGAGCGCGGTATTACCATTACTTCCGCGGCAACAACAGCACAGTGGAAGGGTACGCGCATTAATATCATCGATACTCCCGGTCATGTTGACTTCACAGTAGAAGTAGAGCGTTCCTTGCGCGTATTGGATGGTTCTGTAACTGTTTTCTGCGCAAAGGGTGGCGTTGAGCCGCAGTCTGAAAATGTTTGGCGTCAGGCTGACAAGTATAAGGTTCCCAGAATGGCCTATGTAAACAAGATGGACATTATGGGTGCTGACTTTTACAATGTTGTCCAGATGATGAAGGACAGGCTGCAGTGTAATGCTGTGCCGATTCAGCTCCCCATTGGTGCAGAAGACACCTTTAAGGGACTTGTGGACCTCGTTGAAATGAAGGCGTATGTTTACTATGATGACCTTGGACAGGATGAGCGCGTAGAGGATATCCCTGCAGAGCTTAAGGACAAGGCTGAAGAGTATCATGCCGCTTTGATTGAGGCCGTAGCAGAGCAGGATGAAGAGCTGATGATGAAGTATCTGGAAGGCGAAGAGCTTTCTATTGACGAAATCAAGGCTACCATCCGTAAGGCTACGATTGCCAACGATATGGTTCCCGTGCTTTGCGGTACTTCTTACCGCAACAAGGGCGTACAGCACCTTCTGGATGCTGTTGTAGCCTATATGCCGGCTCCGACGGACATTCCCCCGATTCAGGGTGTTGTTCCGAGAACAGGAGAGGAGACCGTTCGCCCGTCCAGCGACGATGAGCCGTTCTCTGCATTGGCATTTAAGATTATGACGGACCCGTTCGTAGGTAAACTCTGTTTCTTCCGTGTGTATTCCGGTACCCTCAACAAGGGCTCCGCTGTTTACAATTCCACGAAGGAGAAGAACGAAAGAGTTGGCCGTATTCTGCAGATGCATGCTAACGACAGACAGGATATTGATATCGTATACTCTGGTGATATTGCCGCCGCTGTTGGTCTGAAAAACACCAGCACAGGTGACACCCTTTGTGACGAGGCAAATCCTGTAATTTTGGAATCCATGGAATTCCCGGACCCGGTTATTCGTGTTGCTATTGAGCCGAAGACAAAAGCCGGTCAGGAAAAGATGGGTATTGCGCTGGCAAAGCTGGCCGAAGAAGACCCGACCTTCCGCGCCTATACAGACGAGGAAACGGGGCAGACTATTATTGCCGGTATGGGTGAGCTTCACCTCGAAATCATCGTAGACAGACTTCTGCGTGAATTTAAGGTAGAAGCTAATGTTGGTAAGCCGCAGGTATCTTACAAGGAAGCTATCCGTAAGCCTGTTCGTGTGGACCACAAGTACGCCCGTCAATCCGGTGGTAAAGGTCAGTACGGTCACTGCGTTATCGAAATGGAGCCGCTTGAGGCCGGTCAGGGTTATGAATTTGTCAACAAGATTGTTGGTGGTGCAATTCCGAAGGAATATATCCCCGCAGTTGATGCCGGTATTCAGAGCGCTATGCAAACCGGTGTTCTGGCAGGCTACAATGTTGTGGATGTCCGCGTAACGCTGGTTGACGGTTCTTACCACGAGGTTGACTCCTCGGAAATGGCCTTTAAGATTGCCGGTTCCATGGCCTTTAAGGATGGTTGCCGCAAGGGTGACCCCGTTTTAAAGGAGCCGATTATGCAGGTTGATGTTATCGTGCCTGAGGAATACATGGGCGATGTTATGGGTGACTTAAACTCCCGTCGCGGCCAGATTCAGGGCATGGAAGCAAGACCGGGTGCACAGGCTATTGCAGCATATGTGCCGCTGAGCGAAATGTTTGGTTATGCTACCGACCTGCGTTCCAAAACACAGGGCCGCGGACAGTATACCATGCAGCCCAGCCACTATGAGGAAGTTCCGAAGAGCATTATGGAAGCAATCATAGCCGGCAAACAGAAATAAAATTGTGTTTTTTCTAAAAAAGACTTGATTTTTCTGTAAAATTATATTATTATAGCAATTAAGCAATAAAATAAGTATTAAAGGAGGAATTTCCAAATGGCAAAGGAAAAATTCGAAAGAAGTAAACCCCATGTAAACATTGGTACCATTGGTCACGTTGACCATGGTAAGACATCTCTTACCGCTGCAATCACAAAGGTGCTTGCATTCCAGGGTAAGGCACATTACGAAGCTTATGACATGATTGACAAGGCTCCGGAAGAAAGAGAAAGAGGTATCACCATTTCTACAGCTCATGTTGAGTATGAAACTGACAATCGTCACTATGCTCATGTTGTCTGCCCCGGACATGCTGACTATGTTAAGAACATGATTACCGGTGCTGCTCAGATGGACGGCGCTATCCTCGTTGTTTCCGCTGCTGACGGCCCGATGCCCCAGACAAGAGAGCACATCCTGCTTTCCCGTCAGGTTGGCGTGCCTTATATCGTAGTATTCCTCAACAAGAAGGACCAGGTTGATGACCCCGAGCTTCTGGAACTGGTTGAGATGGAAATCCGCGAGTTGCTCAACGAGTACGAATTCCCGGGCGATGATATTCCGATTGTTGCCGGTTCTGCTCTGCAGGCTCTCGAATGCGAATCTCAGGATGTTTCCGCTCCGGAATATGCTCCGATTCTCGAGCTCATGGAAAGAGTTGACGAATATATCCCCACACCGGAAAGAAAGACAGACCTGCCTTTCCTTATGCCTGTTGAAGATGTATTCTCCATCACCGGCCGTGGTACAGTTGCTACCGGTCGTGTAGAGAGAGGTGCTCTGAAGGTTTCCGATGAAGTTGAAATCGTTGGTCTGACTGACGAATCCCGCAAGGTTGTTGTTACCGGTATCGAAATGTTCCGTAAGCTTCTGGACCAGGCCGAAGCCGGCGATAACATCGGTGCTCTGCTCCGTGGTGTTCAGAGAAACGAAATCGAACGCGGTCAGGTTCTGGCAAAGCCCGGTTCCATCAATCCGCACACATCCTTCAAGGGTGAAGTTTATGTTCTGACCAAGGACGAAGGTGGTCGTCACACACCGTTCTTCAACAACTACAGACCGCAGTTCTACTTCAGAACAACAGACGTTACGGGTGTTGTTAACCTGCCGGACGGCGTTGAAATGTGCATGCCTGGCGACAATGTATCTATTTCTGTTGAACTGATTACACCTATCGCTATCGAAGAAGGTCTGCGTTTTGCTATCCGTGAAGGCGGCAGAACAGTTGGTTCCGGTGTTGTTAGCTCTATCAACAAATAAGTTTCGCTTTTTAAAGGGCTGCCCGTTTTGGCAGCCCTTTATTGCTCTTTAAGACCGGGTCTTTTGAAAAATTTTCAGGAGCGTGAAAAAGATGGAGAGAAGAGACAAATACAATTATTATCTCGATATAGCCGAGACGGTAATCAGCCGCGGTACATGTCTGCGGCGTAATTACGGCGCCATTATCGTAAAAAACGATGAAATCATATCCAGCGGTTATACGGGCGCACCACGCGGACGGCTCAACTGCATTGACCGCAAGACATGCCGGCGTGAGGAACTGGGGATACCCAGCGGCCAGCGATATGAGCTTTGCCGGAGCGTGCATGCGGAGGCAAATGCGATTATCAGCGCATCGCGGCGGGATATGATAGGCGCTGTTTTATATCTTGTGGGCAAGGATGCCAAAACAGGTGAGCTTGTGGAAAATGCCACTTCCTGTGCTATGTGCCGCAGACTTATTATCAACGCCGGTATTTCGCTTTGCGTGGTACGGCAGACAAAAGATACATACGAAATTGTTAATGTACAGGACTGGGTACAAAACGACGAATCCTTATAGATTTTTCCGGAAAAAGCAAAAAATACTTGACTTTACTGTGATAAAGTGTTACTATAATAGCATATTCAGAGAAAAGGAGTTTTTAATATGAAAAAGTTTATAGCTATGCTTCTGGCCATTTGCACTATGTTTGCACTTGGCGCTTGCACGAAGACAGAAACCCCTGATGTTGATGCCCCGGGCACCGAAGATAATTCCTGGGCATACATTGAAGGAAACGGCAAACTCATTGTAGGTCTGGATGACACATTTGCTCCCATGGGCTTTAGAGAAGATAATGGCGAATTGGTCGGTTTTGATATCGACCTTGCCAAAGCCGTAGGCGAAGAGCTGGGTGTAGAGATTGAGTTTAAGCCCATTGTCTGGAGTGCCAAGGAAATGGAACTGGATGGCAAAAAAATTGATGTTATCTGGAACGGCATGAGCAAGACGCCTGAGCGCGAAGAAAAGATGAATCTGTCCAAGCCCTATTTCAACAACTCCATTGTTATTATGACGCTGGCAGATAAGCCTCTTGCAGCAAAGGCAGACTTAGCTGGCAAAAATGTTGGCACACAGGCAGAAAGCGCAGCACTCGAAATGATTGAGAAGGACGCCATTTTCGGCGAGGTTGCAGATACATTGGCACAATACGATTCCTATGACGAAGCCGTTATGGACCTCGATACAAACAGACTGGATGCTGTTGTTATCGACAAGGTTGCCGGTATGTATAAGGCAAACAAGAAGGCAGATACATATGCTTTCGCCGCAGAAGAATTTGGCGAGGACCTGTATGTAATCGGTATGCGTAAGGGCGAGGATGCTCTTACCGAAAAGATTAACGCAGCTCTGGATGCCGTTATTGCAAGCGGTAAGGCTGCCGAAATCTCCAACGAGTGGTTTGGTGAGGACCTGGTTCTTCAGTAAATACAAAGATGAGATGGGGCTGGCTGCATGTATGCAGGCAGCCCTTTTCATAGAAAGAGAAAAGGGAAACGAGAGAGTTTCCGGAAAAGGATAGTAGCATGGACTTTTTTGCAGAATCTTGGTCGCAGATTATAGAATGGCTTTCATATTCCGAACGGATTTTGCCGGCACTTTTACGGGGCGGGCAGATAACGCTTTTGGTGTTTGCGTTGACGCTGGTGTTATCGCTGCCGCTCGGCCTTATTGTGGCGCTTATGCGGATATCGAAGGTGGCACCGCTGCGCTGGTTTTCCGGTGCCTATATCTGGGTGCTCAGAGGAACACCGCTTCTCCTACAGCTGTACTTTGTATACTACGGTCTTCCCAACATGGGCATTACCTTCGATGGCGTAACATCGGCGGTCGTTGCCTTTACCTTAAATTACGCGGCATATTTTGCCGAAATCTACAGAGGCGGTATCCAGTCCATTGACCGCGGCCAGTATGAGGCGGCCAAGGCGCTGGGGTATACCGGCAGTCAGACGATGTGGAAAATCATTATTCCGCAGACCTTAAGCCGGATTATTCCCCCGATTACCAATGAAACTATAACACTTGTAAAGGATACGGCGCTCGTTACCGCTATCAGCGTTTCGGAGCTGCTTCGTGCGGCAAAGGGTGCGGTAAACCGCGATTTGGATACGACGGCTTTCCTTCTGGCGGCACTTTTGTATTTATTCTTTACTTTGCTTTTGACGCTTATCTTCAAATTTACAGAAAAGCGGTTCTCACGGCACATAAGGAGGGAGAGCTGATGGCGATATTAGAGGTTTTGGGACTAAAGAAAAATTTTGGCAATTTAGAGGTCTTGAAAGGAATTGATTTCCAAACGGAAGAAGGACAGGTGACGGCGATTTTAGGCCCGTCCGGCAGCGGTAAAAGCACCTTTATTCGTTGTCTTAACCGTCTGGAAAAAATCACAGAAGGTTCCATCCGCATTGACGGAGAACTTCTGGCAGACACAAAGGACGGCAAAGTTACCTATGTTCCGGAAAAGGATGCACGCCGTATCTGCGGAAAAACAGGGATGGTTTTTCAGAACTTTAATTTGTTTCCGCATATGACGGTGCTGGAAAATATAAAGGCGGCACCAATTTCGGTGCAGAAAAGACCGGCAGAGGAGGCAGAGGAGACGGCGCTTGCCCTTTTGAAACGGGTAGGTCTTTTGGAAAAAGCCAACCAGTATCCTTCCGCACTTTCCGGCGGACAGCAGCAGCGCGTAGCTATTGCCCGCGCCCTGGCACTTCGCCCTGAAATTCTTTTCTTCGATGAGCCGACCAGCGCGCTCGACCCGGAGCTTACCGGCGAGGTACTTCGCGTTATCCGCGATTTGGCGGCGGAGCACATGACCATGCTGATTGTCACGCACGAGATTGAGTTTGCGCTCGGCGTGGCCGATAAGGTCGTCTTTATGGCGGATGGTTATATTGTGGAAGAGGGGACGGCGGACGCTCTGATTAATCACCCCAAAAACGAGCGGACGAAGGCCTTTTTAAACCGAATGAACGAGGTATAAAAAATGTATATTGTGGGAATTGTGGCGGAATACAATCCGTTTCACAGGGGACATCAGTACCACATAGAAAAAGCAAAAACCGAAACCGCGGCAGACGGCGTTGTGGCGGTTATGAGCGGCAATTTTGTGCAAAGAGGGGAGCCTGCTGTCTTTGATAAATGGACACGGGCTCTTCATGCACTAAAAGGCGGCGTGGATTTGGTGCTGGAATTGCCGGCGCTGTATGCCACATCCTCCGCGGAGACCTTTGCGCGTGGTGCGGTGCAAACCTTGGAAGGAACCGGTGTGGTCGATGTCCTCTCCTTCGGCAGCGAATGTGGGGATATAGATATTTTGCGGCGTGCGGCAAAAATTTTAGAGGAAGAGCCGCCTGCTTTCAAAGCCGTTTTGCAGGAAAAACTAAGGGGCGGCGGGACCTATGCGGCGGCGCAGACGGACGCAATGGAGGCGGTGGACAGAGAGGCGGCCCGTGCTTTATGTACGCCAAACAATCTGCTCGGTATTTCCTATTTGCGCGCCATGGGCGGCAATATGGCGGCGCACACCATAAAACGAAAGGGCGCCGGCTATCTGGAAAAAGAGATGGTGGGGGAGTTCCCTTCTGCCATGGCAATCAGAGAACGGCTAAATACGGGAGAGCCTATTGATGCCTTTGTGCCATATTCTGCCGAAAACCTTTTGGTGCACCAAATGAAGATGTACGAGGATTTCGTTTTGTATGCTCTTCGGACAAACGATTGGCAGGAATACGGCTCCATCCCCGACAATATAAAAAAACGAATGGCAGGGTGCAAAATGGGCGATTTGGACGCATGGCTGGAGAAGGTTAAAACAAAGAATATCACGATGGCGGCCGTAAAGCGCGCAATGCTGCAGATTCTTTTGCAAAACGCCCTTTCTCCGGCAAGACCGCCCTCATATATCCGTGTGCTCGGATTTACAAAGCGCGGTGCGGAAATCTTAAAAGAAATGAAAAAGACGGCACAGCTGCCCGTCATCACAAGGCCTGCCGCCTTTACCGAAAAATGCCCCATTTGGGAACTGGACAGGCGTGCGACCGATATTTACTTTTTACCGGAGCGCCGGTTTGCAGAAGATATAAGGAGAGCACCTGTGCAAATATAAGCGATTGCCATTTCTGAGAGGTTTCAAAATGATTATTATTGCCTGCGTAGATGAAAATATGGGGATGCTGTTTGGCGGACGGCGGCAGAGCCGCGACAAGGCCGTTATAGAGGAAATTTATGCGCTGGTCGGGGAAAATAGGTTATATATCCATTCATTTTCGGCGCCTCTTTTTGACAAGGAAAAGGTCGGGATTTCGGCAGACATGCTGGAAAAGGCGGAAGAAGGGGACTATTGCTTTGTTGAAAACCTGCACCTTTCGCCTTATGCCGATAAAATAGAAGAAATAATACTTTTTCATTGGAATACGGGTTACCCGTGCGATTTTTATCTGGATATCCCTCTGGAAAGCTACAAAAAGACGGAAACGAGGGAATTTCCGGGAAACAGCCATAAAAAGATAACAAAGGCGGTGTATAAAAAGTGCGAAAAATAACGGCAATACTTCTCTCTTTTCTTCTCCTCTTTTCGCTTGGCGGATGCTACATGGACACCGCGATAACCTATCCCGATGTGCAGCTGGCGGATTTGCCGGCGTACGATATGCGCCCCTATGTGGTTCTCGGTCAGAATAAGCCGAATTTCACCGAGGAGGACTTTGGGTACACCTCGTATGAAGCATACAGTCCGCTTGATTTTCTGGGGCGATGCGGAGCCGCAACCGCCATTATCGGGCAGGATATTATGCCAACGGAGGAGCGCGGCGCCATCGGGCGCGTAAAGCCGACAGGGTGGCAAACGGTAAAATACGATATCGTGGACGGAAAGTATTTATATAATCGTTGCCATCTGATTGCCTATCAACTTACGGGTGAAAATGCCAACGAAAAGAATCTGATTACCGGAACGCGGTATATGAATACGGAGGGGATGCTTCCTTTTGAAAATATGGTGGCAGACTATGTAAAAGAAACCGGCAATCATGTTCTCTATCGCGTAACGCCCATATTTACGGGCGACAACCTTCTGGCGGACGGCGTCACCATAGAAGCACTTTCTATGGAGGACGGGGGAGAAGGCATCTGCTTTTATGTGTTTTGCTATAATGTACAGCCGGGGATTGAAATTTCCTATCGTGACGGGAAAAGCCGGCAAAAAGAATAACAAAGGGACTATAAATTAATTCGGCAAATTAATTTACAGTCCCTTGGGGAATAGGAAAAAACGATTCAGAATTGTCAAATCGAACACAAAGCAAGGCAAAGCCTTGGTTTGTGTGGTAACCCGAAGGCGTGCGAGGGCACGGCGAGAGGTGA
>JAZSLT010000004.1:0-63804 GCA_045535515.1 Clostridia bacterium | reverse complement strand
ACCCCTCGCAAGCTCACTTGCTTCGGTTCGGTTCGCTTATTCTGCATCTTTTTTCCATTCCCTCAAAAAAGGGATGTTAAAGAATATCTTTAACATCCCTTTTCCTTTGTTATTTACACGAGCTCGATAATCGCCATCGGTGCAGCATCACCGCGTCTTACACCAGCCTTAATAATTCTGGTGTAACCACCGTTTCTTTCTGCATATTTCGGTGCGATTTCCGCAAAAAGCTTGTAAGATACATCTTTCTTGGTGACATAGCTCATGACCTGGCGTCTTGCATGCAGGGTGTCCTGCTTGCCCAAGGTAATCATTTTTTCGACAATGGGGCGAATTTCCTTCGCACGGGTTTCCGTTGTCATCATCTTGCCGTTTTCAAGAAAAGCTGTAACCATGCCTCTCAGCATTGCTCTACGTTGGTCGCTCGGTCTTCCTAACTTTCTCATACTGAACTCTCCTTTCGCAAAACTTGGTGCTGTTTCCAGCCTTCCGTTAGTCCTCCACCGGTGCCAGGGTAAGACCCAGGCTCAGAAGCTTGTTGATAACCTCTTCTAACGATTTGCGGCCGAGATTTCTGACATTCATCATATCCTCTTCCGTCTTCTGGATAAGGTCCTCAACAGTATTGATGCTGGCGCGCTTTAAGCAGTTGTAGGAACGGACGGATAAATCCAGCTCCTCAATCGTCATTTCCAGCACTTTCTCTTTCTTTGCTTCCTTGGTTTCTACCATAATGGAAACATCTCTCGTACCCTCTGCAAGGTCGATGAAGAGATTTAAATGCTCGTTAAAAATCTTAGCGCCCAGGCTGACGGCTTCGTTCGGTGTCAGCGTTCCGTTTGTCCAAATTTCAAGTGTAAGCTTATCATAGTCGGTCACCTGTCCTACGCGGGTGTTTTCTACATTAAAATTCACCTTGGGAACAGGTGTGTAAATCGAGTCTACCGGAATAAGTCCGATAACCGGCTGACTGATTTGCTTGTTGCGCTCTGCAGATACATAGCCTCTGCCCTTATTGATTGTGATTTCCATGTACAGCTTGGCATCTTCATTCAAGGTTGCAATATGCAGGTCGGGATTGAATATTTCCACATTCGCATCCGCCTTAATATCCCCTGCCGTAATCTCGCAAGGACCCTTTGCGTCGATGTATACCGTTTCCGGTCCGTCGGAATGAAGCTTCACAATCAGCTGCTTTATGTTCAGCACAATCTCCGTTACATCCTCTTTTACGCCGGGAATGCTGGAAAATTCATGCAAAACCCCGTCGATTTTAATCGAGGTAACGGCTGCGCCGGGCAGCGAAGACAACATAATTCTGCGCAGAGAGTTTCCGAGGGTCATACCGTAGCCTCTCTCAAGCGGCTCTAAAACAAATTTTCCGTAGTATTTGTCTTCCGCAGCTCCGATACATTCCACTCTCGGCTTCTCGATTTCTATCATGATAATATACCCCCTTTTGAATTTGATGTAAATTGCGAGGGCTACGCTTATTTCGAGTACAACTCGACGATGAGCGTTTCCTGAACATCAAAATCGATATCGTCTCTCTGTGCCAGAGCGATAACTTTACCGGTCAGGTTTTCCTTATCCATCTCCAGCCACTTCGGAACTAATCTGGAAGAATTTGCCTCAACGATATCCTTCATTCTGTCAGAGTTCTTTGTCTTCTCTTTGAGTGTAATCACATCGCCAACCTTAACGCGGTAGGAAGGGATGTCCAGACGCTTTCCGTTTACCAGAATGTGGCCATGATTTACCATCTGTCTGGATTCTCTTCTTGTATTTGCAAGTCCCAGTCTGAAGACTACATTGTCGAGTCTGGACTCCAGAATCTGCAAAAGATTTTCGCCGGTGATGCCGGACATCTTTTCTGCCAGCTCATAGTACTTATGGAACTGCTTTTCCAGCATACCGTAAATGAACTTAACCTTTTGCTTTTCTGTAAGCTGGCGGCCATATTCGCTCTGCTTTCTCTTTGCGGGCTTCGGGTTTCTGTTCGAGGTCTTATCAATACCCATAACAGAAGGCGAAATGCCTAAAGTTCTGCATCTTTTTAATATAGGCTGCATATTTCTTGCCATTTGTTTATCCTCCTAACTTCAAAAATTTTCAATCAAACTCTTCTACGCTTCGGCGGACGGCAACCGTTATGGGGAATGGGTGTAACATCCTTAATCATGCTGACCTCAAGTCCTGCAGCCTGCAAAGCACGAATAGCGGCTTCGCGGCCTGCGCCGGGGCCTTTTACGTAGACTTCAACAGACTTCAGTCCGTGTTCCATAGCAGCCTTTGCGGCTGTTTCCGCTGCAGTCTGTGCTGCAAACGGCGTGCTCTTTCTGGAACCGCGGAAACCAAGCCCGCCGGCACTTGCCCAAGATAAAGCATTGCCTGCCGTATCTGTAATGGTTACAATCGTATTGTTAAAGGAAGAACGAATGTGTGCGGCGCCACGCTCGATATTCTTGCGTTCGCGCTTTTTTCTTGTCGTTCTCTTTACCGCTGTTTTCGCCATTTGACCTTACCTCCTACTTCTTCTTATTTGCGATTGTGCGCTTGGGTCCTTTGCGTGTACGCGCGTTTGTCTTTGTTCTCTGTCCGCGAACGGGCAAACCTTTTCTATGTCTAGTACCCCGATAGCATCCGATTTCTACCAAACGCTTAATATCAAGCGCTACACTGCGACGGAGGTCACCCTCAACCTTATAATCTTTGTCTATAAGGTCACGGAGTTTAGAGACCTCTTCCTCGGTCAGGTCTTTTACGCGTGTATCAGGATTGATGCCTGTTTCCTCCAGGATTTTCACTGCACTTGTTCTGCCTATGCCGAAAATATAAGTGAGTCCAACTTCCACTCTCTTTTCTCTCGGCAAGTCAACGCCGGCAATTCTGGCCATACTTACACCTCCTATTTCTTAACCTTGTTTTTGCTTGTGCTTCGGATTTTCGCAGATTACCATAACCTTACCTTTTCTCTTGATAATCTTGCATTTTTCACAAATCTGTTTTACAGAAGGTCTGACCTTCATATCGATACCTCCTTACTTTGCTCTCCAAACTATCCTGCCCTTTGTTAAATCGTAGGGGGATAATTCCACCGTCACCTTATCGCCCGGAAGAATTCTGATGAAATTCATCCGCAGCTTGCCCGATATGTGTGCGAGTATCTGATGACCGTTTTGTAGTTCCACTTGAAACATTGCGTTAGGTAACGATTCTAAAACCGTACCCTCCATTTCCAGTACATCGTCCTTTGCCAAGTTTGCAACCTCCTTCTCAGCTCGACTGATTTGCTTCCTCGTGATACGCCGCAATAGCCCTTCTGATTTCAGAATTCGTCGGGCGCTCACCGAGCGTAAGTTTTTCCTGTAAGGTCTCCGCTACAAAACCGATAGGTTTTATATGCTTATGCTTCTTCTTTTTCGGGTTATCCGCTTTGCGGACCTTCCCGTCTGCCAGATACACATACAGACCCTCCAGGCCTAAAACAACAAACACTCCGCCTTTATCTCGGCCGGCAATTGAGTAGACTAAACTGCCCGCGTCAATATCCAAAATAAATCACCTCTTGCGTTTTCTCGGACTGATTGTCAAAATCTCAGCCTCGTCATCGGTTATGGCCACAGTGTTCTCGTAGTGTGCGGCAAGGCTGCCGTCACAGGTTTGAATAGTCCAGCCGTCATCCATGACCTCTACCTTATGGGAACCGGCGCATATCATGGGTTCTATGGCAAGTGTCATGCCCTTTCGCAATCGGACGCCGCGACCGGCGGTTCCGAAATTCGGAACATCCGGGTCCTCATGCAAAGCTCTGCCGACACCATGTCCTACAAGCTCCCGCACAACGCCATAATTCTCCGCCTCTGCCACGCTCTGAACGGCAGCGGAAATATCGCCGATGCGATTTCCGTCTAAAGCCTGTGCAAGCCCGGCAAAGAAACAGGCGCGCGCCGTGTCAATCAGCTTTTGTGCTTCCACGCTGATTTTTCCGACGGGAAAGGTACGGGCAGCATCGCTGTAGTAACCATCCAGGCAAACGCCTACATCAATGCTGATGATATCCCCCTCGTATACTATCCTGTTCCCCGGTATTCCATGAACAACAACAGAATTCACAGAAGTACAAATGGATTTTGGGAATCCCCGGTAGTTTTTAAAGGCAGCCGTTGCACCATGCTTGCGGATAAATCGCTCGGCCATTTCATCCAGCTCCAGAGTGGATATGCCCGGCTCTATTTGCTTTTCCAGATAGGTCAGCACCGCATCTGTCAAAAGCCCGCTCTGACGCATCGCGTCAATTTCATGACTGTCCTTTACCCAAATCATTTATTTCACCTCTAATGCTGTCAGCACCGCCATTGTTGTCTCCTCTACGCTGCCTTCGCTTAAAATGTTGATAAGCTTTCCGGCCTTTTCGTAGTACGCAATAAGCGGCTCTGTCTGCTCGTGGTAGACTTCCAGGCGTTTCTTAATCGTTTCCTGCGCGTCATCGGGCCGGATGATGAGAGCATCGCCACAGGCGTTGCAAACACCTTCCTTTTTGGGCGGATTGAACGAGACATGATATGTCGCGCCACATTTGCCGCAAACCCTTCTGCCGCCAAGACGACTGAGAATTTCTGCATCGCCTACCGCAATGTTTAAAACAATATATTCACCAAGCTGCATCTCGTCCAGTGCTTTCGCCTGCGGAATGGTGCGCGGAATTCCATCTAAGATGAAACCTTTTTCGCAATCCGGCTTTGCCAGCCGGCTTTCCACAATGGCCATAACAATTTCGTCCGGAACAAGACGACCTTCGTCTATATACTGCTTCGTTTTCCGGCCAAGCTCGGTACCCTCTCGTATTTCTGCGCGAATCATATTTCCTGTGGAAATCGTGGGAATACCGTACTTTTCTGCCAGAATTTCCGCCTGCGTACCTTTGCCGGCACCCGGCGGTCCTAATAAAATAATCTGCATTGTCATCACTTCCTACCCTACTCTAAAAAGCCCTTATAATGACGCATCAGCATCTGGGATTCCATCTGCTTTACGGTTTCCAGTGCCACACCAACAACGATGAGCAACGATGTGCCGCCGATGCTGATAGAGGACAGACGAGAATCAATAAGTGCAAGCACGATGGGTAAAATAGCGATAAATCCTAAGAAGAATGCACCAATCAGAGTGATTCGCGACAACACTTTAGCGATGAAATCGCTTGTGGATTTACCCGGACGGATGCCGGGGATAAAGCCGCCATTCTTCTTCATGTTGTTTGCTACTTCAATGGGGCTGAAGGTAATTGCCGTATAGAAGTAGGTAAACGCAACAATGAGGATAAAATAGATAACTGCATACCAGATGTTGCCCTGGTTAAAGAACCGCAGCACCCAACCCGCAAAACCGGAGGTCGCATTCGGGCTTACCAGAGATACAATCGTACTCGGGAAAGCCAGAAGGCTCATGGCGAAGATAATCGGCATAACGCCGGCCATGGTAACCTTAATCGGAATATGCGTGCTCTGTCCGCCGTACATCTTTCTGCCAACTACCCGCTTTGCGTATTGCACCGGAATTCTGCGTTCTCCGTTGTTGAAGAGAACAACCAGCGCAATAACGAGAATGCTGAATACCAGTATCAGCAGTACTGCCAGATAGTTTTTGCTATCCCCGCCTGCAAAGGTCTGCCAGACAGCGAGAGCCATTTGCGGGATGCGGGAAACGATACCGGCGAAGATAATCATCGAAATACCGTTGCCGATGCCTTTGCCTGTGATTTCTTCACCCAGCCACATGAGGAATGCGGTGCCGGCTGTGAAGCTCAGCGTAATAACAAAGAATGTGAATACGCCGGGGTTAGATACAGCACTTGCATTGTTCAGACCGATGTAAAGGCCTATGGCCTGTACAAACGCCAGAACAACGGTAACATATCTCGTGATTTTGCTTATCTTCTTTCTTCCCTCTTCGCCTTCCTTGCTCAGCCGCTCCAGCGCCGGAATGGCTACTGCCAGAAGCTGAATGATAATGGAAGAGTTAATATAGGGAGAAATACCCATTGCAAAAATGGTTGCCTGGCTGAACGCGCCACCGGAGAACATATCCATGATATTGAAGATTGTGTTCCCGCCTTCCTTTACCCAGGAAGCAAGCGCCGCGCTATTGAGCCACGGAACCGGAATAAACGAACCAAACCGGAATACCACCAGAAGTAATAATGTGTAAAGCATTTTCTTGCGGAGCTCAGGGATACCCCAAGCATTCTTCAGAATCTTAAACACTTATATCACCTCTGCCTTCCCGCCGGCGGCCTCGATTTTTTCAGCAGCTGTCTTGGAGAAACGAGCGGCCTTAACCGTCAATTTCTTTGTCAGCTCACCACGGCCCAGGATTACAACACCGTCCTTGGCCTTGCTAATGATTTTCTTTTCGCACAGTGCCTCGGCTGTTACCTCTGCACCATCCTCAAACTTATTTAACTCCGCAACATTTATCGAAACATACTGCTTTGCAAATATGTTTGTAAAGCCTCTTTTCGGTAAACGTCTGTACAGAGGCATCTGACCGCCTTCAAAGCCGGGGCGAACGCCGCCGCCGCTTCTGGCATTCTGGCCCTTGTGACCTCTGCCTGCTGTTTTACCGTTACCAGTTCCTGCACCTCTGCCTTTTCTCTTTCCTTCGGTCTTGCTTCCCGGTGCGGGACTCAGTTCGTACAGCTTCATATCACTACACCTCCTTCTTATTATGCTTCTTCAACCATTAACAAGTGCGAAACCTTGTTAATCATTCCTCGAATTTGAGGCGTATCCGCATGCTCTTTCACATCACGAATTTTTTTCAAACCAAGTGCTTCTACTGTTGCAATCTGGTCTTTCTTGCAACCGATAACACTCTTTTTCAGGGTAACCTTGAGTGTAGCCAATTGAGACCCTCCTTTACTTACAGTTCTTCAACTGTCTTACCGCGCAGACGAGCTACATCTGCTGCGTTCTTTAAATTTTTAAGACCCGCAATTGTTGCATCTACAACATTCTTTGCATTGTTGCTGCGAAGGGACTTGGTACGCACATTCTTAATACCGGCAAGCTCCATAACAGCACGGACAGCACCACCGGCAATAACACCGGTACCAGCTGCGGCCGGCTTTATGAGTACGCGGCCAGCGCCAAACTCACCAATAATTTCGTGCGGAACAGTTTCGTTCACAAGCGGAACGGTAATCATGTTCTTCTTCGCATCTTCAATACCCTTGCGGATTGCATCCGGGATTTCAGCTGCTTTGCCAAGACCGCTGCCGACATGACCATTTTCGTCACCGACAACAACCAATGCTGTAAAACGGAAGTTTCTACCACCCTTAACAACCTTGGCAACACGGTTGAGGCAAACCACTTTCTCTTTGATATCTAATTCTGTGGGATCGATTCTGTCTGCCATAATGTCCCTCCTTCTTAAAATTCCAGACCGCCTTCGCGAGCGCCTTCTGCCAGCGCTGCGACACGCCCATGGTAAATGTAACCGCCACGGTCGAATACAACCGTCTTAATGCCCTTATCCAGTGCTGCCTGTGCAATTTTCTTGCCAACCTCGCGTGCAGCATCGGCGTTTCCGCCGTAACCCTGGAAATCCTTGTCTAAGGAGGAAGCGGCGGCCAGCGTTACGCCCTTATCATCGTCGATGATTTGTGCGTAGATATGATTCAGGCTACGAAAAACATTCAAACGCGGACGAGCTGCCGTGCCGACAATATTGCGGCGGATGCGGCCGTGGCGCTTGATTCTCGCCTTATTGCTAGATGCTTTATTTATCATCTCTTACTGCTCCTCTCTTAACCCTTGGCTTTACCGGCCTTACCCTCCTTGCGGCGGATATGTTCGGTTGTGTACTTAATACCCTTGCCCTTGTAGGGTTCCGGTAATCTCTTCTCGCGGATATTGGCCGCGACATGACCTACCAGCTGCTTATCCGCACCCTTAACAATAATCTTGTTCGGGGTCGGTACTTCGATTTCAATGCCCGGAACCTCGTCCATCTCTACCGGATGGGAATAACCCAGGTTCAGAACGAGCTTTTTGCCCTGCATCTGTGCTCTGTAACCAACGCCGTTGATTTCCAGCTCTTTCTGGAAGCCTTCCGTGACGCCTGTTACCATGTTTGCAAGAAGCGAACGCGTGAGGCCGTGCAGTGCTTTATGTTTCTTTTGCTCAGAAGGACGAATGATGTTGATTTCGCCATCCTTCATCTCAATTTTCATCTCGGGATGAAGCTGTTGACTGAGCGTACCTTTCGGGCCTTTTACTGTAACGTCATTATCTGCGCCGATTTTAATATCTACGCCTGCCGGTACAGCAATAGGCATTCTACCTATTCTTGACATTGCGTCTCACCACCATTTCTTAAAATTACCAAATGAATGCCAGAACTTCGCCGCCAACATGCATTGCACGCGCCTTCTTATCGGTCATAATACCCTTAGAAGTGGAAACAATTGCAATACCGAGACCCTTCAGTACGCGGGGAATCTCGTTGTGGCCTGCGTATACTCTCAGACCGGGCTTAGAAATTCTGATTAAGCCGGACAGAACGCGCTCCTTGTTTGCGCCGTATTTCAAGGTAATGCGGATTATGCCCTGTTTTTCATCATCTATTATCTGATATCCTTTGATATACCCTTCCTCGTTCAAAATGGCTGCAATAGCCTTCTTCATGTTGGAAGCGGGAATATCAACAGTTTCATGCCGTGCGGAGTTTGCATTTCTAATACGCGTCAGCATATCAGCAATGGGATCTGTCAACTGCATGGTACTACCTCCTTTTCCGTAGCTTTAAATTACCAACTTGCCTTTTTTACACCGGGAATCTGCCCTTTGTATGCCAATTCCCTGAAGCAAATACGGCAAATGCCGAACTTTCTCAGGTATGCGTGGGGTCTGCCGCAGATTTTACACCGTGTGTAAGCTCTTGTGCTGTACTTCGGTGTGCGCTGCTGCTTTAAAATCATGGATTTCTTTGCCATTATCAGTTCCCTCCCCTCAGTTTTTGGCAAACGGAGCGCCCATAAGTGTTAAAAACTCGCGAGCTTCTTCGTCGGTTTTGGCAGTCGTAACAAAAATGATATCCATGCCTCTTACCTTATCTATCTTATCATACTCGATTTCCGGGAAAATCAACTGTTCCTTAACACCCATGGTGTAATTACCACGACCATCAAAGGAATTGGGGTTGATTCCGCGGAAGTCACGAACGCGGGGAAGTGCTACATTGAAGAGTCTGTCGACAAACTCATACATTTTTTCACTTCTGAGCGTTACCTTGCAACCGATGTTCATGCCCTGTCTGAGCTTGAAGTTTGCAACAGACTTCTTTGCCTTTGTAACAACGGGCTTCTGACCGGTAATCTTGGCTAAATCGCCACATGCCGCTTCGATTGCCTTCGGGTTTTCCTTTGCCTCACCAAGACCTATATTGATAACGACTTTTTCGAGGCGCGGGATTTGCATCGGGCTTTTGTAAGCGAACTTGCTCATCATAGCCGGTGCTACTTCTTCTTTGTATTTAACCTGCATTCTGGACATCCCTATTTCCTCCTTTCATTAGTCGTTAAAGGTCTCATTGCATTTCTTGCAAAATCTTACCTTCTTGCCGTCTTCTAAAACTTTTCTACCGATTCTGGTAGGCTTGTTGCACTTAGAGCAAATGTGCATAACCTTAGATGCGTCGATGGCTGCTTCTTTCTTAATCAGACCGCCAACTTCGCCCTGCTTGCGGGGTTTCGTATGCTTTGTTACCATACCAACACCCTCAACCAAAACCTTGCCCTCAGAAGGCAGCACAGCTAAAACCTTACCGGTTTTATTCTTGCTTGCGCCTGCAATAACCTTGACCATATCGTCCTTTTTAATATGCATCTTCATGCTGCCACCTCCTTAAAGTACTTCCGGCGCCAAGGATATAATCTTCATGTAATCCTTGTCGCGGAGCTCACGGGCAACCGGGCCAAAAATACGGGTACCTCTCGGGTTTTTGTCATCTCTAATGATTACAGCTGCATTTTCGTCAAAACGGATGTAGCTGCCATCGGGTCTGCGCAGGCCTTTTACGCTGCGAACCACAACGGCCTTAACAACTTCACCCTTCTTAACAACTCCGCCGGGAGCTGCTTTTTTAACAGAAGCAACGATAACATCGCCGACGTTTGCATATCTTTTCAATGAACCGCCCAAACAACGGATGCACATGAGTTCCTTTGCGCCCGTGTTGTCGGCTACCTTGAGCAGCGTCTGCTGTTGAATCATTTGCGCTCACTCCTTCCGTGCGATTATCTCGCCTTTTCTACAATCTCAACTAATCTCCAACGTTTATCACGGCTTAAGGGTCTGGTTTCCATTACCTTCACCTTATCCCCTACGCCACATATATTCTCGGCATCATGTGCCTTAAGCTTATATGTTCTCTTTACAATTTTTCCATAAAGCGGATGCTTTACATGGTTTTCGATTGCCACAACAATCGTCTTATCCATTTTGTCGCTGACAACCATGCCAATTCTGACCTTACGCGCATTTCTTTCAGCCATTTCGCTTCCTCCTTTCATTAAACGGTTTCGCTTTTAAGCTCTTGCTCTTTAATAACCGTCTTAATCCGTGCAATCGTCTTTTTGACTTCGACTATGCGCATCGGATTGTCCAGTTGGTTGGTAGCGTGCTGAAAACGTAAGTTAAAAAGCTCCTTTTTGAGGTCCTGCAGTTTGTCCTGCAGTTCTTCTATCTGTAAATCACGGATTTCATTAACTTTCACTCGAATCACCCTCCGTTTCCTGGGACTCGCGGGTAATGAACTTACACTTAATCGGAAGCTTGTGCATTGCAAGACGCATAGCTTCTCTGGCAGTTTCTTCACTAACGCCGCCGATTTCAAATAAAACTCTACCGGGCTTTACAACGGCTACCCAGTATTCAGGCGAACCCTTACCACTACCCATGCGTGTTTCAGCGGGCTTTTCGGTAACCGGTTTGTCCGGGAAAATCTTAATCCAAACCTGACCGCCACGCTTGATGTAACGCGTCATCGCGATACGAGCTGCTTCAATCTGGTTGGAGGTAATCCAAGCCGGTTCCAGTGCCTGCAGGGCAAAATCGCCGTATGCAATCTTGTTACCGCGTGTAGCTGCACCTGTCAGTCTGCCGCGCATAACTCTTCTATATTTTACTCTCTTAGGCATTAACATTTTTCTTGCCTCCCTCCACTTTGGGCGCCTTCTTGGCTTCCGGCAGGACTTCACCTTTGTAAATCCATACCTTTACGCCAATCTTTCCGTAAGTCGTATCCGCCTCATAGAAGCCATAATCAATGTCCGCGCGAAGTGTCTGCAGCGGAATTGTGCCTTCATGATAGTGCTCGGTACGGGCAATTTCTGCACCGCCCAGACGACCGGAACAAGAAGTTTTGATACCCTTCACGCCAAGACGCATAGCGCGCTGCATGGAAGACTTCATAGCACGACGGAAAGAAGTTCTCTTTTCCAGCTGTGCCGCGATGTTTTCTGCTACGAGCTGTGCATTGGCATCTGCGTTCTTTACTTCAACAATGTTAATATTTACGGTTTTGCCCGTAAGTGCTTCCAGCTGTCCCTTGAGCTTATCAATGTCTGCACCGTTCTTACCGATAACGATACCCGGCTTTGCAGCATGAATGAAAACTCTGAGCTTGCCTGCATCCTTTTCTATTTCAATGCGCGGAATGCCGGCGGCAAACAGCTTTTTCTTTATAAATTTTCTGATTTCCTGGTCCTCAATCAGATAATCGGCAAAGGAACGGTCATCCGCGAACCAGCGCGAATCCCAATCCTTGATGACGCCAACTCTAAGACCATGGGGATTTACCTTCTGACCCATGCGCTCTCCTCCTTACTCTTTTTCCGAAACCACTAAGGTAATGTGGCTCGTTCTCTTATTGATTCTGAACGCTCTACCCTGTGCTCTCGGCTGGATACGCTTTAAGGTAGGCCCTTCGTTGGCATACCCTTCTGTCACATACAGCTTGTCGGCACTCAGGCCAAAGTTATTTTCGGCATTGGCAATAGCGGAGCTGAGCAGCTTGAGTAAAATCTCGCTGGCCGCCTTGGGTGTATTGTTCAGGATTCCTATCGCCGTACCGACAGGTTTATTTCTGATAAGATCTATGCAAAGCTTAACCTTACGCGGCGAAATTCTTGCATGCCGCAGTGTGGCGCTTGCAGATGTTCTTGCATCCATAAATACCCTTTCCTTTCGCTTTTTTATTTGCCGGTTGTTTTAGAACCTGCATGACCCTTATATGTTCTTGTCGGCGCAAATTCACCGAGCTTGTGCCCTACCATATCCTCTGTAACATAAACGGGCACATGCTTGCGTCCATCGTGTACAGCGATTGTATGACCGACCATCTCGGGGAATATCGTCGAACTTCTCGACCAGGTCTTAAGAACCTTCTTGTCGCCGCTGTTATTCATTTCAATAACACGCGCCAAAAGGCGTTCCTGCACAAAAGGTCCTTTTTTTACCGATCTACCCATGTGTTAATCCTCCTCTCAATCAGACTATCTCTGATTCCGGCGTTTTACAATAAACTTGTTCGATTCCTTGTTCTTCTTTCTGGTCTTCAGGCCCAGCGCCGGCTTACCCCAAGGTGTTACCGGACTCGGCATACCAATCGGGGACTTACCTTCACCACCACCATGCGGATGGTCATTCGGGTTCATAACAACACCGCGGACGGTGGGTCTGAAGCCCATGTGACGCTTACGACCTGCTTTACCGATAGAAATGTTTTCGTGTTCGATGTTACCAACCTGGCCGATAGTAGCCATGCAGTTGATACGAACCATTCTCACTTCACCCGAGGGGAGGCGGACCTGTGCATACTTGCCTTCCTTAGCCATCAGCTGTGCGCTGTTACCGGCGCTTCTTACCAGCTGACCGCCCTTGCCGGGAGAAAGCTCAATGTTGTGAATCAAGGTACCAACCGGGATGGAGCTGATGGGCAATGCGTTGCCGGGCTTAATATCGGCTGTTGCACTGGAAATAACCACATCACCATCGGTCAGACCTAAGGGCGCAATGATGTAGCGCTTTTCGCCATCCTCGTACTGGAGAAGAGCGATATTGGCGCTTCTGTTCGGGTCGTACTCGATACCGATAACCGTTGCCGGCATGTCCATCTTATTGCGCTTAAAGTCAATAACTCTGTATTTTTGTCTGTTTCCGCCGCCGCGATGACGAACGGTAATTCTACCGTAAGAGTTTCTGCCGGCATGCTTCTTTAAAGGTTCCAGCAAGGAACGCTCCGGTTCCTTCTTGGTAATCTCTTCAAAGGAAGATACCGTCATAAATCTACGCGCCGGAGAAGTTGGTTTAAATTTCTTAACTGCCATTTCAATCCCTCCTAAGCTTATACAAGACCTTCAAAGAACTCAATGGTCTTACTGCTTTCTGTGAGCGTTACGATGGCTTTCTTCCAGTTGGCTGTTCTGCCTTCGCTTCTGCCCATACGCTTGATTTTTCCGAGCATATTCATCGTGGCAACCTTTTCCACTTTAACGCCCGGGAAAATTGCTTCAATTGCCTGCTTGATTTCAATCTTGTTTGCCTTCTTAGCTACGGCAAAGGTGTATTTTCTATCCTGCAGCTGGTCCATACTGTTTTCCGTTATAATCGGACGAATGATAATATCATGTACATTTTTCATATTATGCGTAAACCTCCTCCAGTTTTTCTACGGCGTTTTTCGCAATAATAAGCTTGTCGTGGCTGAGAATGTCATACACATTCAGCATACCTACATACGAAACATCTACGCCATAAATGTTTCTTGCCGATAAATAGAGGTTGTCATTCTTATCGCATGTTACGAGCAGAGCCTTGCCCTCTACGCCGAGAGCCTGCATCATGCCGGTAACCTGCTTTGTCTTAATGTCCTCCAGCTCCAATGTTTCCATTACCATAATTTCTTTTTCCAGAACCTTAGAGCTGAGAGCAGAACGCATTGCAACGTCCTTAACCTTTTTATTGATAGAGAACCTGTAACCTCTGGGCTTCGGGGCAAAAATAATGCCGCCTTTAATCCACTGTGCCGCTCTTGTGCTACCCTGTCTTGCGCGGCCCGTACCTTTCTGTCTGAAAGGCTTTGCCCCGCCACCGGCAACCTCAGAACGCGTCTTGGCACTCTGTGTTCCCTGTCTCTGGTTGGCGAGATAATTTACAATCACGCTGTGCAGAACAGTTTTATTTACTTCCTGGCCGAATACGGCATCAGATAAAGTAATTTCTCCGGCACGACTGCCGTCCATCTTATATAAATCTGTTTTAGGCATGTTAAATCCTCCTTCCCTGGTAATTCATTATTTTTTAACTGTGTCTTTTACCGTTACAATGCTTCCGCGTGCACCGGGTACTGCACCCTTAACGAGGAGAAGGTTTCTTTCCGAATCTACCTTAACCACATTGAGGTTCTGCACCGTTACACGGTCAACGCCCATATGACCCGGAAGCTTCTTGCCCTTCATAACCTTGGAAGGTGTGGAGCAAGCGCCCATAGAACCGGGGCCGCGATGATACTTGGAACCGTGCGCCATAGGCCCTCTGTGTGTGCCGAAGCGCTTTACGGTACCTGCATAACCCTTACCTTTGGAAATACCCGTTACATCGACCTTATCGCCTTCGGCGAAGACTTCGACGCTAACTACATCTCCGAGGTTTAAGTCAGCTGCACCTGCAAGTCTGAACTCACGAAGCACACGCTTTGCCGTAACACCGGCCTTATCAAAGTGTCCCTTTTCCGGTTTTGTTACTTTCTTTTCCTTCTTGTCACCAAAGCCAAGCTGTACGGCCTCATAGCCGTCGGTTTCCACCGTCTTCTTCTGTACGACTGTGCAGGGGCCAGCTTCGATAACCGTTACCGGTACGAGACGGCCTTCCGGTGTGAATACCTGTGTCATGCCAAGCTTTTTGCCGATAATTGCCTTGTTCATTGTTTTTCCTCCTTTTGGTTATTGGTTGACTTTCGCCAACATTACCGAGCGTCCTTGCCGACAAGCTTAATTTCAATGCTTACGCCGGCGGGCACTTCCAGACGCCCCAGCGCCTCCACAGTTTTGTTAGTGGGGTGCAGGATGTCAATCAGTCTCTTGTGCGTACGCATCTCGAACTGCTCGCGGGAATCCTTGTACTTATGCACCGCACGAAGGATAGTGATGATTTCCTTCTCCGTGGGGAGCGGTACCGGACCGGAAACGGTGGAACCTGTGCGTTTTGCGGTTTCCACGATTTTCTCCGCTGCCTGGTCGATGAGTGCATGCTCATACGCCTTCAGACGAATCCTGATTTTCTGTTTTGCTGCCATAATCTCGCCTCCTAAATTTTTTATCGCTGCCGGTAAAACCGGGCGGCCCATAGCCGCAATTCCATGCCGACGAGAAGAACCGTACACTCTGCCGTGCGTGTCATGTTTTTACAAACATAAACCCGGACATACTTCTATCCGGGCACAAATAAGCACAAAAAGATTTCTTTCGATTTGCTTTTCATACTTAGTGTACAGTGACTGTCGCCCAATTTCAAGAATCGGACATTCTCCACGGAAAAACCCGGGCCACGCCCGGCAACCTCCCGTTTCATCGTATGCCATGTCACAGCACATGATACTATATCACATATTTTTACCAATTGCAAGTATTTTTTCAAAAATTTTTAAAAAATTTTTTTATACCATAAAGAGGGCCTCTTCCCCTCTTTATGCAGAAACAGGGCGGACACATAGCCGCCCTGTTTTCCTTTTTACAGAATATAAACATTTGCCTGTCTTCGGCCAAAGTTTTTTACTTCCTGTCTGGTCGGGAAGAACAGGTCTACTTTATTTCCGTAGATACCGCTGCCTGTATCCCCTGCCACACAATAGCCGTAAGTCCAGGACCCGTCCGTTGCCTCTACATATAGCCGTGTGCCAAGCGGAATGACCGAAGGGTCTACGGCAATTACACCATACCCGGCTTTCATGCCGCTTGCCGTAATCCCATAGTACGGATGGTCAGGCGTTTTGCCGCAGCTCTCATACGAAAGGTCATAGGCGGTCGCTGTGCAAACCAGCATTTTCTTGTATGTGAAGTTCTCGCCCTTAGCCGTGGACGCCGTTCCACCGCCATATGTCGCAGACGAACTCGTATTGGTCGTTGTTTTCTTCGGGGCCGCCGTTCCCTTTTCCACAATTCTCTTTACCGGCTCCCTCGTAATCTCAGAAGAAACAAGTGTACGGGAAACCTCTTCCCCGTCATGCAGGAGAGCTTCATAGGTATTTGTCCGCACGCCGTTCTTTCCGGTTTGTGCCACGCGCGATGTTCCTTTTGTCAGCGACGCGGTGTTCTTCTCTTCTACGGTGTACCCGACCTCTTCCGTTTCTTTGACGGTCTTCCTCGTCACGCGTACCAGCCGAACTTCCTGCCCTTCATATAGCGCCGTGTCCAGTGCCGGCTCCGTAAAATCTTCTTCTCCCATGGTAACACCCAGGGCCGCAATAAACTCGCCCACATTTTCTGTCAGCGTGCTGAGGGTTTGCGTGGTGCCATCTGCGGTGTAAAGGATATTCTTAGAACGAAGCACCCGGATGGACATGCCGCTGACAATCTCCGTTTCCGGTGCGGGACTTACGGTATCAAAGCCCTCGCAGATGATGTTCTGTTCCCGAATTACATCGGCAACCGTCTTAGAAAGTGTGTGGACCTCACGGGTCTGCCCTCCATCCGTAATGGTGAGCGGCAAGGCGCGGGTAATACGGATTTCCATATCCGCTTCTATGGCCGTCTCTATCGAGGGAGAAACTAAATCGAATTCTCCGAGAATAATTTCCGCTTCTGCCAAAGCCTCCCCTACGGTTGCTTTGCCTGTCCTTGTATCTGTTACAGAATCACCATCAAAAATATGAACAACCTTTCCTGAAACCGCGGCACATACCACAATGGTAATTGCCGCCAGAACTACCATTGCGATTACCGGTATCAGATACCGCATGATTTTCCGCTTTGGTAATTCTCCTGTTTGATACATCAGAATCACTCCTTTGTCCCACATTTTACTATAGATTTTGCCACTTGTCAAACCATTTTATGTAATTTCTTGAAATTTATTACAAAAATTGTATAAAACTGGAAAAACGCAAAATGCAGTAAAATCGCTGGAATCCCTTGAAATATGGGCTTTTTAAATATTTAAACTTTTTTAAAAAGTTATTACATTTTTTTGAAAAAAATTTTTAAAAAAGGCTTAAATTTGCGGGATTTTTCGAAAAAAAAGGAGAAAAACGCCGGTTTTTCCGGTTTTTCCTCCTCCATTTTTACCTCTATTTTGATGCAATATCCGGCCGTATTTCTTCCAGCTTTCCGAATGGTTGTCGTTGGCTTTTATACAGTCCGCTTTTTCCGGACATCAGATGGCTTACCGCACAAACCACAGCGAATACAGACGCCCCTTCCGCGCCAAAAGCCTCCAGTGCCAAAAGCAATGATGCCACCGGACAATTTACGACGCCGCAAAAAAGCGCTACAAACCCAATCGCCGCTGCCAATCCCGCATCCAGTCCCAAAAGAGGGCCGACCACGCAACCAAAGGTAGAACCGATGAAAAAGGCCGGTACAATTTCGCCGCCTTTAAAACCGGCGGCAATCGTAATCGCCGTAAACAGTATCTTCAAAAGAAACGCCACAGGCTCTGCCTGACCGCCCATCGCGCGGGCAATAACCTCCATGCCGGCTCCGTTATAGTCATAATTCCCCACCGCCAGCGTTAAGAGAATGAGAATAATACCGCCCACTATCGTGCGTAAATAGGGGCCGGGCAAAAACCGTTCCATATAACACTCGCATTTTTTCATGGACGCGCAAAACAAAATGCTGATAAGTGCGCAAAGCAAAGCCAGCACCGCCACCCTTCCTATAAGTACAGGCGAAAGCGAGGGGAAGGCTGTTATCATAAAACGAACCGGTGCGATACCGAACCAGCCGGCAACACCAAAGGCCGTCAGCGCTGCCAGCACAGAGGGCAAAAGCGCCCCGTATTGCATGGTTCCCACAGAGGCCACCTCTATAGCGAAGAATGCAGCGGCAAGCGGTGTGCCGAATAAGGCAGAAAAAACAGCGCTCATGCCGGCCATCACGACAAAGTGCATATCCGCCTTTTGCAAGCGGAACACCCGGCCAAGCCGGTATCCCAGGCTGCCGCCAAGCTGCAAAGCCGCCCCTTCCCTGCCGGCCGAGCCGCCGAGAAGATGCGTTATAACCGTGCTGACAAAAATGAGCGGTGCCATAACAAACGGCACCTTTTCCTCTGTAGAAACTGCCTCCAAAACACGGTTTGTATCTATCCTCCCGCGTTTTCGCGAAAGCGCATACATACCGGCAATCAGCACCCCGCCTGCAGGCAGTAAAAATAAAATCCAGGGATGCAAATTGCGAAAGGCCGTGGCTTTTTCAATACACTCGTGGAACAAACTGCCAACCGTACCGCCGACAAAGCCGACTATGGCCGCCAAAACGCACCATTTTAAAAATGCTTTTCCGTATGTAAGGGAAGCTTTTATCCATTCTGTTTTCATTTCTTTTCCTTTCTCTGCGCAAAAATCCGAACGCACCAGCATCCGGATTTTTAAGTGGTAAGATTATATAGCCGAATTTTTAGCTTCCAGCTTTTTCTGCCGGCGCATCTTGACTTCTTCGCTCATCGGCTGAATGTCACCGGCCTTCGTCAGCGCCCAGCGTGTAAATACGGGGCCGAATATTTCATAAATCAGAACGGCGAACAGCGTAATGTTACGAATAAGATTTCCCTGTCCCGGCAACTGTTCCGCGGCAATGGCGCACATACCCAGCGCAACGCCTGCCTGCGGCAGAAGGGTGATACCAAGGTATTTGCAAATCTGCGGCTCACAAGCCGTCACCTTAGCGCTCGCATAGGTGCCGAAATATTTGCCGAGCGAACGGAACAGAATATATACAAGACCAATAATGACAATCGACATTTCCCCGAAAACATTGAGCTCCAGCTCTGCGCCGCTGATAACAAAGAAGAGCGCAAAAAGCGGAGATGTCCACTTATCCGTTCTCTCCATAAGGTCCTCGGAAAGCGGGCAGATGTTGCAGAATATTGTACCGAGCATCATGCAGACAAGAAGGGATGAAAAGCTGATATGTACCGCGCCGATATGGAAATCAAGCATCGAAAGCGCTACGGTTAAAAATACAAACGCGGTTGACATATTCAGTCGGTTTGTATTGGAATTAAACATTTTTTCAAGCTGTGTCAGAACCCAGCCCATAATCGCGCCAAGACCTAACGAGCACACAATTTCGACCAAGGGGTTTACCAGGATGGAAACCATGTCTACTGCGCCCTCCATAAGAGAACGCGCAATCCCGAAGGATACGGCAAACACAATAAGACCTACCGCGTCGTCCAGCGCAACGATGGGCAGAAGCAAATCCGTAAGAGGGCCCTTTGCCTTATACTGCCTGACGACCATAAGGGTAGCTGCAGGAGCCGTAGCCGTTGCAATCGCACCCAGCGTTAGAAGCTGCGGTACTGTCAGCTTATCGGGCATAATAAGATGCACGCCTAAAAGCGCAAGGTCTACCAAAAGGGTCGCCACCAGCGCCTGCACAATGCCGATTACGGTTGCCTGTTTGCCGGTTTTTTTCAAATCTTCGAGGCGAAATTCGCTACCGATGGAAAAGGCAATAAAGCCAAGTGCTACTTCCGAAATCAGCCCTAAATTCCCCACCACTTCGGCATCCTTAAAGCCTAATCCTTCAATACCGAGTGCACCGATACAATACGGGCCTATCAAAACACCTGCAATCAGGTATGCCGTAACTGCCGGTAGTTTGAGAGGCTTAAAGGCTCTTGTCATCATAAGACCTGCCAAAAGTGCAACGGAAACGGATAACAATACACTACTCATAATCTTTTCTTCCTTAATATATGTATATATTTTATTGGTAAAATTGGCGGCCAAACCCGTGGCCTCAATCTGACCAACTCCCACATTATAAATCCTTTTCACAGGTTTGTCAAGGCTTTTTTCTCTTTATATACTTCACAAGCAGTATCCCTTTTAAGATAAGTAGCATAAACGCCACCTTTATGGCGTAAGCCTGCCTTGTCACGGCCAAAAACAATACAATCAGAATACTAAGCGCCATGGATCAGGCGGGCTATACCAAAGAACATGAAATTCTGAAGGAACCGCTTCGTCACATGCCTGACACAATTCGTAACATCGCCCAAATATATTCTATCATAAAATTCAGGTCGCGAAAAGAAAAACGAATGTATACGATACATTTTATTGCTAAAAATAAAGAAAATTAATATAGGAGGTAAAATAAAATGTTCAAACATGAAAAAATGCTTTTTCATCCTGTAGAGGTGGAAAGGCCGAATCCGCAATATGCCGTACTGCTTCAGGAGCAACTCGGCGGAGGAAACGGAGAACTCAAAGCAGCTATGCAATACATGTCACAGAGTTTTCGCATTAAAGACCCCGAAATCAAGGACTTATTTCTGGACATTGCCGCCGAGGAGCTTGGACACATGGAAATGGTTGCGCAAACCATTAATCTTTTAAACGGCCATGATGTGGATGCAAAAAAAGTGGAGGCAGGCGAAATTCAATCTCATGTTATTTTAGGTTTGAATCCGGGCCTGATAAATGCCTCCGGCTACTCCTGGACCGCAGATTATGTTACGGTAACCGGAGATTTATGTGCCGATATTTTGAGTAACATAGCGTCTGAACAACGCGCAAAAGTAGTTTATGAATACTTGTATCGTCAGATCGAGGATAAAAAAGTGAAAGAAACTATCGACTTCCTTCTCAATCGCGAAGAAGCGCATAATCAAATGTTCCGTGATGCATTTAACAAAGTACAAAACAGCGGTTCTAACAGAGATTTTGGTACAACACAGGCGGCAAAAATGTATTTTTCCATGTCTGACCCCGGCCCGAATGCCTTTGCAAACAACGAAACCACTGCACCGTCATTTAACAAATAGTCTGGAATTAGTTGGCGTGTGCTTTTTAGGGAATGGCTTTTTACGAAGGAGGAGCCGTAGCAGAGCGTATGAAAAATGGCCACTCTTTAGAGTGGCCATTTTGATTGCAGCGGAGCTTGCGGCGACGAAGAATACGGTCGCCATTGGCCGCATGGGGGAAAAAGTGTGCAATGGAGCAGGTGAAAATCAATTTTTGAAAACAGGTAGAAGCTATAGGGGATACGGTGCGCTCCCTACTGTTTCGACCGCTTTGGGCGGTGCCCGAAACAGTGCAGGTACTCCCGACTCCGCAGACCGTAAATCGCGTTTGCGGTCTGCTTCGACGAACCTTCGCCAAAGGCGAATGGTTCGCATCCTGGGGACAAGTCACCATAGAAAAAGAGCCGAACGGTTTAGATGACATTTAAAAAGTATGTTTAGTCTAAATTTATTACAATATTATCAGTTGTCAATAGTGCATTTGAAAAATTCTCATCATATAGTGTTAATTTTAACTCAAGCGTTTTAATTTCATCGATACTTTTTATGCTTGCGTTACCATATGATGACATGCAAAACAACTACCCCATCATTTGCCGAAAAATTGATAGTTTGGTTCTTTACGGAATTTACAAATCTGTAAATATTATTTTCGTCTTTATCTTCATATATAAATCCCCAATCCTCTAACAAATCAGCATATACCTCAAAGAAATTGTCATGTCCATTATTATATAAGTCAGCAACATTATAGTAATAAGAGATCCATTGAATTGAAGCTACTGAACTTGTGTTAACTTTTCCATTTACACCAAAGTAATGACCAAAATCCGGAACTGCTGAAGCTTCTTGAAAAGCCTCTACCTTTTCATTTTGATTTAAACTTAAAGTAATCGAAGTACATTTAACTCCATTCTTTTCGGCAAATATATCATAAATAACACTATATGTTCCTGTTGAGTCTATTAAAAGGTATTTATAAAAGTTATCAGATGCGAGTGCGAATCCCCATTCTTTTAAAACTTTACAATACAAATTAATTGAATATGTGTATGTATCTGCATTTTTCAAATCCTCGTGCGAATAATAATATGTCACCGTATTTCCCGATGAAATCTCTGAATACACCGGAACTGCATTGTATGCCCCAAAATCTGGAACAACTGAAAAAGCATTATATGGTTTTATCTTAGAATTTTCATTACCAGTAACAACAGATATAAACGAATTAGAATATTTGTTATCCGCAAGAGAAATATAGGACATAGGTAGTGCTAAATTCAAATTCTGTCCATCAATATAAGAAGCTGATGTAATGCCAATAACTTCCCCGTATTTATTAAGTAAAGCCCCACCGCTACTACCTGATGATATAGCAGCACTTGTTTGTATGTAAGATACATTTTCTTCTGTTCTCTGCGGATTAGAAATCAATCCTTGCGAAATTGTATTTTGTAGTCCCAGCGGACTGCCTATTGCAAAAACAGTTGCACCTCCAACTACCGTAGAAGGGGCACCTATTTCTAAATAGCTTGAATTTTTTACACCAGTATCAATTATAGCCCAATCTTCGTTTTCATTAAAGTCGTACACACCCATTATATCAGATGTTTTTTTCTCGTCAGAAAGTATAATTTTGGCAGAATAGCAACCATTGATAACATGGTAATTTGTAATAGCAGTTCCATTATTGTCAATAAAGAAACCACTGCCGGAAGCTGTCATTTCCCCAAATGAATTGTATACCTCTATATAAAATACCGCTGACGAACATTTTTCGTAAATTTGTTCGGCAGAGAGTTCTTTTATATTATCTTCAAAAGAATCGCCGTAGTAGGTGTCATATTGATTTTTTGAAAAAACCCCAGTTGATATAAGTTTCTCAGCCAATGTTTGTTCGGATTTTTTCAATGTTACAGAAAGTGCTGCGTGTGATATAGCTACCGCATCTGCCCTCCAAAAGTTATCAATATCCACAGAACTTGGCAAAATGTTGATATTCTTTGCAAGAGTATAAGGGTTATCCCATGTGAAGTCGATTCCGTCTGTATCAGAATATCCTAACGCTCGCAAGATAAAAGTTATATACATTGCTGAACTTGCATTTTCAACTCCAAATGTTGTAGCAGAGGTTCCTTTAGTTAATCCTTTTTCATATGCATATCCCACATATTTATCAGCCCAAGCAGGTACATCAGTAAAAGGATGACCATTGTTGCTGTTCAAAACCTCCGCCTCTTTGCCCAATACTCTAATAAGCATAACAAGAGCTTCAACTCTTGTAGGTTCACGATTAAGGTCAAAGTTTGTATCTGATACTCCTTTGAATAATCCAAGAGCTTTTAAATCTGTAGCTAATTCTTCCTCAAATGAAGTATCTCTTGATGATTGAGCATATGTGCTTTGAGGAATTATGCAGATTATCAAAGTAAAACATAAGAGCATTGATAAAATTTTCTTTTTCATAAAAATAACCATCCCTTTCACAATGTTAATAAATATAAAAAAGTGCATAGTCCCTATTCCAGAACTATGCACCGAAAAACGCACAAGTCTGGTATAAGGTTGCTACACTCTTATATCACTTACATCTTATACATAGAGAAGTTTTACCAGATAGTACGCTTTTACCATTAGCGCACTTCTCTAATGTATTTTTATGTAAGGAAATATAAAAAAATAGACTAACTCCATTCTAATTTAGAGTGTAGCATAGTTATTATACCATAGTTCTGTCAATATTTCAAGAGTTTATAAAACATACTTTTATGTATAAAAAAAACAGAACAACTTAGATGTCATCTAAATCGTTCTGTTTCTGTGGTGATCCATCGGAAATACGGTGCGCTCCCTTCTGTTTCGACCGCCCTCGGCGGTACCCGAAACAGTACGGGTGCTTCCGACTCCGCAGACCGCAACCCGCGTTTGCGGCTGCTTCGACGAACCTTCGCCAAAGGCGAATGGTTCGCATCCTGGGGACAAGTCACCATAGAAAAAGAGCACTTCAAAAGAAGTGCTCTTTTTCTATGGTGATCCATCGGGGATTCGAACCCCGGACACCTTGATTAAAAGTCAAGTGCTCTGCCGACTGAGCTAATGGATCGTCTGGCTGGGCTGGCTGGACTCGAACCAACGAATGCAGGAGTCAAAGTCCTGTGCCTTACCGACTTGGCTACAGCCCAAGATAATTGGGGTGGATAGCCGGATTCGAACCGGCGGCCTCTAGAGCCACAATCTAGCGCTCTAACCAACTGAGCTATACCCACCATATTGGCGCGCCTGAAGAGACTCGAACTCCTGGCCCACTGCTTAGAAGGCAGTTGCTCTATCCTGCTGAGCTACAGGCGCATGTGTGGAGCGGGTGATGGGAATCGAACCCACGCGATCAGCTTGGAAGGCTGAGATTCTACCATTGAACTACACCCGCGGGAAGTGACTTGATAAATTATAGCAGAAATACCCTTCCTTGTCAAGTACTTTCGGACAAAATAATAAAAATATTTTTACGGGCAGAAATCGGGCTTGTTTCTGCATATTTCGCCTCGCGATATTCTATACTATGAATAAAAGGAAATCATGCCGCACGCCGGCTTATGTTTCCTATTGCGGCAAAATGAGCCATCTCGTTTTGCCATGAGAAAGGAAGTATGGTAATGAAAAACAAGACTCGTACCTATGTCGTGTCCATCCTGATTCCCCTCGCGGTCGGTGCGCTGGCAGGCCTTCTGACGCGCGGCAGCATGGAGGACTACGGCACGCTCCAGCGGCCTCCGCTTTCCCCGCCGGGTACGCTGTTCCCCATCGTCTGGACCATTTTGTATGTTTTAATGGGCATTGGCTCTGCCATTATACAGCTTTCCGGCAGCGCACAGGCAGAAAATGCACTGAAGACCTATTGGCTGCAGCTGGCCGTAAACTTCGTATGGCCTATTCTCTTCTTCGTTTTGGGGGCGCATTTGCTGGCGCTTTTATGGCTTCTCCTTCTTCTGTTCCTTGTAATCCGGATGATTTACCTTTTCTGGCAAATATCGCCCACGGCCGCCCTTTTGCAAATCCCCTATCTCCTGTGGCTTTTGTTTGCCACTTATTTAAATGCCGGCATCTGGTTGTTAAACCGCTGAGGCCCCTTTCCGTCTTTGCTGCACGAGAAAATTCCGCGCCGCTACCGTGTCGCAATCCAGCACGGAGCCTTTTTGCAGCACATGCGTTATGGTAGCGTTAATCGAGCGTATGAGAGCTTCGTCAATATCCTCCATGGCAATACGGCGGAGCTCTTCTACCTGCGGCACTTGCCGTCCCGGTTCAATAATGTCGGAAAGGAATATAATTTTCGTAAGGAGCGGCATATCCACATGCCCCGTTGTGTGATAATAAATGGCATTTAAAACATCCGCATCCTCTACCCCAAACTCCGTCTTAGCAATATAGGCACCTAAATAGGAATGGACAAGCCCCTTTTCTATGTAACAAACCGCTTTTAAGGGAATCCCTGCCGCCTCACATCGGCGAATGCCCTCTTCCTTGGGTACATTCTTGGCGCAATCGTGTAAAATGCCTGCTATGCGGGCTTTTTCTGTGTCTATTCCATATTTTTTCGCCAGCATTTCCGCCGTGTCCCGTACCCCGACAGAGTGCCAAAATCTCTTCTCGTCCACCATTTCGCGCAGTTTTTCAAGCATTTCCTTTTCCGTCATATTGTCCCCCTACTCCGTACAATCCATTCTCTTTTATGTATTTGGTCACACAGGGCGGCAACAGAGGATGCGCCGTGTCGCCCTTTTTTAAATGTGCGCGAATTTCGCTTGAGGAAACCGTAAGCTTCGGTATCTCTACATACAAGGCATCTGCCGGCGGGGGTGTACCCTCGCGGGTCACTACCAAAAACTCGGCCGCCCGCCGTATGCGCGCCGGCTCCTTCCATGTATGCAAAAGTGCGTATGCCTCATCGCCGATTAGAAAATACAGTTTGTCATCGGGAAAAAGGGTGCGAAAATGCTCTACCGTCAGATACGAGTAGCTTGTCCCCTGCTTTGTCAGCTCATAGTCCGATGCCAGAAAGCGAGCATCCTCCAAGGCGAGCTGCAGCATGGCAAGGCGATGCTTTCCCCCTGCAAAGCAGCCGTTTTTCTTATGGGGCGGAACATTTGCGGGAATGAAAATGACGCGGTCCAGCCCAAGCCTATCCGCCGCTTTCTCCGCCGCGTGTAAATGTCCCATGTGCACCGGGTCAAACATTCCGCCAAACAGACCGATTTTTCCCATAGACCTCTCCTACTCTATAAAATCAAATTCCATGTCCCCGAAGATAACCGTTTCGCCTTCCGCAATTCCCTTTTCGCGGAGGGCATCAATAATGCCGTGCGCTTTAATGGCGCGCTGGAAGTAGCGTACCGACTCATCCTCGCCAAAGTTTATGCCGCGCAAAAGCTTGTCTACATACGGGCCGGAAACTACATACGCGCCATCCTCTATCGTGATTTCATACGCGCTGTAATCAATTTCCTCTTCCTCGATTTCCTCTGCCTCATACACAGGCGCAGGCGGCAGCACATCCAGCATCTGTACCAGATGATTTATGAGCGCATCCACGCCCCCTCCGGTTGCCGCGCTGATGGGAAAATACGGATAGCCGGACTCGGCAATAAAGCTTGCGAAATTTTCCGCCGTCTCGCTCGGTATATCGGTCTTATTGCCGGCTACAACGGCCGGACGGAGCAAAAGCTCGGGATTATACAGCTCCAGTTCCCGGCAAATGGCTTCGAAATCCTCTATGGGGTCGCGCCCCTCTGTGCCCGAGGCATCCACCACATGCACTAGGACGCGTGTGCGCTCAATATGCCGTAAAAATTCGTGTCCCAGTCCTGCCCCGGTATGTGCCCCTTCGATAAGGCCCGGAACATCGGCAATAACAAAGGATTTATCGTGTGCGGCCACCACGCCGAGATTTGGCGTGAGCGTCGTAAAATGATAATTGGCAATTTTCGGGCGGGCAGAGCTTACGCGGGAGATAAGGGTGGATTTTCCTACATTGGGAAAGCCAACGAGCGCCACATCGGCCAGAAGCTTCAGCTCTAAAATAATCTCCCTTTCCTGCCCCGGCTGCCCGGGCTTTGCAAACTTGGGTGCCTGGCGTACGGGTGTTGCAAAATGCACATTCCCCCATCCGCCGTTTCCGCCGCGTGCGGCGATAAAGGTTTTATTTTCACCCGTCATATCCGCCAGCACCTTGCCGGTAGCGGCATCGCGGAGGAGTGTTCCCTCCGGCACGCGGACAATGATATCCTCGCCCGCCTTGCCGCTGCATTTTCCGGCGCGGCCGTCCTGTCCGTTTGGTGCGCTGTAGGTTTTGCGATAGCGAAAGTCCATCAGGGTAGTCAGCTTATTATCCGCCACAAAAACCACATTACCGCCTTTGCCGCCGTCGCCCCCATCGGGACCTCCGGCCGGCACATATTTTTCACGATGAAACGAGACAAGACCATTGCCGCCCTTGCCCGCTCTTACCGTTATGGTTGCTGTATCTACAAACATATACTCTACCTCTTGAAATGACAAAAAAATCGCAGACATAAAGCATATCTGCGATTTTCTTCGTTACTACTGTACAGGATATACGCTGACCTTTTTCTTATCCTTACCCATGCGCTCAAACTTAACCTTGCCGGAAACGAGTGCGAAAAGCGTATCGTCGCCGCCACGGCCTACATTCGTGCCGGGATGGATTTTGGTACCGCGCTGTCTGACCAGAATGTTACCGGCCGGAACAACCTGCCCGTCTGCACGCTTTACGCCAAGACGCTTACTTTCGCTGTCGCGGCCGTTCTTCGTGCTACCCATACCTTTTTTATGTGCAAATAACTGAATATTGAGTGCGAACATTTGGATTACACCTCCATTACTTTTACGAACTGTTCATATTGCTCGGAAAGTGCCCGCAAAAACGCCAGCATACTCTCCAGAAGCAAATCCGCTTTTTCCCTGTCTTTCGGGGAAAGGCGCGGTAATTCGCAGGATACAAAGCCTTCCCGACTTTCGCACTTTGCGGGAAGTGCCGCAATCTCCGAAAGTCCGTTTACTGTGTTCCACACAACTGCAGAAACAGAAGCGCAAACGATATCCTCGCCTGCCTCGGCATAGCCGCTGTGTCCTTCCACGGTAAAGGCCCAAATTTTCCCTGCTGCCCTTTTACAAGTTACCGTTATCATTAGCCGTTAATCTTTTCAATCTGAACCTTTGTGTACGGCTGACGGTGGCCCTGTCTTCTTCTATAGCCCTTTTTCGGCTTATACTTGAAAATCAGAACCTTCTTTGCTTTGCCGTTCTTCAGAACCTTAGCTGTAACAGCAGCACCCTCCACAAAAGGAGCGCCACACTTAAGCTCTGCACCGCCGCCTACTGCCAAAACTTCCTCGAACTTTACGGAAGCACCTTCCTCAGCCTCCAGCTTTTCGATGTAAACAACATCGCCCTCGGAAACCTTGTACTGCTTGCCGCCTGTCTGAATAATTGCGTACATTTATCTACACCTCCTATATTACGGACTCGCTATTAAAGGCAAGTGCGCACACTTTTTAAGGCCTTTTCTACGCGGTTACGATATATGATACCATATTTTGACGCGCTTGTCAACTGTTTTTTTGTTTTATTTTAAATAATCGTTTCTTCCGTCTACAGGCAACGATTCAAGGTTTTTTCCCAAACGGTTTCCTCGGGCCAGCCGGCAGTGTCAAAGCCATCCCGTATGCAATCCGCTATATAGCGGAGCTTTTCGGTGCGGGCAGGGAATGACGAAAACTGTGCATCCGCGCCCACCATAGCATATTCCATAATTCTCGCCCTATCCTCGCGCGCGGAGGTTCTCGCATACATATCAATAAAGTATGCCGCATAACCGGCCTCGTAAATTTCTGGCGGCAGGTCGTACCTCCGGTTCGGATAAGAAAATCCTGTGGGATTTAGGGCCTCCCAAGCCTTTTCCGAATAGAGCGCATTCTTTCGGATTTTCGCATCAAAGCTAAGCTTATACTCTATAAGGTGCATGATTTCATGGTGCAGACATTGTGCAAGAGACCCAGGTGCCCTAATATCTAGTCCTACCACATTTCGGCCGGCGTATTCATTGGCAAAGCCAATATAAGTCAAAAAGCCGGCAGAACCCGGGGGTATGCTGGTATCCGTTACAGTGCCACCCAGAAGAATCTGCGTTTTTATCTGCGTGCCGTACCGAAGCTCTGCCATAAAACCATCCGGATAGGCAGCCAGCGCATCATCCAGCTCTCCTATTGCCTCCAAAATACGGGCCTCATCATAAATCTGCTCTATTTTCCAGTCCCCGACATCTGGTTCCACCTGCTCGGCAATCAGAATCTCCACGCCGTATTTTTCGGAAATTTTGCTTGCTTTTTCATACAAGGTAAGCGAAACAGCGCCCACATCCGCTTTCTGCTCCGCTGCCGGAAAACGAAGGGCATCCCCCTCCGTCGGGATGGAAACATCCCAAAACAGCAGAATATCCTTACCCGGCTCTACTGTCATAGTAAAATAATAGCCCTCATCTTTCGAAGACCATACAGGCTCCCCGTTCAGACTTCCTCCAAGCCCTACGGCGCAGGCGGACAAAAAGCGCCCGTCCATATCGTACAAGGAAAGCATGGACACTCCTTTTTTGCCATATTCTGAAACAAGAATGGCATCGTGATTTGCAAGCAACGATGCGCGAGCATGCGCCTTTTCCAGCGTAAAGGTTTTGGGGGACCCTCTGCGGCCGATATAATAGACCCCCTCCTCTCCGTACAACTGTGCCAGCCAAAGCTCTCCGCTTTTCTCCGCGCCGTAAAAAGCGCCTGCAAAAGGAAGTGTCTCCACTTTGGCGGTCGCGAGGTCTATTACAGCAAGCACAGATAGCTGTGTATCCAAATCGGTATACCGGAAAGAAAGAAAATTACCGCATTTTTCAGAAGGGTACAGATGCACCGCTTCCCCACGAAGTAAAACCATCTCTTCCCCTGTGCGTACATCCGCGACATGAATACCATCCTCCGCCGTAAAGCAATATAGCGTTTTCCCGTTTTTGCCGGTATAAATGGAGCCTCTGGCCTCCCGGAACTGATATTCATTCCTCACCTTCAGGTTTTTATCCAAAATCTTTGCAGCCCCGCGCTCACGGTTGGAAAGCACAATAGCATCGTCTTGTACCTCTATTTCTGACATATTCCATTCGGCGCAGTCCGCTTCGGCTATTACACATCCCGTTTTTCCGTTTAGGATAGTAAGCTTAGTTGTATAGCCGCCCGCACCGTCCGACACCGGACCAAACAATATAAAATCATCTTTATAGGCAAGTATTTGCCGACCTTGTCCGGCCTCCACCTGTGCATTCGGCACGCGAAACAGCACGCCGCCTTCTTCTACTGCCGTTTTGCCCTCTAAAATGTGCGGCACATTTCCTGCATGCCGACACCCTATCAACACCAAAACAAAAAGGAGAAGGCCTATGCTCATTTTTTTCAAAATAACCATTGGTTCCTCCCCCTTCTTTTATTTTATGGAAGCTTCTGCGAGCAAGCGGTTTATAAGTAATCGATAATCATTTTTACATGTGCTTTTGTTCTTTCCGTAAAGCTCGACTTTAAAACACGCTCGTTTCTGGTATGCTGGAAGTCAACTACCGGACCTGTGGCACAGATAACCGGAATGTTCATCAGCGAAGCGTGGGAAGCATCCGAAGCACCACCGGAGAAAATGCTCTTGTATTCTCTGAGGCCTAAGTCCTTGGAAGCCTGATTGAACTTTTCGTACATGTCCATATTCGCCTCGCATTGCGACATCGGCATAATGCGGCCGATAATTTCCATGGTGGTTGTTGTACCCTTTACATAGGTAGTGTTTGCCACCGTATTGAAAATTTCAACGGCTTTGTCCACATACGACAGGTCTTTAATTCTAACATTGACGGTGAACTCGCAATCCGCCGCAACACTGGTGCAGCAATGGCCGCCCTTTATTGTGCTGCAGACAAAGGTCAGATTATCATAATCGGACGATTTTTCCAGCGCGCTTATTTTTTCTACCGCTTCGCGGATAGCGCTTTCCGGAATATCGGTCAGGTAGCCGATGTGGCCGGCTCGGCCTTTAATGCTAAAGGAAGCTACAAAGCTTGCCTTTCTTCCGGTAACGATAGAATCGCGGATGCCCGATTCTGCATTGAACATATAGTCCGTGCCCTCAAGCTCCGGCATATAGAATTCGCGACCGATGGGGCCACCGCCTTCTTCGTCAGCATTAAAGAGGAGCTTGATGGGACGAGCGGTGTAATTCATCTTCTTAAGAGCAAGTGCCACCATGAGGCAAAGCGTTACACCACTCTTGCAGTCACCCACGCCGGGGCCGTAAATGTACTCCTCGTCTTCCTCGAGTATCGGGTCAAAAGAACCGAGTGCCTGTGCCGTATCCATGTGTCCCGACAAAACGATGCCGTTTTTGTAGTCCTCAAATGCACAGGAACAAGCGCAAAAACAGTTGCCGTATTTCTCGTGCTGCATAAATCTTACATTGTAGCCGAGTTCCTTTTCGCAAAATTCCTTGAGCTTCTGGCCGACCGCGTCTACCCCTGCCTTATGCTTGGAGGGACTTTCTATGCGTACAAGGTCGCGCAAAAAGTCAAGCATTTCGGCCTCAATGGAGTCAACATAGGTCACCATTTCCTTACATTCTGCCGCGTTCATCTTACATCTCTCCCATCTTTATTATTGATATTTCTCTGCGATGGCATACAGCTTATTGATTTCCGCCGTCGACACCTTCGCATATACAATACTTTTTATCTTCCGTTTTTCCTCCGCCGTTATTCCACCCGAAAGCATGGCGCTTACCGTGCTTACCTCGCTGGCTGTAAAACGGTTGTAAATACTCATAACATACGCTTTATCGGCACCCTGTAAATCATCCATGGTTAAAGTGCCACCGCTTTTTTTCGGTTTCTCCGTCTTGGATGGGGTGGAGGATTTCTCTACCGTCTGCTCTTTCGGGCTGTTTTCATCCTTATTTTTTTCTTTTTCGACCGGTTTTGCCGTTTCCGCCGGCTTTTCCTCCAAAACCGGCTCGTCTTCCGTCCCCGCATCCTCTGACAATTCGTTTGTACCCGCATTTTTTATAGCAGCCTCTATCTGCGCCTTTAAGGCTTCATCCTCAGAAAGAATGCCGAGTGTTTTTTTCACCATAAAGTCGGTTACCTTATCGTACGCAAGGTACCCGAGACAACCGATTACCATGATAACAGAAAGGATAATGCAAAGCTTCTTCAAATTCTGCCCCTCCAAAAATTCGCTTAGCCGCGTGGCGCCACGGAAAGCCGTATATCCTGCCCAACGGAAAGGCCACAGCCCTCTATGTAGGTACAGGCAATTTCATAGGCAAGACGAGGCGTATTGTTCTCCGCGCTGAGATGACCCAAAATAATATGCCGCGTCCCAAGACTCGCAAGACGCGCACAGACGGCGGCCGCCTCCTTATTCGATAAATGTCCTCTTCCGCCGGTTATCCTCTTTCTGAGCGGCAAGGGATATCGCCCCTTTTGCAGCATGACTATATCATAGTTGGATTCCAGCAGAACCTCGTCGCTGCCGCTTATGGATAAAAAAAGCTCCTCGTTCATTTTCCCAATATCGGTAGCCACTGTTATTTTATACGCATCTATATAGAAATTATACCCGACAGGCTCGGCCGCATCGTGCGGAATGGAGAAGGCTGCGGCCTTTATATCTCCGACAGAAACCGCACGCCCCGTTTCCAGTACAACACGAAGGGAAGGCGGGATTTCGCCGATAAGCGGAAGCATCGCCTGCCAGGTAGCTTCGTTTGCATATACAGGAATATGGTAGCGGCGCGCCAGCATCCCCACCGACTTCACATGGTCAATATGCTCATGGGTTACAAAGATAGCATCAATGGAGCTTATGGATTTCCGGTGCTCTGCCAGCGCCGTTATAATCCTTTTTCCGCTTACACCGGCGTCCACCAAAACGGCATGTTCCTTACTCTGTACTAAAATAGCATTTCCGCTGCTCCCGCTGTATAACGGTTGCAAAGCTTGCATGGTAACTCTCCTATTCCTCAATACGCTGGATAGCTGCACCAACATTCTTCAGCTTTTCCACGAGGTTTTCATACCCTCTGTCAATATGGCACACATTCTCCACGCGTGTAAAGCCCTCGGCCATAAGACCGGCAATAATCATGCCGGCACCTGCCCGCAAATCCGTTGCCTTGACGGAATTGCCGACAAGCTTTTCCATACCGTGGATAATAGCGCGTTCATCGGCAATTACGATGTCGGCTCCCATTCTGTGCAGCTCGTCCGTATACTGAAAGCGAGAATCCCATACATTTTCTATGACCACACTGTTGCCTTTCGCTTTCGTCAAAAAGGCTACCATCTGCGGCTGCAGGTCTGTCGGAAAGCCGGGGTACGGCATTGTTTTTACATTTATGCTGGAAAAACTGCCGTCTGAACGAACACGAATCGCATCATCCATTTCTTCAATGGTGATGCCGGCCTCCTCCAGCTTTGCGGTGAGCGATTCCATGTGCTTGGGGATAAGATTTTCCACCGTCACATCCCCACCGGCAGCGGCAACCGCAATCATATAGGTACCCGCTTCAATCTGGTCGGGAATAATGCTGTATGTCCCGCCGTGCAGCTTTTCCACGCCCATAATGCGGATAACATCTGTTCCGGCACCTTTAATCCGGGCACCCATCTGGTTTAAGAAGTTAGCAAGGTCCACAACATGCGGCTCTTTCGCCGCATTTTCAATCACCGTTGTTCCCGGCACGCGCGTAGCCGCCAGCATAATGTTGATGGTGGCCCCCACGCTCGGGAAATCCAGATATACCGAATCGGCAAACAAATGCTTGGAATGGGCATACACCACATCGCGGTCTACCTTCACCTCTGCCCCCAGCGCTTCAAAGCCTTTGATATGTAAATCAATCGGACGGGACCCAAAGTCACATCCGCCGGGCATGCTCACCTGTGCATTCCCAAACCGCCCTAGAAGTGCGCCGAGAAGATAATAGGATGCGCGCATGGAGCGGGCCAGCTCGCAATCTGCCTTGTAGGTATTAATGACGGTTGCATCAATTTCCAGAACATTCGGGGCGGGATACGAAACCTTCGCGCCTAGAAATTTTAATATGTTAACGATAGCATCTACATCTTTAATCTGCGGAATATTCTCAATCCGGCAAACGCCTTCTACCAAAAGAACCGCCGGAATAATGGCAATGGCTGCGTTCTTGGCTCCGCTGACACGGATGGTGCCCTGCAGCTTTTTTCCGCCTTCTATCAATAGTTTCTCCAAACCGTTACACCGTCCTTCAAATGAATTATGGATAGCGACAGTTTATTATACCAATTTTTCGAAAAAAAATCAATGGTTTTCGATAATTTTTGACATTTTTCTTGCGTTGTTTTTGTCTTTTGCTATACAAAGCAAAAGGCAGGCACTCTATGGCGAGTGTTTCTAAGAGCTGGCAACAAAAAACAAATACCCATAAAAGCAGTTGATATAAGCTTTAATGGGTATTTTTGTTTTTAAGCGATATGTTGGCTTACGCCAACTCGATATATTTTCTTTCGGAAAATTCGATATATTCGGCGCTGCCGAATGCGATATGATACAAATTCCTCTCCTTGTTGCGAAGCAACATATCAAGCCGCCAGGCATATCGGGTACGAAGTACATATCGAAAATTCCGCAGGGATTTATATCGCCGCAAAGTGCCTTTGGGGCACTTTGCATATGCCCGCCTTTTTTTCTTTTGTATTTCTCTCTTATTCTTCTGTAGCCGGCGCTTCTTCAGCTGCCGGAGCCTCTTCAGCTGCCGGAGCTTCTTCGGCTGCCGGAGCTTCTTCCGGCAACAGAGCACGGATGCTGAGTGCTACCTTCTTGGTTTCCCAGTTGATATCGGTAATCATAGCATCTACCATATCACCTACTGCCAGTACATCAGCCGGTTTGCCGATGCGCTTGTTGGCAATCTGGGAAATGTGGATAAGGCCGTCAATACCCGGAATAATCTCGGCAAATGCGCCAAAGGGTACGAGGCGAACAATCTTTACATTCACAACATCATCTACATGCAGCTTTTCCTTGGCGATTTCCCAGGGGTTGTCCTCCGCCTTCTTGTAGCCGAGAGAGATTTTGCCGGTTTCACGATTGGCGTCCAAAATGGTAACCGCCACTTCATCACCTACCGCCACAACCTCTGCCGGGCTCTTGATGTGGTTCCAGGAAAGCTCGGAAATGTGAATGAGGCCATCAATACCGCCGATATCCACGAATGCGCCAAAGCTCGTAATCGTCTTAACCGTACCGGTAAAGTCCTTCTGCCCTGCATCAATCTTGCTCCAGAATTCCTGCATGGCCTTTTCCTTCTGTTCCACCAAAATTGCTTTGACGGAACCCACAATCTTGCGGCGTGCCTTGTTTATATCGATAATTCTGATGGGGACCTCACGGCCGATCAGAACACTAAGGTCACTTAAATATCTGTCGTTTGCCTGGGATGCCGGTATGAAAATACGGGCACCATTGGATACGGCGATAACACCACCATTTACAACCTCTGTGATTTTGCCTTGCAGGTCGACGCCGTTTTCGTATGCCTCGCTTACTACCTTCCAGCCCTTTATAGAAGCCAGCTTTTTAATGGAAAGGCCGACGGTTCCTTCCACATCGCTTACGCGATAAACATAAACTTCTACCTCATCTCCTACCTTGACAACATCTTCAGGCTTTGCGTCAGGTGTTGCGGCAAGCTCGCTGGCACTGATTACGCCGTCGGATTTATAACCGAGGTCAACATAAACCTCTGTGGGGGTAATACCGATAACGGTTCCCTTCACGATATCCCCTGTTGACAAGGTTACCAGCGATTTTTTAAGTTCCTCCTCAAAACTGACGTCCTTTTGAATGTTCTCTTCCATTGTGTACAAAACCTCCTTAATTATCCAGTCCGGTGCGGAAGCGCCGGCTGTCACACCAATATTGCCGGAAAGCTTTGGGTTTATGCGCCTGAAATCCTCGGCGTCCTCCACATGATACACACATGGGCATAACGCCTTGCATATTTCCCTGAGCTTGGCCGTGTTGGAGCTTTTCTTGTCCCCAATCACAACCATTATATCCGACACGGCAGCCAGTTTCCCAGCTTCACTTTGCCGTTCATTGGTAGCACTACATATTGCATCAAAAAAACAGGTGCCTTTGCAAGTGTTTTTTATAAGATTTAATATTTTTTTCCATTTTTCCCTTTCAAAGGTTGTTTGCGAAACGACACAAAGGCGCTGGGAAGGCTTAATTTTACTGGATATTTCGGCCTCGTCAGACAAAATAATAGCGTCCTCACCGCACCGCCCGTTTATACCCAAAACCTCCGGATGTTTGGCATCCCCAATAATTACAATCTGATATCCGGCCTTTTTTTGCTCTGCTACAATGTTGTGTATCCGTTTTACAAAAGGACAAGTGGCATCTATCACCACCGCGCCTCTTGTCCGAAGCTCCTCCTCCGTTTTCAGGGAAACACCATGGCTTCGGATAATAACCGTATCGCCCGGGCACGCTTCCTCCGGCGACTCGATGACAGATATGCCGAGAGAGGACAGTCTTTCCACCTCGCCGCGATTATGAATAAGCGGCCCCAGGGTGTATACGCGCTTTCCCTCGCCCGCGTTTTCCTCTGCAATTTTTACCGCGCGGCCGACACCAAAGCAAAAGCCGGCCGTTTTTGCAATTTTAATCATTCTTTTTCTCCGTTTCTGCCAGAGAATAAATCGTTTTCATGATGTCCGAAATCATTGTCTTATATTCTTCTTCTGAAAAGCGCGTGCCACGATATTTTGCGGTGTCGATTGCCTCGCCTGCCACCACGCGCATTTTACGAAAAAGCCGGAAACTGCCGCCAATTCCCATCGGCACCAGCGGAACATCCGCCATCACGGCCAGGCGCAAGGCACCGGGCTTTGGACGAGGCGTTTTCCCCTTGCGGATGCGCTCCCCTTCCGGGAAAATCACGAGCGCCTCCCCATTTTTCAAAAGGGAAAGGGCTGTTTTAGCGATGGCCAAATCGCCGCCGCCTCGCTTTACCGGATAACAATGCATTTTGCGCAGAAAATAGGCAAAAAGCTTATTTTCAAACAACTCCGCCTTTCCTATATAGGCAAGCGGGCGTTTTATGCTAGCGGCGATAAGTATGGCGTCCCAGTAGGAACGATGGTTTGGACACAGGACAACGCCACCCGTCTTCGGCACATTCTCCATTCCCTCCGTTCGAAGGAAAAACAAAAATTTACAAAGGATGCCGGCGAGCATCCGCACTACCTTATAAAGCATAGCCCGCACCCCGTATGACAGCGATGACTTTTTCGATGGATTCGTCCGGCGTATTGTCGGTTGTGTCCACCAAAACGGCATCCTCCGCCTGCTTCAGCGGCGCAAATGCACGGCCTGCATCGTTTGCATCCCGATATCGGATGTCTGTCAAAACCTCTTCCAGCGTACTGGTAACCCCTTTTTCGCATAATTCCTTATACCGTCTTTCGGCGCGGGCACGGACATCTGCCGTCAGGAAAATTTTCACCTCGGCATCCGGCAAAACATAGGTACCGATATCCCGACCGTCCATAATCACATCCTGCGTCCGGCTGAGCTGTCTTTGCAGCTCCACAAGCTTTATGCGCACCTCGGGAATAACCGCCACATCGGAGGCAGCTACCGAAATTTCGGGGAGTCTTATGTCCTCCGAAACATCCTCTCCGCAGAGAAAGATGCGCTGCACACCCTCTATATGACGAATGGAGATTTCTATATCCGGCAAGAGCGCCACCACCCCATCCGTATTATTCTTCGTATCCACGCCCGCACGCACGGCATATAAAGCTACGGCGCGGTACATAGCGCCTGTATCGATATACACAATTCCGAGCTTATGGGCCACGGCGCGCGCAATCGTGCTTTTTCCGGCTCCGGCCGGACCATCAATCGCAACCTTCATTCTATTTTTTCCTCCACCTTCAAAAATTATTACGCCTTACATGCGGCGTCTATATCCCTATTTCTTTTCCGGTTATCAGTGCCAGCAAGATATTGTTTTCGTACATTCTCCGCACCAAAACAGAGCTTTGCATCTGTCCGCTAAGCCAATCCATAGAATCAAATAGTCCGAGGCCGCCCGTTACACCAATGACGAGATAGGCAATACAAATGGTAAAGGCGAGCGACAAGAGCATGCCCAAAAGGCGGTTGACCGGCCTTATCACCGGCAAATGAAACACCAGTCTGTCCAATACGGAAATCAATAGCCTGACGCCCAGCAATACCACTGCAAAAAGGAGACCGGACAAAATCGTTTCCGCAAGTCCCGCCGCGGCTCCCTCTGCCAAGGCAGACGCGCCCGCCCCGCCTGAAAACGGCACGAGCAAATGCGTATCGCCCTTCGCGATTGCTTCCTCCACAGTTTCTGTAAGCTTTTTGAGCATGTCGGGATACCAAGGCATCTTGTAAATCCAAAGCCGTATTTTTTCTCCCCACAGTGTCGTAGCCAGTACGGCTGTTCCGAAGGAAAGAAATCCCGCCACCGCACGGAAAAGACCCATTTTTTTACCGCGCAGTATCGCGAAAAGGCAAATTAAAACCAGCACGCCATCTAAAAGCACAGTAACGCCTCCTTACAGAATATGCATGCCGCCCTGCGTTCCCGAAAGCAGAAAAACGCGGTTTCGGCTGCCGCAAAGAAATACATGATGAACGCCAAGTATTTCCGCTTTTTCTTCTTTAATTTTTCCGTTTTGTTCTATGACCATAAGTCCGCCTTGTGTTGTTACAACGGCATATTTACCGAAAGTATCCATCGCGCTAATGGCCCCATTTACCGGGCAGCTGCCTTTTTGTCTTCCATTAAAATCATAAAACTCCACCGTGCCGCTACTGCCGCCCTGACCACCCCAGAAGGCCAGCGCCAGCGTGCCGCCCGGATAGAAACTGTATTTCTGCAGTTCCCTTCCTGCGTAATCCAGCTTATATTTCTGTTTGCCGTCGCCCGCAAAATAATAAAGTGCTTCATCCCCGATGCACACAAGCTCTTTCCCGTTATAGACCAGATTACTGACGAGGTTTTCATGGCCGACATCCAGCATGCGCGGCGAGGTTTCCCGCAAATCAAACTGATACACCGTGCACACACGCGCGAGGTCTGTCATATTCACAACGGAAACGGCAAGCTTTTTGTTATCCTCGGAAACGACTGCGGATAAAATGTTCTGTTCTGCCGAATGCCAAGCGTAAAGCTCTTTTCCGCTTGCCGTAAACACCCGCACGCAGCCCTTGTAGCCGCGTTCCTCTGTGATAACAGCAAAGGCACCCTTACGGTTTACGGAAGCCGAAATGATTTTTCCCTGCATCTGCATTTCCTGCTTGACAGAGCCGCCTGCGAGCAGAAGCAGTCGGTATCCGCCGCGTTCGCCCGCCAGCACATACCGTCCACTCGCAGCGAGAATCGGGTCAGAGACGGCAAACGGCACCTCCCATGCCTTTCGGCCGGAGTTTGTAATGCCCACGATGCCTTCTTTCCCAAAAACGGCTACGCCGCCGTTATACTTTTTAGCAGCATACACAAAAGAACTGTCTGTCTCCACCTGTGCGCCAATCTTTCCATCCCAGAAAATACCGCGGACGGAAGGACGGCCACCGAAAAAATAGCCGAGCAAAAGAGCCGCCAGCAGAAGGAAAAACACAGCCATATATAAGCCTTTTTTCATCGTTTTTTTACGCTTCATCGCACTTCTCCTCGCAGGTAAAAGTCGGATACACCGTGGAAAGCAGCATAAGCCCCTCGGGTGGCGCCGTCATGCCAACGCGGCGGCGGTCCTTTGCCAAAAGCAAGGTCGGTATATCCTCGCTTTGCAGCTTGCCGTTCCCCACATACACCAGCGTACCGGTAATAATGCGTACCATATTATATAAAAATCCGTTTGCCGTGATGCGGATTTTAATAATGCCGTCCTCTTCCGTTATCTCCAGCCTTTTTATGTGGCGCACGGTAGTTTTCGCGCTGCCGCCTGCCGCCATAAAGGCAGAAAAATCGTGTTCTCCTATAAAATGCTCCGCCGCCTTTTGCATGCGGGAAACATCAAGGGGTATAGGGTAAAACCAGGCGTACGCACGCAAGAACACATCCATACACCGCCGATTGACAATCGTATACTCATATGTTTTTTCCACAGCGGAAAAAATCGGATGGAATTCTGCCGGTGCAACCCATGCCTCCAGTACGCGGATATCCTCCGGCAAAGCACTGTTTAAGGCTTTCGGCAGCTGGGACATGGCCACGCGTGTTTTGCTGGCAAACATCGCCACATAGCTTCTGGCATGCACACCGGCATCTGTGCGGCTGCAGCCGATTACCGGCGTCCTCTCCCCTGTTATGGCAAAAACAGCATCCTCCAGCTTTTCCTGAATGGTCACCCCGTTTTTCTGGCGCTGAAAGCCATGATAGGCCGCGCCGTCATACATGAGCCTGATTGCAATGTTTTTCATATATATATCCTCGTAAACACTACGCCGATGGCGAGCAGCACCGCCATCGGAATCGTTTTAATATCGAGTGCGGAAATCCGGAGCGTGCGCATGCGCGTTCTCCCCTTGCCCCCATGATAGCCGCGACATTCCATGGCCATAGCCAGCTCGTCCGCACGGCGAAATGCGCTAATAAAAAGCGGGATTAAAAGCGGAATCATGGCCTTGGCACGGCGGAAGATGTTGCCGCTTTCAAAATCGGCCCCGCGCGCCGTCTGCGCCTTTATAATTTTATCCGTTTCCTCTAAAATCGTGGGAATAAACCGGATGGCTATTGTCATCATCATGGCAATTTCGTGTGCCGGTACCCCGATTTTAGTGAAGGGCAGCAGAAGATGCTCTATACCATCGGTTAAAACGATGGGCGAGGTTGTGAAGGTCAAAAGTGAAGACCCCAGAACCAGAAAAACAAGGCGAAGCGCCATAATACCGCCAGCATACACACCTTCGGCCGTGGCCGAAAAAATCCAGAGCCGAAACAGTACTGTTTCGCCGCCTGATACAAACACATTTAAAAGTGCCGTAAAACTGAGCAGAAATAAAATCGGGCGCAGGCCGGAAAAGACAAGGCTTGGCCGAATCTCCGAGATATGAATTATCCAGAGCGTGAAAATGCCATAGAGCAGAAAGCCGGCAAAATTATTCACAAAAAACAAAAGAACGATATAAAAGAGCGTCCATAAAATTTTCGCCCGGGGGTCCATACGGTGCAGAGGGGAATTCCCCGGGAAAAACTGCCCTAATGTAATATCTCTGAGCATATTTATCCTTCCCAAAGCGCCAGAAGTGCCTTTTCTGCCGCTTCCAATGTATATATTTTTTCGCTTATGGGAATCCCACGGGCGCGAAGACCTAAAATGACACGCGTAATCTCCGGAATATCCAATCCCATTTCCCGCAGTTTTTCGCCCTCGGAAAAGATTTCCTCCGTTTTCCCGTCAAGCGCCAGCCTGCCATCATGCATAACTAAAATTCTCTCGGCATATTTCGCCATATCTTCCATGCTGTGGGATACGAGAAGTACCGTCATTTTTTCGCGTTTTTGCAGCGCATCAATGCGCGCGAGGATTTCATCTCGTCCTGCCGGGTCAAGACCGGCTGTCGGTTCATCCAGTATGAGGATTTCCGGTGAAAGTGCCAGAACGCCCGCAATAGCAACGCGCCTCTTTTGTCCGCCGGAAAGCGTAAAGGGTGACTGGGAGAAAATTTCCTCCGCTATCCCTACATCCCGAAGGGCCGCCTTGGCTCTTTCCTCCGCGTCTGTAAAACCCATGTTTTGCGGGCCAAACATAACATCCTCCAAAACCGTTTCGCCAAAAAGCTGGTACTCGGGATATTGAAAAACAAGCCCCACCTTACCTTTTAAAGCCGCGGCTTTGTTTTTCTTATCGCCGATATCCAGTCCGTTTATCAGAATATGGCCGCCTGAAGGCTGCACCAGGCCTGCCAGCATCTGGACAAGCGTTGTTTTCCCTGAGCCTGTATGCCCGATAACACCGCAGAATGTCCCTTTCTCAATAGCGAAGGAAACATCCCGCACGGCATGCTTTTCAAACACGCCGCCCGGCGTATAGGTATAGGAAATGTTTTCTGCCAAAATCACTTCTGTTTTCCCTTTCCGTAGGCTGCACATATTGTTTCTATACAGTCCTCCACGCAAATTTTATCTGTTTCCACCATCATCCCGCCCTCTGCCAGTCTGTAGAGAAGCTCTGTTACCTGCGGCGTGTCCAGCCGCGCCTTTTTAAGTCTTTCCCGCTTTGTCAACACTTCTTCGGGCGTACCCTCCAGAATAATATCGCCGCCTTCGGTTACGATTACCCTGTCGGCCAATGCCGCCTCCTGCATAAAGTGCGTAATGAGAATAATCGTAATTCCCTCTTCGCGGTTTAAGCGCAAAATGGTTTCCATTACTTCGGCTCTGCCTGCCGGGTCCAGCATAGCGGTAGGCTCGTCCAGCACAATGCAGTCGGGCCGCATGGCTATAATGCCGGCAATCGCCACCCGCTGCTTTTGTCCCCCGGATAAAAGGTGCGGTGCATGGTTGCGGTAGGCATACATACCAACGGCTTTCAGTGCTTCCTCTACTCTTTTTTGGATTTCCTCGGACGGAAGGCCCATATTTTCCGGGCCGAAGGCCACATCCTCTTCCACAACGGTCGCCACAATCTGATTATCGGGGTTCTGAAATACCATCCCCACCTTCTGCCGGATGGGCAGTATGTTTTTTTCCTCTTTTGTGTTAAGACCGGAAATGGTTACTTCGCCTGCCGTCGGCAAAAGTATGCCGTTTAAGAGCTTTGCCAGCGTAGACTTGCCCGAGCCGTTATGCCCGAGCACCGCCACAAATTCGCCCTTTTCTACCGTGAGATTTACATCGTGGATAGCCGGCTGTCCGCTTTCCGGATAAATATAGGAGGCATGTTCCAGACAAATCATATCAGCACTCCCATCTTGCCGTGGAACCGCACGGCAGCACAATATCGCCCTTCCCTATCGGCAGGCCGATTTCATCCGCCATACAGCTGCCGCCGTATTTCTTCACTACCGTAAGCATCAGCATATTTTTCAGCACGGTAGGCGCAAGGCCTGTCGTGTAGGAATTGATAATAAAATAGCGGGGGTGGTCAGAAAGAATCTGCGTGCAGAGCGCCACCAAATCGTAAATTTTATTCTCCAGCTTCCACATTTCTCCGCCCGGTCCTCTGCCATACGAAGGCGGGTCCATGATAATTCCGTCATAGCGGTTGCCGCGGCGGATTTCGCGCTGTACGAACTTCTCGCAATCATCCACCATAAAGCGGACAAATCGGTCAGAAAGGCCGGAAAGCTCCACATTTTCCTTTGCCCATGCCACCATACCCTTGGACGCGTCTACATGCACAACATCGGCGCCTCCAGAAAGCGCCGCCAGCGTGGCGCCGCCGGTATAGGCAAACAGATTGAGTACGCGACTTCCTTCCGGCGAGCGCTCGCGGATATACTGCCAATTCGCCGCTTGCTCCGGGAAAAGCCCCGTATGCTTAAAGCCGGTGGGACGCACATAAAAACGAAGTCCATCCACCGACACCGTCCATCTTTCCGGCATCTCGGTAAAAAACTCCCAATGCCCGCCGCCCTCGCGACTGCGGTGATAGTACGCATCCACCTTCTTTGTCAGCGGCCTCGAAAGCTTCCAGATGGCCTGAGGGTCCGGTCTTCGCAGTACATACTTTCCCCACCGTTCCACCTTTTCGCCGTCTGCCGCTTCTATCAGCTGATAATCCTTCCAACTGTCCGATAAAATCATGTTTCTGCCCCAATCTGTAGAAAATTCCATTCCTCTATAAATAATGTAAAATTATATCACAGACAGGGAGAAATGTCAAGCCGCAATCCTAAGAAGGACATACGCAGAAATAAAAAGAAGTTTTTTCAAAAAAGTGTTGACATTAATTTATTTTTGTGCTATACTAATCAGCGTTGAATACTTGCGAGTGTGCTGGAACTGGCAGACAGGCACGTTTGAGGGGCGTGTGCTTATGGCGTACGGGTTCAAGTCCCGTCACTCGCACCAGAAAAAAGACAGGTTTCCACAAGGAAATCTGTCTTTTTTTCATCGATATAAATCCCTGCGAGATTTTCGATATGTTCCGTTGGAACTCGATATGCCTGACGGCTCGATATGTTGCCTTCGGCAACGAGATTTATATCATATCGAGTTTTGAGTGAAACGAAAAACATATCGATTTTACGAAGTAAAAATATCGAGCAAACGAAGTGTGCATATCGACAAAAACATAAATATTTCTATGGTTCGGCATTCCCAAAAAATACGCACACGCAAAGGTGGGGATTTTTTTCTTATTCCCCATTCCCTGAAACCGGATTTTTCGATTGGCAGTGATTCGTAACACCCTTGATTTTACGGTATTTGTAAGTAACGCCCATAAGAACACCCATATTAAGGCAATCGTTTATTTTTAAAGATATGTTTCAAATAAAGCTCTTCCTTGTGTATACTTATTGTATGTAGACTTATAGTATTCGTTGTGTTAATATACTGCAAAATGGAGGAATGAAGTTATGGATATAGTAAAAGTATTTGGAACAAATCTCAAAAAATATCGTACCGCCATGGGTGTTTCTCAAGAAGCATTTGCCGAAAAATGTGGCATGCATCGCACATATATTAGCGCTATTGAGTGCTATCGCAGAAGTATAGCCCTTGAAAATATCCAACGGATAGCAGATGCGCTGGAGATGGAAACATATAAATTGTTTTTGGAGGAATAAGAATGGAACATCGCAATAGAGCCACGGGCTGGCAACACGCCAAATTATCTGGACATAAAAATGAAGATTTAGTTAAAGAATTATTGGACACAAATGAGGCTTTTCAACAACACTTTTTGGACAGTATAAGTCGTTCTCATGAATCCATAGCAAAAACGAGCATTGGTGGATTGCACGAAACTAATGTTCCTAGCGTAAACGGGAACAAAACAAAATCAAAGACCGATTTGAAAGTATATCTGAGCAATAATGAAATGGTAAATGTTTCTATAAAGAAGAGCTTGGGCGGACAGGTATATTTTGTCAGAGCAGGATTGTTCATTAGTACTTTTGAAAAACAGTTTAACGCAAAAATTCCTGCGCCTGTACAAAGGGCAATCAATTTATTTTGGGATGCAGCAGATGATGCTTTAAAGATAATAGAACAGTATGCAGATAAATCTAACAAAAGAAACTATACCCTGCAAATTCGTCATAGAAGTTTAAATGCAACTACCCTTAAAAATTATGATGAAACGCTCTACCATGATTTATTAAAGTGGTTTACCGAAAATGCATATGAAATCACTAAATTATCTTTTTCTATGGGCGCTGTTTCGTATAGGGAAGAATGGTCTGATTTTGTCTGGTATATAAATCTTCTTAAAGAAAATGATGTAGATGATATTTTTTACATAGAAGATATTTGTAATGCTGTCACAAAAGTCGCAGAAAAAGAAACATATTTTAGTTCAACAAATGGCGGAACCACGATTCAGCTACCGTTTGGATTTGTACAATGGCATCAGGGGAAATTACAATTCCACCATAATTATGAGAAAATAAAAATGATACTGGAGGTATGATATGGGAGCTTTTGCGGCATTATGTCAATATTACAATAGACCGCTTTTTGAGATTGCGCAAGATTTGGCGTATAGTCCTTCCAACATACACATTTTGGAGGGCAAAGAAGCCATACTAAAAGAAAAATATCCGGATGTTTATTCAAATCTACTAAGTTGCACTCACAATAAGGATAACCGCACCATTATTGAATATGCGCAAGACCTTGTTGCTTCGTGGATTTTTGAAGATACTCTCATTATTGATTTACAAAATAGTGGGTTGGATATCAAAAAGTCAGGGGCAGATAAATATAGAAAAATTTTGCCAAACAGCAAGGTTTCAGCAGCAAGTGACACAAAAATTTCCGTTAACAACAAGGAAATCCATATGGAAATCATGTGTGATTATACTGGTTTTTGGGCCAGAGAAAAAAAGGCGGATCTTCGTGACGAAAAGTATAATAAATTAAAAAAAGAAGAAGCATTGTTTTTGGGATTTGATATCAGCAACAAACAATACTTGCTGATAGATTTTACTCAGCCAGTAGAAGCAAGGTATACACCCAGCCACTTCCCTTACGGCGGTAAGCCTGCATATTCTATTAATTTGAAAAACCAGCATGCTCTTTTGCCTATAGATTTACATGAAATAGTTGAACAAATCGTATTTTTAGCGAGAGAACGATAATGAAAAAAGAAACGGAGCCACTTTATTTTGTGGTTCCGTTTTCATTTAATGCATCTAACATTTGTTTTGCAATAGCCATGGAAAGCAACGGTGGAACAGCGTTACCAATTTCTAATCTTTTCATTCCGTCTGAACCATAAAATTTATAATCGTCGGGAAAGCTTTGCAATCTTGCCCCTTCACGGATGGACATTGCTCTGGAATCTCTCGGATGAATACATCGGGACGATGACGGACAGGCAAAGTTTCTTGTTATTGTTGTTGAGGGCTTTTCCCACCATAATTTTGCATAAGTGTTTCCATATCCACTTTTGGGACGGATTTCTTCGGGTAAATCATCTTTAGATTGTCCGTCTTTTAAAGTTTCCATAATTCGCACAAGATGCTCCCCGTTTTTAGGGGCACTATGTTCTTCCACTACACGCGAAGATTGTTTTCTAACAAACGATAGGAATTCATTTGTGATATCAGCAGCGTAAGAAGTTTTGGCTTCTCCGCCCTTTAAAACAGGCAAATCTCCGATTGCATCTTTCAATACAACATATGGTTTCAATCCTTCTCCGTATGTTGGAGCAGGATATATATAATTGTTTTCGCCTTTAAAGCCAACCAGTATGACCCTTTCCCTGTGTTGAGGTACGCCATAATTTACGGCATCCAAAACTTTGTGTTGCAATATATATCCAAGTTCTTCAAATTCTTGTTGAATGCGTTTGAAAAGGCTTCCTTTATCCATGCTTAAAATGCCAACCACATTCTCAAAAATGAATGCTTTTGGCCGCAAAATTTTAAGTATTCTTTTGTATTCCTTGAACAAATTTGCGCGGTCATCCATCTGTCTTTTCCCTAGTGTTGAATAAGATTGGCACGGAGGTCCGCCAACAACTATATCTATTTCTGCACCTTTTAAAGTCTCATCCAAAAGTTTTTCAGTTAAATCCTTTATGTCACAATTCAACATTTTTACTTCAGGATTGTTTAATTGATATGCAATAGAAATATCTTTTTCGATTTCATTTGCAGCAATAATATTAAATTGGGGGAGCTTTGAAAATCCGTAAGTTAATCCGCCAACACCGGCAAACAAATCAATTATATTATATTTTCTGCATGTTTTTCCAAACTCAATCCAAAGGTTCGAGGCTCTTCTTAATTGTGATTTTATGGATATAGACATTGCCGCAAACTCTGCATCTGCATTCAATTTTTCAATGCTTGAATGCTCTATTGTTTTAATATTCAACAGCTTGCATACGCGCTTACATCTGGAAATAACATCCCTTGCGGCATGTTGACTTAATTTTTTATCCTGTAAAAGCCATTTCAAAAAAGCATCGTAGTTCATATATGCCTCCCAAATAACATAGTAACATTATAGCATCAAATCACGTCAATGTCAATATCGAAAAAAAATAAAGGTGAAATTCTTGATTTGAGGGCATAGTAGAAAAAGAATGTTTTTTTATCAACCGTTGCATGCGCTTCATATTTACCAAAGGACAAATACTTCATAAACAAAAAGCTGTGTACACCGTTTTGGTGAACACAGCTTTTTTGCAAATTCCTTATTCTTCGTCCTCCGGCAGCTCGCAGTTGTGAAATACATTCTGCACATCGTCATTATCTTCGAGCATTTCAATAAGCTTTAGCATATTCTTCAGGTCATCCTCTGCCGAGAGGGTGACGGTTGTTTGCGGCAGGCGCATAATTTCGGCCGAAGCGATTTTGTAGCCGCCCTTCTCTATAGCCTCGCGCACCGTGCCGAAGTTTTCCGGTGCCGTTACGATTTCAAAGAAATCGTCCTCCGCCGAGAAATCGTCAGCGCCGGCATCCAGCGCTTCCATCATCAGAGTTTCCTCGTCGGCTCCTTCTGCCTCTACCACAATTACGCCGCGCGTATCAAACATAAAGGTTACGCAGCCTGTCTGGCCCAAGTTACCGCCATATTTGTCGAAATAGTGGCGCATATCGGCCGCGGTACGGTTGCGGTTATCGGTAAGAGCCTCCACGATAACGGCCACGCCGCTGGGGCCATAGCCTTCGTATACGATTTCCTCGTAATTGTCGGCATTCTGGTCTCCGGCCGCCTTTTTAATACAGCGCTGGACATTATCGTTTGGCATATTGTTGGCGCGCGCCTTTGCAATAACATCCTTCAGCTTGCCGTTAACCTCGGGGTCCGGCCCGCCGGCCTTTACGATTACGGCGATTTCTCTGCCGATTTTCGTAAAGATTTTCGCGCGCTGCGCATCACTTTTTTCTTTTTTATGCTTTATGTTGCTCCATTTGGAATGTCCTGACAAAATTATCCCTCCATCTTAATCTTCAGTTTATCAAAAAACCTCTGGTTCAGCGCAAAGCCCATTTCATCTGCCCAGACCTCGACCTTATCCGCCAGCTTTTTGCTTGTCAGGTCAGCCTCCACCTCCGAAATCGCACTGTCATACTGTGTGCCGGAGGTGGGAAGCGCATAGCGCATTAAAATATGATACCCATAATCGGTAGCCACAAGCTCCTGCGTGAAAGCACCCTCTTCCAGCTTCATGGCCGCTTCTTCAAACGCCGGCACCATCTGTCCATTATCGGTCATGACATACCCGTCGCTGAGAAGCTTTCCGTCTTCCCCGCGGCCGTCTTCGGAATGCTCATTCATAAGAGCGATAAAGTCGCCGCCGTTTTTCAGCTCTGCCAAAATGCCCTCAGCCTTTTCTTTAGCCTGTGCATCATAATCTACGGGTTCTTCCGCAGTCTCTGTGAAATCCTCCTCCAGAATATCCACATCTTCTACTGTTTCTTCCGGCGGCTGATTGGAAATCAGGATATGGCGGACAAATACATAGTCACCCTTGTAGGCGGCCTGTATTTCTTCCTCTGTCGGTTCCAAAGAGGTATCGGCCTCTGTAAACTGCTTCATATATGCGTTGGCGTATACACTTCTTTCCACAATCGCATCGAGCGAATCTACGGTGATGCCCATCTCGTCCAGCGCCTGCTCGTAGCCGTAACGACCGCCGAGCTGCTCGATAATCTGGTCCTTCTGCGCCGTGATTTCTGCTTTATCCTCTTCGGTAAGAACATATCCTTCGGCCTTAGCCTTCGCCTCTAAAACGAGGATGGTTTTGGCGCCCTCGAGTGCCTTTTCCTTGGCAAATTCGGCCGCCGTTTTATCGCCAAGCATTACCTTGTTCCAATCGGCGTTCGTTTCAATCGTCAGCCCTTTCAGCTGTGCCTCCTGCATAGCCTGCGATTTTCCGCTCTGCAGATAATACATAAACTCCGGTTTTTCCATAACATTGTCGCCCACCATGGCCACCTCTGTTACATTCACCGCATTACAAGCGGACAAAAGCAAGAGTGCCGCTACCATCAGGGCCAGCATCTTCATTCGTTTCATAGCATTCTCTCCTTTTCTTGGTATGAATTTACATATTTGTTATGATACTACATTTTGGCTAAATTTTCAAGTCTTTTAACAATTTTTTTAATTTTTCTGTATCGTTTTTATTCTTAAGGTAACCTTCCCGCAGAGCGAGATACGGCCGCTCGCCGGCATTAAACAGAAGTTTTCCGCGGTTTTCATCCATCACGCGGCTGAGTATTTCCATATCCGGCTTTTTATCGTAGTAAAGGATAATGCGCCCGCCGCTTTCTGTCACCTCGCCGATGCCTGCGTTTTCGGCATACACACGAAGGAGCGCCACATCGATAAGGCGCATTACGCGCGGCGGCGGGTCGCCGTACCGGTCAATCAGCACCGCCGTCACCGCATCGGCATCCTCCTCGCTCGCAATATCTGCCACCATGCGATAGGCCTCCAGCCTCTGCCGCGGGTCTTCAATAAAGCTGTCGGGTACACCGGCATCAATAACAAGGTCGATAATCGCCTCTGTTTTTCTGTCCTCGCCCCGCATTTCCGAAACGGCTTCCTCCAGAAGGCGTACATACATATCATACCCCACGCTGGCCATAAATCCATGCTGTTCCGGCCCTAAAAGATTACCGGCACCGCGGATTTCCAAATCGCGCATGGCGATTTTAAAGCCGGAGCCAAGCTCTGTAAACTCCTTGATGGCCAGAAGGCGTTTTTCGGCAATTTCAGACAGAGCCTTGTCGCGCCGGAAGGTCAGATACGCATACGCTACTCTGCCGCTTCGGCCTACGCGCCCTCTCAGCTGATACAGCTGGGCAAGGCCCATCCTGTCGGCATTTTCCACAATCAGCGTGTTGACATTGGGAATATCAATACCGGTTTCAATAATCGTAGTGCTGATTAAAACATCATATTCCCCATCTATCATGCCGCGCATAACATTTTCGAGTTCCTCTTCGTTCATACGGCCGTGTGCAACGGCAACGCGCGCGGTGGGAACCATCTTCCGTATCGTTTCGGCCACGCGGTAAATCCCCTGAATACGGTTATAGACATAGTAGACCTGTCCGCCGCGGGCCAGCTCGCGTTCGAGCGCATCCTGCACCACGCCGGCATCGTACTCAAACACATAGGTCTGGATGGGCTGCCTGTCCTCAGGGGGGTTCGCCAGTACGCTCATATCGCGTATGCCTGTCATGGCCATATTCAGCGTGCGCGGAATGGGCGTGGCCGTCAGCGTCAGCACATCTATCCCATTTTTCATGTCCTTGATTTTTTCCTTGTGGCCCACGCCAAAGCGCTGCTCCTCGTCAATAATCAGAAGGCCCAGCCGCTTATAGGTAATCTCATCCGACAAAAGGCGATGTGTACCGATAACCACATCCACCTCGCCTGTTTTCAGCCCCTCGATAATTTTCTTTTGCTGCGCCGGCGAGCGGAACCGCGAAAGCATTTCTACCCGCACCGGAAAATTCTCCATACGCGAGACGAAATGGTTGTAATGCTGAGATGCTAAAATGGTCGTCGGCACCAGATACACACATTGGAGTCCTTCCATCACGCACTTAAAGGCCGCGCGAAGGGCCACCTCCGTTTTGCCATATCCCACATCGCCGCAAAGGAGGCGGTCCATCGGTTTATGGCTCTCCATGTCCTTTTTCACCTCGGCAATACACGCCAGCTGGTCGGGCGTTTCCACATACGGGAACTCACTTTCAAAGTCCGCCTGCCACGGCGTATCCTTCAAAAAGGCATGGCCGGTCATCCGGCTTCTGGCCGCGTACAAATCTACAAGCTTTATCGCCAGCTCCCATACAGAATGCTTGACGCCGGCCTTCGTTTTCTGCCACTCACTTCCGCCCAGCCGGCTTACCTTGGGTGCCGGTGTTTCCGCGCCGGCATGGGAATACTTATATAAAAGGTTGAGCTGGGTGACGGGCACATACAAAAAGTCATTGTTTTTATAAGAAAGCTTCAGGTAATCGCGCTCTACGCCGTCCGTTTCAATTTTTTCCATGGCAACAAACTGGCCGATACCATGTACACGATGTACCACATAATCACCTATCGCAAGCTCGTCAAAGCTGCGAATGGCTTTGGCACCGCCTGCCGCCACATGCTTCTTTTTATTAGATTTGACAAAAATATCGCCACCGCTTATGAAAACCGTTTTAATATCGGAATACACAAAGCCTTTGCGAAGCGGAGAAGGATATATGGCTACCGTGCCGCGCGGTATCTCCTCCCCCTCCTTCGGGGAAATGGCCGCAATGCCTTCCCCCGCAAGCGCCTCGGAAATACCTTTGGCGCGCGAGCCGCTTCCGGCAAGAATATAAACATAATATCCGTTTGCCTTCCATCTGGCCACATCCTCGGAAAGGAGATTCATCTTGCCACTGTAGGAGGCCAAGGTCACGCCCGCAATCCGAAGCACCTCCGCCGGTTTAAAATCCGGGCAAATCCGGCTCATGGCGGAAAATCCCACAAGCCGTCCTTTTTTCATTTTTTCCATAGAGGCCGAATAGTCCCTTATATATTTTTCCTTCGGCTCCTTGATGCTGCCGCGCATCAAAAGCGAGGCCACCCGCTCGCGGACGCTGTCGGCATACGCGGCCGCGCCCTCGGAAATGCGCTGCGGCTCGTCTAAAATAAACACCGTATCCGCATCAAAATAATCTAATATATCGCCGTCCGCTCCGTCTGCAAGTGCCGGCGCAATATGAAGAACCGGCATTGTGCCGGTGGACTGCTGGGTGGCAAGGTCAAAAAAACGGATACTGTCTACCTCCGTATCAAAAAACTCCACACGGACGGGGTTTTCCTCCGTCGGCGGAAACACATCCACAATACCGCCGCGCACACTAAACTGCCCCGCACCCTCTATCATGGGCACGCGGCGATATCCGAATTCTGCCAGTATTTCCGCTATGTTCTCCAAGGTGTCGCCGGGAGAAAGCGTAATCGTTTTATACTTTTTGTAGGGCAACACATAGTCAAGAAGGCAGCCTACGCTCATAACCGCCGTATCGCCGGTCAAAATGCGATACAATGCCGTCGCACGCGCACGCGCCAGCGTGTACCCTGTGCTTTCCGCAAACTGCTCCATAAAATCCGCCTGCGGCAAATGTACCACGGCATCCGAAAAGAACGAAAGCTCCTCCGCCATTTGTCTGGCGGCGCTTTCGCTCCAGCTTATGACAACGCCCCGTTTTCCTGTTTCCGCGAGCATGGCCGCTATAAGGTGCGCTTTCTGGCTTTCTGCCGCACCGATTACATGCACCGCGCCCTTCTTTTCCGTAAGGTGGGTACGAAGCGTCTGAAACTCGCAAAGCGCGCGCAGCGGCGCAAAAAAATCCTTCATTCCGCCTCCGTTTTACCAAATCCGTTAAATCGGTTCATGGCCTCGCCGGCGCCTTCCTTCAAAATCGTTTCCATAATGGCATCGGAAACCTTTACACAGCCGGTAACGGCCACCCCTTCCTCACGGGAAAAATTCCCGAGCACATGGGAAACCATATCGTGCAGGGCACCGCCCACACCGATTTTAAGACGGATAAACTTATCACTTTCCAGATGATATAAAATCGATTTTATACCGTTATGGCCGCCGTCGCTCCCCGAAGTGCGGATGCGAAGTCTGCCCACCGGCAACGCCGCATCGTCCTGCACAATAATAATATGCGCCGGCTCCAGATTATAATAACGGGCAATTTCTCCCACGCTTTCGCCGCTTAGGTTCATGAAGGTAGAAGGCTTTGCCAGAATGACCTTTTCACCGCCTACCATGCCCTCGCCCAAAACGGCTTTGAAGCGGATTTTTTTAACGGGAATATCCCATTTTTCCGCCAGATAGTCTATCGTTTTAAAGCCGACATTATGGCGCGTATTCTCATATTGTTTGCCCGGATTTCCAAGTCCAACAATCAGGTACATAGTTTCTCCTTTTACAGGTGCATCTGCACATATTCCTCTATCAGCTCCGATTGTGCCTCTATAAAAGCGCGCCCCTCTTTTGTTTTTACCACGGCGCGCATGGCGCGTGTTACGGCCTCGCAAAACTCGTCCGTCAGCTCCTCGGGAGAAAGCGGACACATCGCCGTCGCACGCGGGTCATAAATTATTTTCATCTTTTCTCCCGGCTTTTTATACGGCACAAGCGGAAAAATACGGCACGCCAGCGGCCGGAGCCTTCTTTCGCACCGTCCCGGGCAGGATAAAATCGCCGCCTCGTGCCCGGCATAGAAAAAGCCGGAGCCTTCGCACTTTGCCCAAAAAGGCAGCGGACGAAGCATAGTTTCCTCGCCCGGATACAGGTACATGCCGCTCCCCACCTCATTATCCCGGCAGCATATACTGCCGCACCGCTTTCCGCAATCTTCCCGGCACGGCGTCACGGTATCTAGTAGCCTATACGCATACGCATAAATAGCGCGCGGGTTGATTTTCATTCTGTTTCCTCCGCATCCCAGTCATACGGCGTAATCTGGTATACATAATAATTCAGCCAGTTTACAAACAAAAGGTGGGAATGGGAGCGCCACCGCACAACCGGCGGCCCAGAGGGGTCGTCGTCCTTATAATAGTTTTTGGGAATGGCAATCGAAAGTCCCTTTTCTTTATCACGCACATATTCGTTATGTAAGGTTTCCGAATCGTATTCCGAGTGGCCTGTCACGAACACATTTTTCCCGTCCCTCGATGCCACAAGATACACGCCCGCCTCGGCGCTTTTTGCCATAATTTCAAGCTCCGGCGCTTTCCGTATATCCGCTTCGCGCACCTCGGTATGGCGCGAATGGGGTGCATAGAAAATATCGTCAAACCCGCGCATTAAGGGCGCTCGCGGCGAAGTAACATCATGGCGAAATACCCCGAACATTTTTTCGTTTATCGGGTGCTTCGGGATGCCGTAATGGTAATACATACCGGCCTGTGCCGCCCAGCAGATATGGAGCGTGCTGGTGACATTCGTTTTCGACCACTCCATCACCGCGCAAAGCTCCTCCCAGTAATCCACCTCTTCAAATTCCATAAGCTCCACAGGCGCGCCTGTGATAATCAGCCCGTCAAAGCGCTTGTGGCGAACATCCGAGAAGGTCTTGTAAAAGGAAGCCAAATGCTCCGCCGGTGTGTTTTTCGACACATGTGTTTCCGCATGCAAAAGCACAAGCTCCACCTGAAGAGGGGAGTTTGAAAGCGCGCGGATAAGCTGTGTTTCTGTTGCAATTTTTGTGGGCATCAGATTAAAAACAGCAATTTTCAAAGGACGGATATCCTGGCTGGACGCCCTTCCTTCCGTCATCACAAAAACATTTTCACTTTGCAAAAGCTTTGCCGCCGGCAAAGCATCCGGTATACGAATCGGCATTATTTTTTCCTCCGTTGCCACATGAATTTTCATGCAAAATCCCAAAAGGGTACAATTTTTATTAGTATATCATGTTTGCGCGCGTTTGTAAAGTAAAATTTGCCCTGCGCGTCTTGTTGCTTTTCTTTCGCAGCATCTTTTTCGCCCAGTGTGGAAAAAGAGACGGACAGGACGCCGCTTTTGTAAGTTTTTTATGTTTTTCGCGGCGAAATTGTATAAAAATATTGTTTTTTTTCGTGAGATATGATAAAATATTAGGAAAATTATAAACGAAGGTGCAAACTTGGATAAGAGATGGAATTTATTATATAAAGACATAGACGCGAAAGTGGTTTCCTCCATTGAGAAGGCGGCCGCGGTTTCGCCGCTTTTAGCGCTTCTTTTAGCCGTTCGCGGTATTACGCCGGAGGAGGCGCCCGCGTACCTTGCCGGCGGCCTTTCGGCTCTGCATGACCCCTTTTTGCTTCGCGATATGGACCGTGCCGTAGAAAGAATACGCACGGCTATTGATAAAAAAGAGCATATTACGGTGTATGGCGACTATGATGTGGACGGTATTGCCTCGGTGGCCATGCTTCTCTCCTACCTCAAAGAAGAAGGAGCAGACTGTACCTTTTACATTCCGGACAGGGAAACGGAAGGGTACGGCTTAAACGAGGAGGCTATACGAAAAATTGCCGCCGACGGCACGACGCTTATTATCACGGTGGATACCGGTATTGCCGCGTGTCGGGAAGCAGAGCTTGCCTCTTCACTCGGTATGGACATGATTATAACCGACCACCATTCCATGGGCGAGGTTTTGCCCACGGCTCTGGCGGTGATTAATCCCAAAAGAAGCGATTGCCCCTATCCTTTTAAGGGACTGGCCGGTGCCGGTGTTGCCTTTAAGCTTGTCAGCGCCCTGTGCGGCTCAACAAAGCGCGCCGTTACGGAATATTGCGACATTGCCGCGCTGGCTACGATTGCGGATGTGGTGCCTTTATGCGGCGAAAACCGCGTCATTACGGCACTGGGTCTTCGTAAAATGCAGAAAATGCCTTCCGCCGGTCTTTCGGCGCTTTGCCATGTGGCCGGTACGGAGCCGCAGTCTCTCACCGCTTACCAGATAAGCTTTTCCGCCGCGCCGCGCCTAAATGCCGCCGGCCGGATGGGCAGCTGCACGCCGGCTGTACAGCTTCTAATGACAAAATCGCCCCTGGAAGCGGCCGAGATTGCCGCCGCCTTAGATGCGCAGAACACGGCACGCAAAAGCTGTGGTGATGCGATATACGAGGAGGCCATGGAGGCTATCCGCCTTGGCGATTTTGACGATAAAAAGGTGATTGTCCTCGCGCACGAGGGCTGGCATCACGGCATTATCGGGATTACGGCCTCCAAAATTACCGAGCATTTTTATAAGCCGGCTATTCTGATTTCCACCGATGGCGAGACGGGAAAAGGCAGCGGCCGCTCTATCCCCGGTTTCAATCTGTACGAGGCGCTCTCCCATGCCGGCGCTCTTTTAGACCGCTTTGGCGGGCACGCGCTGGCGGCCGGTCTTACGATGCCGACGGAGAATATCGCGGCTCTTTCCGAAAAGCTCTGCGCGTATGCCGACGAGGTTTTGCCGCCGGATGCGCTGGTGCCTGTTTTAAATATTGATGCGCCTTTGGATATTTCCCTGCCGCTTCTTACGGTTGCCAGGCAGCTGGAGGTGCTGGAGCCTTTCGGGGCCGCCAATCCAAAGCCGGTGTTTCTCCTTAGCGGCGTAACCTTGTCCTCGGTCCGCACCTCGCGCGACCAAAAGCACCTGTTTTTGCGTCTTTTCAAAAACGGCGCCGCGGTGGACTGCGTGGCCTTCGGAAAAGGAGCCCTTGCGGAAACGCTTTCGCGCGGCGATGTGGTCGATATTGCAGGCGAGCTGCACATTAATACATACGGAGGCGCCGAAACACCGCAGATTATTCTGCAGGACCTTCGCATAAAATAGAATACCCTGTACGAAATGCAGATAAAACCTTTTATGGAGGATATCATGGAAAACACCCTTGTAAATTCCTATGCTGTCATCAAAGAAAAAATATTGAAATATCAACCGAGTGCCGACTTTGCTATGCTGGATAAGGCCTTTAAGCTGGCTTCCGATGTGCATAAAACGCAAAGGCGGGAGTCGGGTGAGCCTTATATTGTGCACCCCTTGGCGGTAGCCGAAATTCTGGCCGATATGGAGCTGGATATGGAGGCGATTGCTGCCGGGCTTCTCCATGATGTCATTGAGGATACGCCTATTACCTACGATGTGATTAAAGAGGAATTCGGGGAGGATATTGCGCTCCTCGTTGAAGGCGTTACAAAGCTTGACAAAATTCAGTTTCACGACAAAGCGGAGCAGCAGATAGAGAGCCTTCGCAAGATGTTTCTTGCCATGGCCAAGGATATCCGGGTTATTTTAATTAAGCTTGCTGACCGTCTGCACAATATGCGGACGCTCAAGAATATGCCGCCCGAAAAGCGCCTTTTAAAGGCGCGGGAAACGCTGGAGGTATATGCGCCGCTTGCCCACCGTCTTGGTATTTCCAAAATTAAATGGGAGCTGGAGGATTTATCTCTGCGGCATCTCGATTCCGTAGCCTACTACGAAATTGTGGAAAGCATCAACAAGAAGAAAAACGAGCGCGATGCCTATATTGAGGCAATTAAAAACACGCTGGCGGAGCGCCTGACAGGGCTTGGGCTTTCCTACAAGCTCGAAGGGCGCGCCAAAAGCTTTTACAGTATATTTAAAAAGATGTACACGCAAAACAAATCTATTGATGAAATCTACGATTTGTTTGCCGTTCGCATTATCGTAAATACGGTGAGCGATTGTTATACGGTGCTCGGTATGGTACACGAGCTGTATGTGCCGATTCCCGGCAGATTTAAGGACTATATTGCCATGCCGAAGCCGAATATGTACCAATCTCTGCACACGACCGTAATGGGGCCGGAGGGAAGCCCCTGCGAAATTCAAATCCGCACTTTTGAAATGCACCGCACCGCCGAGCATGGTATTGCGGCGCATTGGAAATACAAAGAGGGGACTACGGCGGACAGTAAGGACTCAGCCGACGCCAAATTTGCGTGGATTCGTCAGCTTCTCGATATCCAGAAGGATTTGACGGATGAAGAGGAATTTATGCGCACCCTCAAAATTGACCTTTTTGCCGATGAGGTATATGCGTTTACGCCGCGCGGCGATGTTATCAACCTCCCTGCCGGCTCTACGCCGATTGACTTTGCTTTTGCCATTCACAGCGCCGTCGGCAGTAAAATGATGGGCGCAAAGGTAAATTCTAAAATTGTACCGCTTGACTATCAGCTCGCCACAGGCGATATTGTGGAAATTCTGACTTCTTCTTCGGTCCACGGCCCCAGCCGCGATTGGCTGAAAATCTGCAAAACCAATCAGGCCCGAAGTAAAATCAACGCCTGGCTGAAAAAGGAAATGCGCGAGGAAAATATCGTCAAGGGCAAGGAAAGCGTGGAGCGGGAACTGAAGCGTCAGGGCTACACCATGAGCCAGCTTTTCCAGAAGGAAAATATGGAACAATGTCTGCGCCGCTACAGCTTTGCGAATACCGACGATATGTATGCCGCTATCGGCTACGGCAGTATTACGGCGGCGAAAATTGTAACGCGCCTTAAGGAATACAGCCGTGAGGTAGCAAAGGAAGAAGAAATCAAAACGGCACTTGCGCCCTTAAAGCGCACAAGCACCGGCTCCAGCATTACGGTACACGGCATTGATAATTGCCTTGTCCGTATTTCCAAATGCTGTATGCCTATACCGGGTGATGCGGTTGTAGGCTATATCACGAAGGGACGCGGTGTATCGGTACATCGCGCGGATTGCGTGAATGTGCAGTCCTCCTCCCTCTCCGAGGAGGACCGCAGCCGCCTGATTTCCTGCTCCTGGACAGAAAACCAAAAGGGACACTATTTATCGGACATCCAGATTGAGTCTACGGACCGCCGCGGACTGCTGGCGGATATCACCAACGCCGTTTCGGAGCTAAAGGTCGGCATATCGGCCCTCAATTCCCGTTCGCTGAAAACGAAAATGGCGATTATCAATCTGACGGTGGAAATCGAAAATGCCGCTCAGCTTAACGCCATTATCAAGCGGCTGTATACGGTGCCCGGTGTGTTTAACATTATCCGCCTGCATCAATAGGAGGCTATATGGATATACGGATTCTTCGCGTGCCGCCGCTCGGCACGAACTGTTATTTTATATCGGCGGACGGCCATCTCGGCCTTGTTGACCCCGGCGGTGCCGCGGACAGCATTATCCGTCTTGTAGAAGAAAGCGGTCTTTTGCCCCAGTGCATTATCCTGACACACGGGCATTTTGACCATGCCGGCGCCGCCGGTGCGCTCCGGGCGCATTTCGGTATTCCGGTTTTTATCCACCGGCTGGACGCGCCGATGCTGGAAAATGCCAAAGCGAGCCATGCTGACCGCTTTGGGTTTCCGTACGAAGGCTTTGCGGCCGACAGGCTCCTTGAAGATGGCGACACCGTTTCGATTGGCCCTCTTCCCTTTTCGGTGCTGCACACGCCGGGGCATACTGCGGGCAGTATCTGCCTTTTGCACGAAAACATGCTTTTCTCGGGCGATACGCTTTTTTGCGGCTCGGTAGGCCGTTTTGAAAGAGAAGAAAAAAATGCGATGCAAAGTAGCATCCGCCGCCTTCTCTCCCTGCCCGATGAAACAAGGGTGTTCCCCGGACATGATAGAGAAACGACCATTTTGCAGGAAAAATGCACAAATCCGTTTGCAAATTTTAATTGGGAGTGGGAATGATTGAACTTACAGGCCATAGGACATACGATGCAATATGAAGCAGAACAGATGGTTCTGCTTTTCTTTCCGGAGCATGAAAAAGTAAACATCCAAAGCATTCTCCACGAGGGAGAACGCCTCGCCGTGACGACTACGGTGGAAATAGCAGGAAGGCGCAGCGAGCATACGGAATACAGCGAAAAAAATGTATTACCAAAGCGAGAGCTGGGTAACCTGATAAAGCGCAGTGCTTATTTTGCGCTCCGCCCCCTCTCGCCGATGCCGGCTCCCTGGGGGATTATGACGGGGGTGCGCCCGGCAAAGCTTGTGCGTATTCTTCTGGATGAGGGAAAAAGCGAAGAAGAGGTTTGCCGCCTTCTTCGCGAAACTTATCTTGTAGAGGATGACAAGATAAAGCTTGCGCTGGCGGTCGCGAAGGAGGAAGGAAAGCATCCGCAAAACAAAAAGGATGTTTGCGTTTATATCGGCATTCCCTTCTGCCCCACCCGCTGTACCTATTGCTCCTTTATTTCCGCCACGGGTGCCGTCGCAACCAAGGAGGAATACACGCGCCTTTTGCTTTTGGAAATACAAAGGACAGGCGAAATCATAAAGGATTTAGGCCTTACCCTTCGCGCGGTGTATATCGGTGGCGGCACGCCTACGAGTCTGGAGGCGCCGCTACTTGAAAGGCTGCATGACGGCGTCTGTACACATTTGCCCGTCTATGACGGCATGGAATTTACGACAGAAGCCGGCCGGCCGGACACCATAACGCCCGAAAAGCTGGCGATACTGGCGCGGTTTGGCGTAAACCGCATCAGTATAAATCCGCAGACCTTGCATGACGAAACGCTCCGGCGCATCGGCCGCCGCCATACGGTGCAGGAGTTTCTGGACGCCTTTATGATGGCGCGCGAGGCAGGCTTTACCAACATCAATACGGACCTTATTGCCGGCCTTCCCGGTGAAGACCTTGCCATGTACCGCCATTCTCTGGATACGGTTTTAGACCTGTCACCCGAAAGCCTTACCGTACATACCCTGTACAGAAAAAGAGCGGCCTTTATGCAGCAGGGCGGCGAGCGCGCACAAGAGGTGCCGGATGTAGCCGATATGCTCGCCTACACCTATCGGGAGGCAGATAAGAAGGGTTACCGCCCCTACTATATGTATCGCCAGAAGTCCACCATTGGAAATCTTGAAAATGTAGGATATGCAAAGCCGGGTATGGATTCGTTTTACAATACCGTTACCATGACGGATTGCGCGCATATTTTTGCGCTGGGTGCCGGTGCCGTAAGCCGACTTTTACTGCCCGACAAGGTGGTGCGCGTGTTTAACTTCAAGCATGATGACGGCTACACGCGCGATTTTGCGGAGGTTTTACGCCGCAAGGAAGAGTTTTATAAAATAAACGCCTAAAGGAGGATGCTATTATGCTGCAAAACTGGACGGAGGAATCCTACCGTACATACAGACAAAGCCTTTTGTTTGTTCTCTTTGCCGCTTGTGCCAAGGTTTTTCCCGGTCAGGCGCTCCGCGTGCATCAATCGGTAAATCGCTCCACCTACTGTGAGCTGCCCTCCCATATCCCCACGGAGGCGGATATGGCGGCGCTGGAAAAGGAAATGCGCACTTTGATTTTGGCAGAGTTTCCCCTTGTGCCCGAGGTTTTCCCGAAGGAAGAGGCCATACGGCTGATTTCGGAAAGCGGCGATACGGAAACGGCACACAGCCTTGCGTTTACCCCGCGTGACACGATTTCCCTCCTTCGCCTGTATGATAAATACTACAGCGTATACGGCTCTCTTTATCCCCACGCAGGCTACCTTTCCGATTTTGCGCTCGTTTTGTTTGACGCCGGCTTTTTGCTCCGCTATCCGCACCCGAATACAGGTACACAAATCCAGCCTTTTTATGCCGGTCAGAAAATTTTAAAGACTATCAGCGATTATCGCGCGTGGAACGCCGTTGTCGGCGTGCCGGATGTATATGCCTTAAACCGCCTTGTGCGGGAGGGCGGCATTAACGAATGTATTAACATTTCTGAAATTATGCACGAAAAGCGCCTTTCAGAAATTGCCGATACGATTAAAAACAACATTTTAAACTGCAAGGTTATTTTAATTTCCGGTCCCTCGTCCTCCGGCAAGACAACTACAACCGGCCGCCTAATGCTGCATCTGCGGGCAAACGGCCTTTCGCCCGAGATGATTTCGCTTGACGACTATTATCTCGGCCGCTCCAAAACACCTCTGGACGAAAACGGAAAGCCAAATTACGAGGATATTGATGCGATTGACCATGTGCTTTTCAATCAGCATCTGCATAAGCTGATTGGCGGCGAAACCGTCACCGTGCCCCGATTTGATTTTCAAACAGGGGAGCGCGCGCCAAAGGGGCGCACGCTTTCCCTTTCCGGTAGCGGCGTTTTACTGGTGGAGGGCATTCATGCCTTAAACGAAAAGCTTACCCACGGCATCCCCTCCTCTTACCTATACCGCGTGTATTGCAGCGCTCTGACCGTTCTTTGTTTTGACCGCTATAATCCCATTTCGCCCACCGACACGCGCCTTATCCGCCGCATGATACGCGACAGCCAGTTTCGAAACACCGATGCCGTTGGCACGCTTTCCATGTGGGGCGATGTACAAAAGGGCGAAATTAAAAATATTTTCCCTTACGAGGAGCGTGCGGATGTTATTTTTAACTCCTCTCTTTCCTACGAATTTGCCGTATACCGGCAGGTGGCAGAGCCGCTGCTGACTTCGGCGCTGGAAAGCCACGAGCATCGGGAAACGGCCGCGCGGCTACTTGATTTCATCCGCTACTTTGAGCCGATTTCGCCGTCTCTTGTTCCGGGCACCTCTATTCTCCGGGAGTTTATCGGCGGCAGTATGCTCAAAGGGCAGTAACCCAAAAAATTACAAAGGAGAGCCTTTTGCACATGATACACATACAGGAGGCCATTATCGTAGAAGGTATATACGACAAAAGGAAGCTGCAAACCATTTGCGATGCTCTGATTGTTCCCACCTATGGTTTTTCCGTTTTCACAGATAAAGAGCGCCTTTCCTATATCCGGCGGCTTGCCGGAAAGTGCGGCATTATCCTTCTGCTGGATTCCGACCATGCCGGCTTTAAAATTCGTTCTTTTCTGCGGGAAAACATACAGGAAGGCCGTGTGCTGGACGCCTATATTCCGGCTATGCGCGGAAAAGAAAAAAGAAAGACGCGCCCCTCCTCGGAAGGGACTTTAGGAGTGGAGGGACTGACAGCGGAAATACTTGCGGAAATTCTTTCCGCAGTTTCTACGAAGAGCGAAGAGACCGCGCGGCCAATTACCCGTATGGATTTTTATACGGACGGCCTTTCGGGCGGCGAAAAAAGCGCACACCTTCGCGCCGCGCTGTGCGCGTATCTCGCGTTGCCGCCCACCCTCTCCGCAAAAGCACTCCTTGCGGCTGTAAATACTTTGATGACCTATGATGAATATAAGACCTGGTGTGAAAACCAGGCATAAAAAAGGGGAGTTTAAAAAGCTAGCTTTTTAAACTCCCCCAAATATTTGGGATGAGAAAAAATAGTTCGGAACGGACAAACTGAGCCAAAGCAGGGGAACCCTGCTTCGGGTAATCCGACGGCGTACTTCGTCAAAGCAAAGTCCACATCGCTATTGTTTAGCTTTCGCTAAAACAGACGCTCGTTCCCTTGCTTTTCCTCTCCCCAAAAAGTCCGGTGGACTTTCCGGGGTCCCCGAAAGTCGCAAGACTTTAAGGGGAAAAGGAG
>JAZSLT010000007.1:0-3460 GCA_045535515.1 Clostridia bacterium | reverse complement strand
AACCATGGCGGCAACATCGCCAGCTGCCCACTCGGGGATATTGGCTTTGTCGGAGAAGGCATCGAGAGATGCCGCATCGCCTTCTGCCGCTTTTCCTACAAGGCGTAAAGCTCTTGCGGTAAGCGCCATAAGCTCGGCGCGGGTGGCCGGCTTTTCGGGGTCATACATATTATCGCCGCGGCCATTGAAAATGCCAAGAGCTTTTCCGATAGCGAGGGCATCGGCATATTCGGCATAAGACTTGACATCTGCGAAGTTTTCGGTGACTTCAGCGTTGAGGCCAAGTGCGCGAACGAGGAACATCGCATAGTCGCCACGGGTAATCTCTGCCTGCGGCTCGTAGCGAAGGTCAATATCTGCGTTTAATACCTTTGCCGCCTGCAGCTTTGCCACGGCCTGATACGCCCACGGGGTTTTATAAATATCGTTATACTTCGTGATGGCGTAGCCGGAGAAATCTACCGGGTTTGCAAGCTCAATCTCCCAAACCTCGACAGAAAAGCTCGGAATTTCAATGGAAAGCGTGTCCTTGCCGCTGGCCGTCTTTTCGTTTGCATCCCACTTAAGAGTAGCCGTAAAGTCGCCAAGGTTTTTGCCGAAGGAGGCATCTGTGAGCGGAATGTCTACCTTTTTGCTGCCTTCCGTCGCGCCGGCGCCGCCCACGCAGTTTAGTACAAAGGCGTATATTTTGCTGTCTACGGCATACAGCTGCCACATGATTTCGTTATCTTCATAGGCGCTAAGAAGAGGGTACTTGCCATTTACAAAGCAGTCGAACATCAAATCCTGTTCGCCCCTCTTTTCCCATTCTACGACTTCCTTCCAGACATCTCTTTCAATGAAAGGAAGTCCCGTTCCGGCCTGCCCGATGCCGTAGTAGCCCCAGCCGCCACTGCCGGCAAACAGCGCCTGATAGGCGTGATGACGGAAGTCCCGGAAGGCGGGGAAGTAGGTATCGCTCGGTGCGGATTCGTACGCTTTTTGCAAAACAGCAACCGGCTTGCGGCCGCGAGAGGCTGCCTCTGCCTTTTGAATGGTGCTGAAGGTGTGGCGGCCGGATTTGTCGTTTTTGCCCGGATAATAGTCACTATCCATATAGTCGGTATAGCGCGCGAGGGTGGCAAAGTCGCCTTCCACACCATCGCACGAATAAATTACATGACAGGGGTCAAGCTCTCTTATGGTTACATAGCCGGCCAAAAGCTCTGCCTCGGGTGTTCTTTTCTGTACCGGCTCATCCTGCAGCTTATAGCCGAAGAGCGCCGGATGGTCTTTGGTGAGCATAACGGTTTCCTTCGTCTGCTCAATTCTCGCAGGGCTGCCGGCACAGCTTGTACTGTCGCCCATATTGAGGAGCACCATAAGGCCGTTTGCATACGCATAATCCAGCTTTTCAATCAGCGTGAGATTCCCCTCGCCGACCATCATGATAACATCGAGGCCGCCGTCCGCGACGCCCTGATTAATTCTTTTGGTGTTACAGGAGGTGCCTATGCCGATGTTGTATTCCTTGCCGTTTTTGCGAAATACGCCATCCACATCCAAATAATGCGGTCTGTCAAAGCGGTAAATGGGCGCCGTTTGTTCTTGCAGTACATTCCCTTCGGCATCGAGAATTTCGGCGCGATACGAATAGGTCTGTCCCTTTTTGTTTGCTTCCATAACGGATGTGGGGAATTCGCCCGAGGCAAGGAGCTTGCCGTCTACCTCTGCAAACGGAACTTCTGCGGCCGGCACGATGACCGCGTCGCCGTCCAAAATGGAGTAGCGCAAGGAGGCGCCTTGCATTTTTTCGGTATGGTACGGCGCTACCTCGGCCGATACGGTGCCATAGGGGTATTCCGTATAGTAAATGGCCTCGTCGCTTTTAATCGTTGCTACCTCCGGCTCCTTGACCATGTAAATCGCCACATCGTCATAGTACGCCGCGCCGCCCTTGCCACCGATGCGCAGGCGAAGATTTGCATTTATCGGCTCGCCCTCGTTCGGCGGATAGGGGGCAACAAAGGTGTGGACAAACTGTTTCCAGTCATCCTCCTGATAGGCGGCATAACCGTCACCGCTGCCAAGGCCAAGGTCCTTTGTGGCCTCGGTAAATTCCGGCACATTATACCAGCGGAATTCATAGCTGATGGTGGTCTGCACCTCGCTCGCCACCTTGTACCACCAGGAAACCTGATAGGTGGCACCCGGCACAAAGCCGTACACATTCTGGAGCGCTACGGCGCGGGGTGTTTCGATGTTCTTTAAAAGAAGACTCCTCTGTCCGCCCGGTGTGTGGTTTTCGTTTGTGCTGTAAAGCTCTTCTCTCGGTGTGTCAATATATCCCCACCACGGGCTGTTGCCCGGCTGGTCGTATTCAAAATCCACATTGCCCTGATGCTCTGTATCCTGAAGGCCTATAATATTCGCCGGCGTGCCGGGAACAGGAGGCAGTGCCTCAACAGGCTTTTTCTCGTCAATAAATGTCTGGTCGCACGCCTGCAAGAGCACCGCATCGTCCATAATGACCTCGCCTACGGAGGCGAGAATGGCGCGGATGGTGACGGAGCGTGCGGCGGACGGGAGGGTGAAGGAAACCATTTTTCTTACCCATTCGCCCTTTACTATCTCGCCCGAAAGCGGAAGGAGGATGCTTTCTGTCGCCTCATCGTCGCCCGACTGGCTGGTGATGCCGATTTCAAGGGAAACATCGGCCGCATCCGAAAGCGCATAGAAGGATACGCCCAGCTCACACGCATATTCTTCCCATCCGGCAGCGCGGAGAACGCGTGCCGTCTGTGCGACACTCGACTGCTCGCCCATGCCGTTTTTGATGCGGAGGGCGCGGTAGCCGCTGCCGATAATCTGCGCCACGGCAGGCGTGTCTTTATGGCGCGTATCGTTTAAAAGGAAGTTTTCACTTCCGATAAAGCCCTGCTCGTTCGGGGCGGAAACGGCCCAGCTCGCGAGCGCATCTGCGCTTGCGGTAAGCTCGAAGCTGCCGTTTGCCACGATGTCCAGGGCGTTTTCAAACGGCACAAGTGTATGTGCAGTAATGGGGGTTACCCCATACTTTTCTTCTACTGATGTCTCGGCTGCACAAGGAATGGAAAGTCCGACTGTTATGCAGCAAAAAAGGAGTAGTGCGCATAATTTTTTTGCCATTTTCTGACCTTCTTTCTTATCTTATCGCTACGGCGTATGTATCTTTATACACCAATGGGGCGCACAAGCCTCGTACGCCCCATCGCAAATAAATAGGAGGGTTTAGCGTTCCATAACGCGGCCGATGATTACCGCCGCCTCTGCGCGTGTGGTATTGCCGTTCGGATTTACTGTGCCGTCGGCATTACCCTTTACAATGCCCATGGAAACCATGGCGGCAACATCGCCAGCTGCCCACTCGGGGATATTGGCTTTGTCGGAGAAGGCATCGAGAGATGCCGCATCGCCTTCTGCCGCTTTTCCTACAAGGCGT
>JAZSLT010000017.1:0-137298 GCA_045535515.1 Clostridia bacterium | reverse complement strand
TGGCGTTCTTAAAGAGTTTGAACAAAAAGCAGGGCTATTTTTTTGCCCGGAAAGGAACAGAAGATGCAAGCGTATACCGATATACTTTCCAAGCATGCAGATGGTGCCGAAACAGAAAAAGTTCTTCGGTGCTTTGTTCCTCATTTTACGCCTTCGGATTCTTTTGTAATATTACCCGGCTTTTGTGATGTGCATGTGCATTTCCGCGAGCCGGGTTTTTCGTATAAAGAAACGATACACACCGGGTCTCTTGCCGCCGCACGCGGTGGCGTAACGGCGGTGTGTACGATGCCGAATCTTTCGCCGGTTCCCGATAGCCCCGCGCATTTGGAGATACAAAAGGAGCTGATTCGGAAATCTGCCGTCATTTCGGTGTATCCACTCGGCGCGATTACCGAGGGAGAGAAGGGCGAGAGGCTGACGCCGATGGAAGAAATGGACGCCGTTGCCTTTTCCGATGACGGACGGGGCGTGCAGTCTGAAAGCATGATGCGCGCGGCGATGGAGCGGGTGAAAAAGTGCGGGAAGGTGCTGGCAGCGCATTGTGAGGATAATAGCCTTCTGCACGGCGGCTACATTCACGCGGGCGCCTATGCGGCGGCGCATGGCCACCGTGGCATCTCTTCGGAGAGCGAATACGCACCGATTCAAAGGGATTTGCGGCTTGCCAGGGAAACCGGCTGCAAGTATCATGTCTGCCATATTTCGACGAAGGAAAGTGTAGACCTTATCCGAAAGGCCAAAAAAGAGAACGTTGATGTAACATGTGAAACGGCGCCGCATTATTTGATATTTGACGAATCCAATCTCGAGGAGGACGGGCGCTTTAAAATGAATCCGCCCCTTCGGGGAAAAGCAGACAGGGAAGCCCTTGTCGAGGGGATTTTGGACGGAACGATTGACATGATTGCGACTGACCATGCGCCTCATTCGGCCGAGGAAAAGGGAAAAGGCCTTATGGGAAGCGCGTTTGGCGTGGTGGGGCTGGAAACGGCGTTCCCCGCGATGTATACGCATTTTGTGCGGAGCGGACTTATGCCGATGGAGCGGCCTTTAGAGCTCCTGTGCACAAATCCAAGAAAGCGGTTTTCTATTCCGATGGATGAAGCGTTTTCTGTCTGGGATCTCTCGGCAAAAAAAGTCGTTTTGGCGGACGACTTTTTGTCGAAAGGCAAGGCAACGCCGTTTTTGGGGGAAACACTTTATGGTGAGAATTATCTGACCGTTTTTGCAGGTCAGGTTGTATATAAAAAACAGGAGGAATAAACGATGGCAAAGCGAAAAGACCTAAAGAAAATTTTGATTATCGGCTCCGGCCCGATTGTAATCGGCCAGGCGGCCGAGTTTGACTATGCCGGCACGCAGGCGTGTCTCGCGCTGAAGGAGGAAGGATATGAGGTTGTGCTCTGCAACTCGAATCCTGCCACAATCATGACGGACACCACGATTGCGGACAAGGTATACATGGAGCCGCTGACGCTCGAATATGTCGCGAAAATTCTGCGACATGAGCGCCCGGATGCGATTGTGCCGGGCATCGGCGGACAGACGGGGCTGAACCTTGCCATGCAACTGGAGAAAAAGGGAATTTTAAAGGAATGCGAGGTTGAACTTCTCGGCACCACAAGCGAAAGCATCGAACGCGCCGAGGACAGGGAGATGTTCAAGGAACTTTGCGCGGAAATCGGCGAACCCACCATTCCTTCCCGCATTACCTATAGCCTTGCGGAAGCCAAAAGCGCGGCGGCAGAGATTGGGTATCCGGTCGTTTTGCGTCCAGCGTTTACACTGGGCGGCACCGGCGGCGGCTTTGCTTATAATGAAGAAGAACTCATCGAGGTTGGCACGAACGCCTTCAAGCTTTCCCCCGTGCATCAGGTGCTGATTGAAAAGAGCGTGAAGGGCTACAAAGAAATTGAATTTGAGGTTATGCGTGATGCCGGAGATACGGCCATTACGATTTGCGGTATGGAAAATGTGGACCCTGTTGGCGTGCATACCGGCGACTCCATCGTTGTAGCGCCGATTATGACGCTTTCGAAGGAAGATGAAAAACGGCTGAACGACAGCGCCATTAAAATCATCCGCGCTCTGAAGATTGAGGGCGGGTGTAATGTGCAGTTCGCGCTGCATCCGACAAGCGGCGAGTACTACCTGATTGAGGTAAACCCGCGCGTTTCGCGCTCGTCTGCGCTGGCCTCCAAAGCCAGCGGATATCCGATTGCCCGCGTAACGGCTAAAATTGCGGTTGGCATGCGCCTTTCGGAAATCCCGATTGCGAACACCACGGCGGCAACAGAACCGCGGCTTGACTATGTGATTGCAAAATTGCCGCGTTTCCCGTTTGATAAGTTTGCCTCTGCGCCCAACACGCTCGGCACGCAGATGAAGGCGACGGGGGAGGTTATGGGCATTGGCACCACACTTTCCGAATGTTTCTTAAAATCGGTCCGTTCGCTGGAAATTGGTGCGTGTCATTTCCATCTTGCCAAGTTTGACGGCAAGACGAAGGAAGAACTTCTTTCCTATATTACCGAATTTAAGGATGACAATATTTTTGCGATTGCCGCGCTCTTTAGGCTCGGTGCCACTGTCGAGGAAGTGCATAAGGTTACACAGATTACCGCGGACTTTTTGGAAGCCATTTTAGAAATTGTCAACATGGAAAAGACGATTTCGGAAAAGAAGGGCGACTTTGCCACGCTTCGCGCGGCGAAGGAGATGGGCTTTAGCGATGCGTTTATCGCGCGGCTCTGGGGTGTAGACGAAATCGAGGTGTTTTTGCAAAGGAAGCGGGAGAACCTCTTCCCGGTCTACAAAATGGTGGATACCTTCCACACGGATGCGTACATTCCGTATTTCTATTCGACCTATCAGGGCGAAAACGCTTCGCGCGTGACAGAAAAGAAGAAAATCGTTGTGCTCGGTGCAGGGCCCATCCGCATTGGACAGGGTGTGGAATTTGATTATTCGACCGTACACGCTGTAACGACGATTAAAAATTCCGGCTATGAAGCCATTATTATTAATAACAATCCCGAAACAGTTTCCACGGACTATACGACAGCGGACAAGCTTTATTTTGAACCGCTTTGCACCGAGGATGTCATGAACATTCTGGAATTTGAAAAACCGGAAGGAGTTATTGCCTCTTTGGGCGGACAGACGGCGATAAATCTCGCCGCACCCCTCCGCGACCGTGGCGTTACCATTATCGGCACCGATTGCGACGCGATTGAACGCGCCGAAAACCGTGACAGCTTTGAAAAAATCCTGGCGGCGCTGGAAATTCCCCAGCCGAAAGGAAGAGCGGTAACCAACATTGAGGATGGTATCCGCGCGGCAGAGGAAATCGGCTATCCCGTTTTGGTACGGCCCAGTTTCGTGCTGGGCGGCAGAGCCATGCAAATCGTTGCGAAGGAAGAGCATTTAAGACAGTACCTGAAAACAGCGGTGGAAATCGACGAGGACAAGCCGGTTCTGGTTGATAAATATATTCAGGGCCGAGAGGTGGAAGTGGATGCCATCTGTGACGGACGGGATGTATTTGTACCCGGCATCATGGAACTTGTGGAAAGAACAGGCGTTCACAGCGGCGACTCTATAAGCGTTTATCCCACCTTCAGCGTATCGGATAAGGTCAAAGGCACAATTTTAACATACGCGAAAAAGCTTGGTCTTGGTATCGGCATTGTGGGACTGTATAACATTCAGTTTATTGTTGACGAGGAGGATAATGTATTCATCATCGAAGTAAACCCCCGTTCGTCCAGAACCGTTCCCTTCCTTTCCAAAGCCACCGGCTATAGTCTGGCGGACATTGCCACAGAAGTCATTTTAGGCAAGAGCCTGAAGGAACAGGGTATCTTTGATTTGTATCCGGAAGAAAAGAAGCGGTATTATGTAAAGGTACCGGTGTTCTCCTCCAGTAAAATCCGCGGTTTGGATGCGTATCTCTCGCCGGAAATGAAGTCAACCGGTGAAGCCATCGGGTATGACGATAAATTAAACCGTGCCCTTTATAAAGCACTGCAGGCATCCGGCATGCACTTGCAGAATTACGGTACCGTTTTGGTAACCCTTGCCGATGAAGACAAGGAAGAGGCACTCCCGCTTATAAAACGGTTCTACGATATGGGCTTTAATATTGTTGCCACAATCGGAACGGCTGATTTCCTGAAAATGCATGGTATCCGAACAAAAGTGCTCCGGAAGCTTTCGGAGGGAAGCACCGAGATTTTAGATGCCATCCGTGCAGGATATGTCAGCTATGTCATCAATACCCGTGCCGTTCTTTCGGGCGTCCATTATGAAGACGGTATTGAAATCAGAACAACGGCAAACGAAAATAATGTTACACTCTTCACCTCTTTGGATACGGTAAGAGTTCTTCTCGATGTCTTAGAAGAAATTACACTTACCATTTCCACCATTGATGCGTAAGGAGAAACCATGAAACAAGGATTTTTTGAGATTATTGATAATACGCCGCTTACAAAGGATGTATACAAAATGCGCCTTTTCGGGGACACGACGGCCATTACCGCCCCGGGGCAGTTTGTAAACATCAAGCTTTCCGGCCTGTACCTGCGCCGCCCCATTTCCGTTTGTGATGTAGAGGAAAAGGTGCTGACGATTTTGTACAAGGTCGTAGGCGAAGGCACACGAAGAATGGCCGAGATGCGAGAAGGTCGGCTGGATATTCTCTCGGGCCTTGGTAACGGCTACGATACCTCCGTCTGCGGCGAAAAACCGCTTCTGCTCGGCGGTGGTGTGGGCGTTCCGCCCCTGTACGGCCTTTGCAAAACGCTGATAAAAGAGGGGAAAACGCCAAAGGTCATTTTGGGCTTTAATCAAAAGGACGAGGTGTTTTACGAGGACGAGTTTCGCGCCCTCGGCGCTTTCGTTACCGTTACAACGGTGGACGGCTCCCATGGCGCGCGCGGCTTTGTAACCGATGCAATAGAGGACGGCTACACCTATTTTTACACCTGCGGCCCTGAGCCGATGCTCCGCGCCGTATTTGCAGCCACGACCACCTCGGGCCAGCTGAGCTTTGAGGAGAGAATGGGCTGCGGCTTTGGTGCTTGCATGGGTTGCTCCTGCAAAACAACGGCAGGCAATAAAAGAATCTGCAAGGAAGGCCCCGTACTGCGAAAGGAGGAAATACTGTGGTAAATACAAAGGTTTCCCTTTGCGGTCTTGCGCTGGATAATCCCGTTATCCCGGCCAGCGGCACCTTTGGCTACGGCTATGAATTTGCCGAGCTTTACGATATCAATATCCTCGGTACCTTTTCTTTCAAAGGAACCACCCGCGAGCCGCGCTTTGGAAATCCCACACCGCGTATTGCGGAGTGTACAGCCGGCATGATAAATGCGGTGGGATTGCAAAATCCGGGCGTGGAAAAGGTCATAAACGAGGAACTGCCCCGCATGAAAAAATGCTTTTCCAAAAAGGTGATGGCGAACATCAGCGGCTTTTCGCTGGAGGAATACGCATACTGCGCCGAACGGCTTTCGGCGTGTGACGAGGTGGGCTGGCTTGAAATCAATGTAAGCTGCCCGAATGTGCATGGCGGCGGCATGAGCTTTGGGACAAGCCCCGAGGCGGCGGCCGAGGTTACCCGCACCGTTCGCCAAAAGACGAAAAAGCCCGTTCTTATCAAGCTTTCCCCGAATGTGACGGACATCGTTTCCATTGCCCGCGCCTGCGAGGAGGCGGGGGCGGACGGCATCAGCCTTATAAACACCCTTTTGGGTATGCGGATAAACCTCAAAACGAGAAAGCCGGTAATTGCAAACACCATGGGCGGTTTTTCCGGTGCCGCCATTTTCCCCGTAGCCGTGCGCATGGTATATCAGGTGGCGAATGCTGTAAAAATCCCCGTAGTGGGCATCGGCGGCGTGGAGAGCGCGGAGAATGTACTGGAGATGATGATGGCGGGCGCTACTGCCGTCCAGGTCGGGGCGGCCAATCTCGTAAACCCCTACGCCTGCCGCGATATTATCGAGGATTTGCCCCGCGTGATGGAGGCTTATAAAATAAATTCCTTACAGGATATTATAGGAATAACCAAATAGGAAGGAAGAGGAAAATGGGAAAAGATGTAATTATTGCTTGCGATTTTGACAGCGCCGAAAAATGTATTTCCTTTTTAGACCGTTTTGCCGGAAGGAAGCCGTTTGTCAAAATCGGCATGGAGCTTTTTTATGGCGCCGGCCCCGATATTGTACGGCAGATTAAGGAAAGAGGACATAAAATTTTTCTGGATTTAAAGCTTTGCGATATCCCGAACACCGTTAAAAAATCTATGGCGGTACTAGCGCGGCTGGATGTGGATATGTGTAACCTCCACGCCTCGGGCACTATCCCGATGATGGAGGCGGCCATTGAAGGCCTTACCCGTCCGGACGGCACGCGCCCCCTTCTCATCGCCGTTACCCAGCTTACCAGCACCGACGAGGAACACATGCGGCGCGACCTTCTGATACAGGAGCCTATTGAAAAGGTTGTTATGCACTACGCCCAAAACGCAAAGCTCGCCGGGCTTGACGGTGTGGTTTGTTCCCCCTTGGAGGCCGGGAAGGTGCACGATGTGTGCGGCAAAGAATTTTTAACCGTAACCCCGGGCGTTCGTTTTGCCGACGGGGATGTGGGCGACCAGAAGCGCATCACCACGCCCGAGGGGGCCAAGGCTCTCGGCTCCGACTATATCGTGGTGGGACGGCCCATTACGGCGGCCGAGGACCCGGTGGCCGCGTACGAAAGATGTATAAAGGAATTTGTCGATTAAAGGAGAGAGAACAATGGAAAAACAAATTGCAAAGGATTTACTTTCTATAAAGGCTGTCTTTTTCAGACCGGATGAGCCGTTTACCTGGGCCAGCGGCATCAAAAGCCCCGTATATTGCGACAACCGCCTCACCCTCACAGCACCCGCGGTGCGAAACGATATCGAAAACGGACTGGCAACCTTAATCCGCGAAAATTACCCCGAGGCCGAGGTGCTCATGGGAACCTCCACGGCCGGTATCGCCCACGCCGCCATCACCGCGCATATTCTCGATATGCCGATGGGATATGTCCGCAGCGGCAAAAAGGACCACGGCCGTCAGAATCAGATTGAAGGAAGGCTTGAAAAGGGCCAGAAGGTTGTTGTGGTGGAGGATTTAATTTCCACCGGCGGCAGCGTAATTGAGGTTGTAGAGGTACTGCGCGAGGCCGGTGCCGAGGTGCTGGGCGTTGTGAGCATTTTCACCTACGGTATGAAAAAAGGCATAGAGCGCCTCGCGACCGCCGATGTCAAAAACATCTCGCTTACGAATTTTGATGTTATCGCGCGTATCGCGGCAGAGGAAGGATACATAAAACCGGGGGATGTGGAGCGGCTGATAGCCTTCCGCAATAATCCTGCCGATGAGTCTTGGATAAAAGGGGATGCAAAATGAAACGGAGTGTAATGGACATACGGGACCTGACCACCGCGGAGATTGATGCGTTAATCGCCACCGCGGAGGACATTATGGATAACCCCGAGGCGTACCGCGAGAAGTGCCGCGGCAAAAAGCTGGCTACCCTCTTTTTTGAGCCTTCCACCCGTACGCGCCTGAGCTTTGAGGCGGCGATGTACGAGCTTGGCGGCAGCGTGCTCGGCTTTTCCGATTCCAACAGCTCCTCGGCAGCCAAAGGCGAGAGCATGGCGGATACCGCGAAGGTTCTCAGCTGCTATGCCGATATTATGGCCATCCGCCATCCGATGGCGGGCGCGCCCTTTGTGGCGGCGCAAAATGCTTCGGTCCCTGTCATTAACGCGGGTGACGGCGGACATTGTCACCCCACGCAAACGCTGGCAGACCTTCTCACCATCAAGAGAAAACGCGGTTCTCTCTCGGGTCTTACCATCGGTTTTTGCGGCGACCTCAAGTATGGCCGCACCGTACATTCGCTGATTGCGGCGCTTTCGCGCTATGCGGGGATAAGCTTTGTTCTGATTTCGCCCGAAGAGCTGAAAGTGCCGAGCTTTGTAAGACGCGAAATTTTAGAGGAGCAGAATAAACCCTACCGCGAGGCCGGAAATCTCGAGGCGGTTTTGCCCGAGCTTGATATTTTGTATATGACGCGCATCCAGCAGGAGCGCTTTGAAAGCCGTGAAGAGTATGAGAGGCTGAAGGACAGCTATATTCTGACTGTCGATAAGCTTGCCCATGCAAAGGAAGACCTGATTATCATGCACCCGTTGCCGCGTGTGAACGAAATCAGCGTAGCGGTGGACAAGGATGCGCGTGCCTGCTATTTCCTGCAGGCGCTTTGCGGAAAGTATATGCGTATGGCGCTTATTTTAAAGCTTCTGGAAAGCGCAGGCGAGGATGTGGAGCCGTTCGGGGCAGACGAAACGGTGGGAACCTTCCGCTGCACCAATCCTGCCTGTATCACGGCAAGAGAACAGGAGCTTGCGCATACCTTCCGTCTGGTAAATGCAGAAAACGGCATTTACCGCTGTGTATACTGTGAAGAAAGAGCAAAATAAGAAAGGAAGAGGGATATGAACATTCCTGCTTATAGAACCCTTGCCGGCCTTGTGATGGGTGACAAGACCTTTTCGGCGGGGGACAGACAGCTTGTGGTAACCGCCACAAACGAAACGGAGTGCCGCGAATTTGCGCGGGATTTAGAGGAAGCCGGCTTTTGCTGCCATCAAAAAAATGAAATGCCTGCCGGAAGTGACAGAGCCTTTCAGAAAAATCTGTTTTACGCCTATCGAGGCGAAACCGCCCATGTTTTTGTGACCTTTTTAGCGGAGATATACACCGTGTATATCCTCGTCAAGGCGCCAGCCGCTCTGCCGCCTACAGAAAAGATAGGGGGCGAGGCCACCCTGACACCTACGGTGACGCAGGTGGACATATCGGCCGGTATGTGCTACGCCGTTCAATTTGCCGACGGAAGATTTCTCCTGGTGGACGGCGGCATTGTAAAGCCGGAGGATGCGGAAAAGTTATATAATTTCCTGAAAGAAAAGTCGTCGGGTAAACCCGAGGTAGCGCTCTGGATTTTCACGCATCCCGATATTGACCACATCGGTCTTGCCACCTGTTTTCTGGAAACCTATAAAGACGATGTGGATATAGAGGCCTTTGCGTATCAGTTCCCCGATATGGAAGGAAAGTCGTGCCCCTACCTTAAACTTGAGGTGTTTGAGCACAATGTGGGCGCGTTTGAAAAGGCCATAAAGGAAGGCTATCCTAACGCCCCTGTCTACGGCATATACGCCGGGCAGAAACATTATTTCTGCGGCGGCGAGATGGAAATTTTATGGACGGGGGATTTGATGTACCCGTATCCGCTCCTGTCGGGCAACGAGATGAGCATAACCTTCAAGGTGACCTTTGACAGCGGCAAGACGGCGCTCTTCTTAGGCGATGCCCAGCCGTACGCGTGCCGCCACATGGCAAGCGTTTACCGCGATTATCTGAAGTGCGATGTCTTGCAGGTGGCGCATCACGGCCTTATCGGCGGCGATATGGAGGCCTATAAATTCATGGACCCCGATATCTGCCTCTGGTCTGTCCGGCACGACAGATTTTTGGGCGAAATGGCAGGCCAGCGCTTCCAGTATTGCATCGGCGAAGGCGGATGCGACTTTAACCGCTGGATACGCGACGATGCCGTCCGGAAAAGACAGCATTTTGATATGATTAATCTCACAACAATAGAGATGGGATAAAAAAGCGCAGAGCGCTTATGGGCGTGAAAGGTGAAAGCTTCGCGCATTTGTATAACGAAAACCACGCGATTATCGCGTGGTTTTCGTTATACAATAAAACAGCAAGGGAAAGTTTTCCCTTGCTGTTTGTAACTCCCAAAATTTTTAGGCTCTGGCAGGACGATGATAGGTAGGCACAACCTCTTCCAAGGTGCGCTTTATCGTTTCCACATCCGCCGACAAAACCTTCTCGAGCACACTAAGCTTTTCTGCCAGCTCCTCGGCGCTCATCTCAATCGGCTGACCGACAAAAATCTTCTGATGCACCGTTTCCCGAAGCCCTTCCTCCTGCATCAAAAGCTCCTCATACAGCTTTTCACCGGGACGAAGACCGGTGAAACGGATTTCAATATCCTCCTCCGGGGTAAGACCGGAAAGGTGAATAAGCTTTTTCGCCAAATCATAAATGCGCACAGGCTGTCCCATATCCAGAACAAAAATTTCGCCACCCTCCGCAAAGGCACCGGCCTGCAGAACCAGGCTGGCCGCTTCCGGAATCGTCATAAAGAAACGCGTAATCTCCGGATGGGTAACGGTAACGGGACCGCCCGCTAAAATTTGCTTTTTAAACCGCGGAATAACCGAGCCGTTCGAGCCGAGAACATTTCCAAAGCGGACGGCCACAAAATCCGTACGGCTGTGCCGCCGCGACTGCACAATCATTTCGCAAAGGCGCTTGGTAACGCCCATCACATTCGTTGGGTTTACGGCCTTGTCCGTAGAAATCAGGACAAAACGGCGAACGCCGTATTGCTCGGCACACAAAACGGTATTGTAGGTGCCGAAAACATTATTCTTAATCGCCTCCGCGGGGCTGAATTCCATAAGCGGCACATGCTTATGCGCGGCGGCGTGGAATACAATTTCCGGCCGGTAGGCATCAAAAATCTCTGAAAGACGCGCCTTATCACGAACCGAGGCAATCAAAACCGAAATCGATAAATCGGGGTAGTTTTCCTTCAGCTCGTTCTCAAGGTCGTATGTGGTATTTTCGTAAATATCCAGAATAATCAGGTGCCGGGGCGCGAAAGCAGCAATTTGCCGGCAAAGCTCGCTGCCGATAGAGCCACCGCCGCCGGTGACCAATATCACCTTGTCCCGAATATCCTCGCGGATAAGGTGGTTGTCCAGCGAAACGGGGTCACGCCCCAAAAGGTCTTCAATTTCAATCTCGCGCACATGGCGGAAAAACTGTTTATCCGATAAAACAGCCTGCATGCCCGGCAGAATTTTCACCTTTTTGCCGGTCTTACTGCAGATATCCAAAATAGCGGCCTTTTCCTCTGCCGGAAGGTCATAGATGGCAAAGATAATTTCCTCCACATTTTTTTCGCGGCAGATGCGCGCGATATCCTTTCGTGTTCCCAAAACGCTTGCGCCATAGACGCGCTGATGCGCTTTTTTGGGGTCGTCATCAATAAGCCCCACTACCCGAAAGGGAAGATGGCGGCCGTCATGGATTTCCCGAAGAAGGGATACGGCCAGCTGTCCTGCGCCGATAACCAGAATTCTTTTTTCTCTTTTTTTATCGGGGACCTTCAAAAGCTTGCAGAGCATACGAACAGAAAAGCGAAGTGCACAAAGCAGCACCATGGCCATACCTTCCGCCGCAATATCGAGCTTGGGAAAGAGCAGAGGCGACAAGAACAGACCAAAAACTATGCTCAGCACACTACCAAAAAAACAGGCGAGGAGCAAACGCAGATATTCCGAGGAACCGGCGTATACCCAGTTCACCTGGTACATGCCGAAAAGCAAAAGGGCAAGACTGTGAATAAGGGAAGAAACAACAATCGTCGGTATCCCGTTCTCAAAATAAGGCTGAAATTCAAAGATGGGGAAAATGACACGGATAATGAGGGCATAGGCTGCAAAACAAAGAAGAACATCCAAAAGAAACAGATACCGGTTTTTGATGTGGAGCTTTATCATGGGCGCTACATCTCCTAAAATGGCAACATTTTTTTGGCGCGCAGAGAAAAAAGGTCCTGCGCCTCGAGGGGGAACTTCTTTTTCGCCTTCAGAAAGGCGTTTTTCATGTTACAGTTCCGCGTAGTTGTATTATGCATGTCACTGGCAAAGATGCAAGGTTCATTTCCCGTAAGCATACGGGCGACAAAGCGTCTGCCCCAGAAGGAAAGCATCCGTGAGGCATTGATTTGATAGGTAATGGAAAGACCGGAAAATTCGGAAAGCATCCGGTCAAGATGCACATAACGGTCAATATGCGCCACAATCGGGTGCAAGCCCCGAAGGCACATGGAATGGAGCCAATCACCCCAGTAGGGGTCAAATTTCCCCATGGGAAATTCCACGAGAATACAGGGGGAGTCACCGATGCAAAGCTTCTCTATATCCCGGAAAGAATTAATGTTATTGTCCATATACACTTCGGCGCCAAGCAGAAGCTGGGGCAGAGGGAGACTGTGCGCTTTGGCGGCCTCGGCGAGAGAAAGTGCGCTTTCCCGGCGACGACGGAGAAACACCGCAATATCCTCCTCTTTGTGCAGAACAAAATGCGGCGTGGCCACACAATGGCGTACCCCTTGCCTGTAGGCATCGGCAAGCATCCGGAGGCTTTCGGACACATGCTTTGCCCCATCATCTATCCCGGGCAGAACATGGGTATGTATATCTACCATCCGAAATCACTTCTTCTCTTCTTCTTTTTTCTTTTTCTTTTTTTTCTTCTTTTCTATTTCATCGCCATAGCGGTAATCATACTTGTATTTGTAGCCGTACTTATATCCATACCGATATTTATACAGATATCCGTAGCGGCCGCGCTTATAGTATTTGTAACGGCGGGCGCGCTCATCACAGTCTACCATAATGACGCCTAAAAGCTTGGCGTTTGCCTGCTCGAGCTTTTCCACCGTATCGTCCAGAAGGTCATAAATGCTGTAGTTTTCGCGCACAACCAGAACAACGCCGTTTGCGTACTTCATGGCAATCACCGCGTCCGTAACTACGGTAACGGGCGGCGTATCAATGAAAATATAATCGTAACGCTCCTGCAGGGTGGAAATCAAATCGGAAAACGCATCTGTTTCCATAAGCTCTGCGGGGTTTGGCGGGATGGCGCCTGCCGTCAGGCAATCGAGGTTTTCGCGCACACTGTATTTGATGGCGCTGTCCAGCTCCGTAAAGCCGCAAAGAACATTGGAAACACCATCCAGTCTTTCAAGACCGAGGTATTTGTGCACTCTGGCTTTGCGAAGGTCACAGTCCACGATAATAACACGAGCACCCGTCTGGGCAAAGGTGATGGCGAGATTAATACTCGTCGTCGTTTTTCCTTCGTTCGGCGCCGAGCTTGTGACAATAATAACTCTTCCCTTTTCCGTTTTGGGAATGGAGAACATGATATTGGTACGAATGGATTTATAGGTTTCAATCGTGTTAAAGTCCGTCTGGTCGGTAAGGATGCGGTTAATATCCATTCTTTCGTCTTTCGGTTTACTCATGGCACTTTCCCTCCTTACCGGTTGATGTTGCCGAGAACAGAAATATTATATCTCTTGGCAACATCTTCGCCTCTATGTACCTTTTTATCAAACAGATTCCGAAGGAATGCGATTACGGCACCCAGGAAAGCACCAACCACAAAGCCCAGCATAGTCTTTCCGGGAATGCGGGGGTCTACCAGCGTGCCTTCGTCGGCAATGTAGTCTACGATTTCCACATCACCGCCGTTTAAAATGTTTTTCAGCTTGCCCGGTGCCTTGTCCAGCACGGCGCGGGCAATATTACAGGCATCTGCGGAGTTGTTGGCCTGTACGGAAATGGAGAGAAGCTCCGTTTCGTTCATGGAAGAAACGGTAAGCATGGATTTGATGCTTTTCCAGCTGTAATGTCCGCCGGTAGCCTCGCTAACCTCTGTCAGGAAGGAGCGGGACTTTAAAATTTCAATGTATGTATAACTCAGAGCGCGGGAAGAAATAATGTCATTCTGGTTGATTTCATCCTGCAGGATAATGTTGTTTTTGTTGCTGACATACAGCATTCCGTCCGCCACATACTGCGGTTCGGAGAAATAAACGGTGCGAACCAGAAAAACGGTTGCCATCAGACAGGCGAGGGTGATGATTAAAAATTTGTTCAGCCATAGAATGTTGACTATATCGGTGATAGCCAACTCCCTTTCGTGTTCGTGCATACTATCAGCTCCTTATAGAAAAAGCATATTTACATTCTTACAAAAAATTATATCATAAACAGAAAGTCGTGTCAACTGATTTTCCGCAGAAAAACAGGAAAAAATGTTACATAAAAAGAGCGGCGCAGGAAAAAATCCTGCACCGCATACGCGGGGAAAACATTATTTCATGCCGTTTTCGTAAGACTGAATCATCTTCTTTACCATCTGTCCGCCAACAGAGCCGGCCTGCTTGCTTGTCAGGTCGCCGTTGTAACCGTTCTTGAGGTTTACGCCAACTTCGTTTGCCGCTTCCATCTTGAACTTATCGAGTGCTGCGCGGGCTTCCGGTACCAGGTTTCTGTTCTTATTGTTTGCCATTTTACTTTTCTCCTTTTAAATTAAATAATTGTAATTTGTCGGTGCAGTAGTTAGTTTGAACATTTCTGAAATTTATATGTAGGTAATTTTTTGCATTCGGAATAAAAAAATCTTGAAGATGGGAGAAAAATATGATACTATAAAGAGAGATTAAAAACCAAAGGCAGGGTGTAGGCATGCAGAAAATAACACCAATGATGAAGCAATATTTTGAAATCAAAGAGCAGTATAAGGATACGATACTGTTTTTCCGCCTGGGCGACTTTTATGAGATGTTTTACGAGGATGCCGAGGTCGCTTCCCGCGAGCTGGAAATTACGCTGACGGGGAAAAGCTGCGGCGCAGAAGAAAGAGCGCCGATGTGCGGCGTGCCGTATCATGCGGCGGACGGGTATATTGCGCGGCTGATTTCCCGCGGCTATAAGGTTGCCATTTGTGAGCAGGTGGAGGACCCGAAGGCGGCAAAAGGCATTGTCAGGCGCGATGTGGTGCGCATTATCACGCCCGGTACCACCTTGGATGAGGATATTCTCACGGCGCGGGGCGAAAATTACATCTGCGCCGTTTTTAAAGAGGGGCATGAAAGCGGGATTACCTTCTGTGAGGCCTCCACAGGCAAAATGCAATGCACCTCGTTTTCGGACGATGCGGACGGAACGCTCTTAGCCGAGGAAATCGCGCGCATGGTCCCGGCAGAGATTATTTTTAATCTGGAGGCCGGCGAGTGCCGGCGGGTAAAAAGCGTGGCGGAGGATTGCCGCAGCCTTACGGTTTTGTATAACGATTCGTATTTTACGCCGGAATACGCCGCGAGTGCGGTGGCGGAGCAGTTTGGCGCGAAAAAGGAAAAACTGCCGGAGAGTGCGGTGCGCTCTACCGGTGCGCTTCTTTCTTATTTTGCGCAGACGCAAAAGGTAAAACCCATCCATATTACGGATATTACGGTCTATACTACCGCCCAGTTTATGGAAATGGACCTCGTGGCGCTGAATAATTTAGAGCTTTGCAAAAACATGCGTGACAGGGAGAAAAAGCATTCTCTGTACTGGGTGCTGGATAAATGTAAGACGACAATGGGCAGCCGTACCCTTCGGGCATGGCTGATGCGTCCGCTGCTGGAGTACGGGCGCATTACGGCGCGGTATGATGCGGTGGAAGAGCTTGTAAAGGACCCTGCGCTTTTAGAAACGCTCCGCGAGCTGTTTTCGGAGATATATGACATGGAACGCGTGACGGGGCGCGTAGTCATGGGAACGGCCAACCCGCGGGACCTTATAAAGCTCCGTGCCTCGCTCGCCGTTATTCCGTCTATTAAGGCTTCGCTCGCGCGCGCGTCGGCCGCCCTTCTCCTGGAGCAGGCAGAGCGGATGGACCCGCTCTATGCGCTTTGTGACCTTATCGGGCGCGCCATTGTAGACGAGCCGCCGCTTTTGCTTCGTGACGGTAAGTTTATACGCGAAGGCTTTTGTGAAGAATTGGATGCCCTTCGCCGCGCGCAAAAGGACGGAACAGGCATTATTGCCGAGATAGAGGCGGAGGAGAGAGAAAGAACCGACATTAAAAATCTCCGTATCCGCTTTAATAAGGTTTTCGGCTATTATATTGAAGTTTCCAACTCCCATCTCGATAAGGTGCCGGCGGACTACATCAGAAAGCAGACAACCGTGGGCGGCGAACGGTTTATCACCGAAAAGCTCAAAGAGGTGGAAAGCATCATTTTAGGCGCCTCAGAGAAAATACAGGCGCTGGAATATCAGCTTTTTCAGGATATCCGCAGCCGTATCGCGGCTGAAACGGAGAAACTGCAGACGACGGCGCGCGCCATCGGCATTACCGATACACTCGCCTCCCTGTCTGCGGTAGCTACGAGAAACCGCTATGTAAGACCGGAGATAGATAAGGGCGAGGTGCTGGAAATCCGCGGCGGCCGCCATCCGGTGGTGGAAACGGTTTTGAAGGATGAGCTGTTTGTACCAAACGACACGCTTCTCGATACCGATAAAAACCGGCTGGCGATTATTACCGGCCCGAACATGGCAGGAAAATCTACCTATATGCGGCAGATTGCCCTCATCGCCATTATGGCACAGATGGGCAGCTTTGTGCCGGCGGAATATTGCCGCATGGGCCTTGTGGACAAGGTGTTCACGCGTATCGGTGCCTCGGATGACCTTTCTACGGGACGCAGTACCTTCATGGTGGAAATGAGCGAGGTGGCAGACATTCTGCGCCATGCTACAAAGAAAAGCCTTCTGGTGCTCGATGAAATCGGGCGCGGCACAAGCACCTATGACGGCTTGTCCATCGCGTGGGCGGTGCTGGAGCATTGTGCGCTGAAAATCGGGGCGAAAACACTTTTTGCAACCCATTACCACGAGCTTACCCGTCTGGAGGACAAAATGGAGGGGGTAGTCAATTATAATATTGCCGCGCGAAAGCGGGGAGATGATATCATTTTCCTTCGCAAAATCGTGCCCGGCGGCACCGATGACAGCTACGGTATTGAGGTGGCGCGGCTGGCAGGTGTTTCGGAGACTGTGACAAGGCGTGCCAAGCAAATTTTACAGGAAATTGAGGAAGGCAACGAGGGTGTGCGCGTGCGCGGCGAAAAGAAGGAACAGGACATGGGCGGCCAGATGGGCTTTACCGATTTCGGCGGGCAGGAAATCTTAGAGATGCTCCGCAAAATGCAGGTGGAAACCATGTCGCCGATTGAGGCGATGAATACCCTCTATACACTCGCGAAAAAAGCAAACGAAATCTGAGGTGAAAAAATGAAACTGCGACAAGTGGCACACGGCGCCGTTATCGCCGCCGTATACGCCGCGCTGACCTTAGTGCTGGCGCCTATCAGCATGGGCGCGGTACAATGCCGCGTGGCGGAGGCGTTGACATCGCTTCCGATGCTGACACCGGTGGCCGTACCCGGCCTTTTTGTCGGGTGCCTGCTTGCCAATATTTTTATCGGCGGCTCGATATACGATATCGTTTTCGGCTCGCTGACCACCCTTTTGGCGGCGGTTTTAACGCGGCGTTTTCGCAAAAACAAATGGGTGGCGATGCTGTTTCCGGTACTTCTCAACGGCGTCGTGGTAGGCGGCTATATTGGCCTCTTTTTAGACCGCTCGGTGGCGGTATGGCTTTGTATGCTGGCGGTGGCGGCGGGACAGGCGATTGCCTGTTATGCGCTGGGCCTGCCGCTGTATAACCTTTTGCAAAAGCCGGCCATCAAAGGCGAAACAAAAGAAAAATAAAAAACGGGCAAAGGCCCGAAAGGAGAAGAAATCCATGATTTTAGACAAAATAGAAAATGCAAAACTCTATGCCGGCATACACCGCGGGATAGACGAGGTGCTGTCACTCGTTACCGAATATACGGCACAAAACTTTCCCAAGGAAAAACGCGTTTTGGACGGCGACAATGTCTTTATGCTCTTCCCATCCTATGAAACGCACGCCAAAGAAGAAGGGCAGATAGAGGCGCACGGCAAATATATCGATGTTATGTATATGGTGGACGGAGAAGAAACCATCTATGTAAAGCCCACCGAGGACCTTCGGAATATCACCATGCCCTTTGATGCAGAAAAGGATGCCCTGCTTGCCGCTATAGACGAGGATGCGGTTCCCGTTGTGCTGCGAAGCGGCTCCTTTATCGTTCTCTTCCCGCAGGATGCGCATGCGCCGGGCTGCGATGTCGGCGCCCCTCGCAAAGAGGTGAAAAAAATCATCGGCAAGGTGCGCCTGTAAGAAAAAGGGAAGGAGAAAGGAAAATGCCCCAGCAATATCGCGCACTTTTTATCGTCATTTTAATTTTTTTAGGGTTTCCCGTCTATTTTCTGCCGGCGCTCCTCGCGGCAAAAAGAGAGCATCCCAAAAGGCGGAAAATCCTGCTTTTCAACACCTTGACCGCGTGGTCCGTGGTCGGCTGGGTGTGGCTTTTGTTCCTCGCCGTAAGGGGAATAGCTGCAGAAAAAGAAGATACACAGGAATAATAAAAGCCTGAAACGCATTTGCCGTTTCAGGCTTTTTTAGCATTTTGCTCCCTATAAAGTCTGTGGACATGTAAAAAGGCTTTCACACTGCAGATAAAGGAATACACATAAAAGATAAGGAAGGTAATCTGCTCGGGGAAGGCGTGCATCATCTGGGCATACAAAATAATATTTAAGAATGTGTTGAGCACCGCAAGATACGCGTACTCCACATACGCATAAAGGGTGAGAAGCGTAATGACAACCCCTAAAAGCGTGAGAAAATTATCGAGAAACATATAGGCCGAGCCGAACAGGTTTAAGATAAAATACAGCGCCAAAAAGGCAAGCGCACAGGCAGAGAAAACAATAAGGCGCGTGCGGGCGGACATCTTTTTCAGGATGGTTGACGATTTGTACGGCCTTTTCCGCCAGCGGAAAAAGGTCATAAGCTGCAAGGGCGCGGACACAAAAAACACATAGACCGCCTGGGCATAAAGGGTGTAGTAAAAATGCACCGCCGTATACAGAAAAAAGCAGTTAAGACCGCCCAAAAGATACGCCAAACGATTGGCGCGCGACTGTAAAAGGGCAACCAGAAGAGAAATGAAAAGCGGCAGAATACGAAAGAACGATTGTTCATAGACTATGCCTGTGTAAAGAAGCAGAAGGCCTGTTATTGCCATAAGAACCAAGGTGCTGCGGTTTTCCTTCCAGAACGACACTTTTCTCCCTCCTCCCTCGCGTTTGGCTTATTATACCACACGGCAGAACGAAAAGCAAGTCTTTCGGCGGGAAACAAAACGAAACTTTTGCCCTTTGGCATCTTGCATTTTCGGCTGTGCTTTGCTATACTGGTAAAGAGGTGAAAAGGATGACACAAGAAGCAGAAAGAGAAAATTATGTAAGAAGAGGCACGCTGGCAGGTCTCGGTACCAATTTTCTTTTGTTTTGCATAAAGTTTTTTGTGGGGACCTTCTCGGCCAGCGTTTCCGTCTTGGCGGACGCGTTTAACAATTTGTCAGACATGGGCGCGAGCCTTGTTGCCCTTATCGGCTACAGGATGGCGAAAAAGCCTTCCGATGAAGGCCATCCCTTTGGGCATGGACGAATAGAGTACATTTCAGGGCTTATTATCTCCTTTATTATCCTGCTTTTAGGCTTTGAACTGGCAAAGGGAGCCGTAGAAAAAATCGTGAAGCCTGTCGCCGTTTCCTTTTCGGCGCTTACCATTTGCCTTTTGGTCCTTTCTGTGCTGGCAAAGCTGGCGCTTGGTCTTTATATGCGCCGTATCGGCTGTAAAATCCATTCCCCTGCGCTCTTAGCCGCCGGACGGGACAGCTTCAACGATATGGTGGTAACGGCGGCCACTATCTTGTCCGCGGTGCTGTCTATCTATACGGCGTGGCCGGTTGACGGCGTTATAGGCCTTGGTGTTTCCCTGTTTGTCATTTTTTCCGGCATCGGGATTTTGCGCGATACGCTGGGACCGCTTTTGGGGCAGGCACCACCGCCGGCGCTTGTTTCCGAAATCGGAGAGAGGGTGCTGGCGTGTCCCGGTGTTACGGGGATGCACGATATGATTGTGCATAATTACGGGCCGGAGCAGTATATTGCTTCCGTACACGCCGAGGTGCGCGATGATTGCGATATTTTAAAAATCCATGATGCCATTGACCTTACCGAGCGGCGCATTTTAGACGAGCTTGGCGTTCTGATTACCGTTCATATAGACCCTATCGACACCGATGATGCGCTGACCTGTAAATTACGGGACATGGTGGCGGCACACGCGAGGGAGATAGATGAAGGGATAACCATGCACGATTTCCGTATGGTGCGTGGCGACACCCACACCAATCTCATTTTTGATTTGGTTCTGCCGCGCACCACGAAGCTGCGTGAGGCGGCCGTCCGGGAGGAGCTTGACAGGCGCCTCAAAGGGCAAAATCCGTCATATTTTACCGTAATCACCTTTGACAGACCATTTGTATAATATAAAGCACTTGCTTTTTTGGTGGCAGGCGCGTATAATAAAAGATAAGAATTTTTTGGGGAGAGAGAAGCTTATGTGGATTGATTTGCATACCCATTCGGTAAAAAGTGACGGTGCGCTCTTACCGCGCGAGGTTGTGGATACGGCGAAGAAGGCGGGTCTCGCTGCCATTTCGCTGACGGACCATGATGTTATTGACGGCGTGGCGGAAGCGATGGAGCGAGGGAAAGAAATCGGCATCGAGGTCGTTCCCGGTATTGAGCTTTCGGCGAAATTTAAGACGGAAACGCATGTGCTCGGATATTTTGTAGACCTTGAAAACCCCGGCTTTTTGGAGAAGCTGGAGGAAATCAAAAGAGTGCGCATGCAGCGCAATTACGAAACGGCGGAGAATCTCCGGAAAATCGGGTTTCCGATTACGGTGGAGGATGCGATGCGCCTTGCACCAAACGGCATTATCGGCCGTGCGCACTTTGCGCGTGTGATGGCGGAGCGCGGCTATGTGGCCTCGGTAAAGGAGGCGTTTGACCTGTATCTCGCAAACGGCAAGCCGGGGTATTCTACGCTGCAGCTGCTTACGCCGCGTGATGCCGTGGAGCTGATTAAATCGGCAGGCGGCCTTGCATTTTTGGCGCATCTGCACCTGACAAGGCTCCAGGGGCAGGAGCTGTATGATTTTGTAGCCGATTTGAAGGACGCGGGTATGGACGGCATCGAGGGCTACTATACGGAGTATACGCCCGAGATGCAGGCCGAATATCAGGGTCTTGCCAAAAAGCTGGATTTAGCGATATCTGGCGGAACGGATTTCCACGGCGCGATGAAGCCGCATATTTCTATCGGCAAAGGCCTCGGCAATATGGAAATTCCGTACAGTGTTCTGGAAAACATGAAAAAACTGCGGGCATAAGAGGGGAATATGAGAATACTTTTTTTCGGTGATATTGTAGGGCGTCCGGGCAGGGAGGCCGTACTGCAAAATATTCATTCCATGCGGAAACAATGGCGCGCCGATGTGTGCGTTGCCAACGGCGAAAATGCGGCCGGCGGCTTTGGCATAACGCGTGAGCATGCCGAAACGCTCTCGCGCGCCGGTGTGGATGTATTTACCACAGGCAACCATGTGTGGTCCAAAAAGGAAATTATAGAGCTGCTGGCGGAAAAGCCTATTATTCGCCCGCATAACCTGCCGGCTAAAGACCCCGGAAGCGGCGTATACACCTTCTGTACGGATAGCGGAGAAAAACTGCTCGTTGTAAATCTTATCGGCAGGCTGTATATGGATATGCCGGCTAAAAGTCCCTTTGATACGCTGGACGAAATCCTGAAAAAAGCCGACACGCCCCACATCCTCGTAGATTTTCATGCGGAGGCTACCAGCGAAAAGAAGGCGCTTGGGTATTATGCCGATGGGCGCATCAGCGCGCTTTTGGGCACGCATACCCATGTGCAAACGGCGGACGATTGTATTCTGCCGGGCGGCACGGCCTATATTTCGGATGTCGGGATGTGCGGCGCGACAGACTCTGTGCTGGGCGCGGAGATATCCCACGCCATCGGGCGGTTTACCTCTTCGGTACGAAGGGGGTATGAGGGCGCCAAAGGGCGCGCGGCCGTTTCCGCCGTATTTTTGGAAACGGACGAGAAGGGGCGCGCCATAAAAATAGAAAGAATTTCTCTTTGAAAAAGAAGGGTGTAGCAAAAAGTGTTTTGCTACACCCTTCTTTATGCGTATGTTGCCTCGCCCACAGGCGCGGCGGAAAGAAGGTCCATATCCGCAGCCGTATGCGCTGGCAGAGGCAAAAGCGCGTGGGAAAGGACGGCGTCCATATCCCGGACGGGAATAATCGTCAGTTCCTTTCGTACCGAGGCCGGAATTTCGTCGGTATCCCGCATATTTTCGTGCGGAATGAGAACGGTCTTTTTGCCGAGGCGGTGTGCCGCCAGCAGCTTTTCCGTAATACCGCCCACCGGCAGAACGCGCCCTCTTAGCGTCACCTCACCCGTCATGGCGATATCGCCGCGAACAGGGCGGAGCGAGAGGGCAGAGGCCAAAGCCGTGGCCAGCGTGATGCCGGCCGAAGGGCCGTCTTTTGGCACGGCGCCCTCGGGAATATGGATATGAATATCGCGGGTTTTATAAAAGTCTGCCGCGATACCGAGGGATGCGGCGCGCGTTCGGATAAAGCTGATGGCCGCCGAGGCCGATTCCTTCATAATATCACCAAGACTTCCCGTCAGCTGAATTTTTCCGGTGCCTTCCATCACGGCAACCTCAATGGAGAGCGTTTCGCCGCCCACCGCCGTCCAGGCAAGGCCGGTGGCCGTTCCCACTTCGTCGCGGCATGTCGCCGTATCGCGGATATATTTGTATTTGCCGAGCATTTCTTCTAAATTCGCCGCTGTCGCGGTTATGCTTTCCGCGCCGGCCTCCACGCGCGCGGCCATGCGGCGGCAAAGGTGCGCGATTTCGCGCTCCAGCCGACGAACACCGGCCTCGCGGGTGTAATGCTCTATAATGCCGCGCATCGCGTCGCGGCGGACGCGTACTCCCTTATCGGCCAGACCGTGGTTTTTGAGCGCGGCCGGCAGAAGATGGCGCATCGCAATTTCCAGCTTTTCTTCCTCCGTATAGCCGGCAATTTCAATGACCTCCATACGGTCATATAAGGGACGCGGGATTTTATCCGCAGAGTTTGCGGTAGTAATAAACATAACATTTTCGAGGGAGAAGGGAACCTCCAGATAATGGTCGCGGAAGGTGTGGTTTTGCGCCGGGTCCAGCACCTCCAGAAGCGCGGCCGCGGGGTCGCCCTTGAAATCTGCGCCCATTTTATCAATTTCATCTAAAAGAAGAAGGGGATTTTCCGTACCGGCACGGCGGATAGCATCGGCAATGCGGCCGGGCATGGAGCCGATATAGGTTTTGCGGTGACCGCGAATATCCGCCTCGTCATGCACGCCGCCGAGGGAAATACGCACATATTCGCGTCCCAGCGCCTCGGCCACAGATTTGACAATAGAGGTTTTACCCACACCGGGCGGGCCGACAAGACATAAAATCTGCCCCTTTACATCGCCGGCAAGCTTTCGCACCGCGAGATATTCCAGGAGCCGCTCCTTTACTTTCCGAAGCCCGTAGTGGTCGCGCTCTAAAATGCGCGCGGCGCGGCGAACACTGTTATTTTCCATACTGCGGATGCCGTAGGGCATATCGAGGAGTGTTTCGAGATAAGAAAAGCCTACATGAAACTCCGGCGAGGAGGGATTTTGGCGGCGGAGCTTCAAAAGCTCCTTTTCGGCCTTCTCCCGTACCGCATCGGGCAGGGCGCGGGTGTGAATTTTATTCTCAAAGTCGGATATGTCCGCCTCAAGGTCATCCCCAAGCTCGCGGGTAATGACCTGCAGCTGCTCCCTGAGATAGGCTTCCTTCCGGTGCTGCGCCAGATTTTCCTGTACCTGTGCCGTAATATCGTTCTCCGTGCGGAGCACTTCTATCTCGCCTTCCATGATGACAATAAACTTCCGTGCGCGCTCGGCCACATTCTTTTCTTCTAAAATGGCCTGCTTATCCGCGGTGCGCACAAAGAAATTAGAGGCAAGAAAATCAAGGTATTTCCCCAAATCCTTTTCCTCCGAGGCGGTGCGGTACACATCGGCATTCGCCCGCGGGTTTCGTTCTAAGTATTCGGCAAACAGGCGGTCAATCACCCGTCTTGTGGCTTCTGTATCAATCGTCGTCAGTCCTCGGCGGAGAGAACGGATTTGCCGAACGCGGCACATGTAGTGGGGGCCTTCGGTCTGCACCTCGCAAAGCTCCGCGCGGTACAGGCCCTCCACCAAAACCCGCACATAGTTTTGCGGCAGACGGAGCATCTGGCGTATTCTGGCCACCGTACCTACCTTGTATAAGCCCTCCGGCCCCGGCTCGTTTTCGCCGGCATCGGTTTGGGTAGTGAGAAAAGCCGTCTGTCCGTTTTGCATGGCTGTTTCCAGCGCGGCGATGGACTTATCGCGCGCCACATCAAAATGGAGAACCATATATGGAAAAATGACAATGCCCCGCACCGGGATAAGGGGCATTGTCAAAAGCTGTCTTGGCATGAAAATACGCTCCCTTCCTTGTTGCTTTTCTACAGTATAGCGCATTTTCATTTCTTTTTCAAGTGTTTATTCCAAACTCCGCGCTTTTTCGCCCATGTATTTTCAGGTAAGAGCGGAAAAATTGCACGCTGCGGGCGGGGCGGCGGGCGCGTTTTCTTTTCCGAACAGGCGGGAAAGAAAGGCGGAGGCATCGGAAAAGCCCACCATTTCTATCTTCGCCCCGCGAAAGCCGGCGGCATTTTCAGCCGGCATAAAAACCGTTTGTATGCCGGCGCTTTCGGCAGCCGCCGCCTTTTCCGCTATACCGCCGACGGGCAAAATGGCACCGCGTGGCGTTACCTCGCCGGTAAAGGCGAGATAGTCGGGGATGGGCAGAGAATAAAGTGCTGAATACAGCGCCGCCAAAATGGCCAGTCCCGCAGAAGGACCGTCAGCCACGGTGGCGGAGGGAAAGTGAATGTGGACCTGATAATCCCTTCGCCGAAAGGGCGAAATCGTTTCTAAAAAAGCGAGCATATTTTCCACCGCGGCGAGGGCCGATGCTTTGCGCGAAAGCTGACGCGGACCGACAGAGATAGTTTCCGTTTCGGCCGCGCCCGTCACGCGGAGAAAGCCGCCGCCTTTTTCTCTGGTTACCACCGCCTCTATATCCATCACAAAGCCGTCCGCGCCGGCCACCGCAAGACCGCGCACAGCACCAACGCGCGCCTTTCCGCTGCAAAAAACGCGAAGGCGCGGCGCATACCGTCCGGCCTCGGCCACCCAAAGAATGTCGGCACGGGTAATGGAAGAGCGGCCCTCACTATGCGCAAAGCTACCGGCCGTCTGGATAAGGTTTACCGCATCGCGCCCGTTTTGCGCGTAGTCTGCCACCGCCTCTATCACATTTTCTTCGGTACAAAAACCGCCTTTTTTGGCGGCGTGGGCGGCAATAGCCAGAATTTCCGGCGTGGATAACGCGTCGAAGAAAATTTCCGTACAGCGCGACCGAAGGGCAGGCGGCATTTCCTCGGGGCGGCGTGTGGTGGCGCCTACAAGGCGGAAATCGGCCGGAAGACCGTTTTGAAAAATATCGTGGATGTGGCGCGGAATATCTGCGTTATCCCGGCTGTAATAGGCGCTTTCAAAGAAAACGCGGCGGTCCTCCAGCACCTTTAAAAGGCGGTTTAACTCCAGAGGCGGCAGCTCGCCGATTTCATCCAAAAACAAAATACCGCCGTGCGCCTTCGTTACGGCACCGGCCTTCGGCTGGGGAATACCGCCCGGTCCGTAGGCACCGGCACCCTGATAGATAGGGTCGTGCACAGAGCCGATAAGGGGGTCGGCAATTCCGCGCTCGTCATACTGCAGGGTGGTAGCGTCCATTTCCACAAATTTGGCGGTTTCCCCAAAGGGCGAAAGCGGATTTTTTATAGCCTCGGAAAGCGCGGCCCGCCCCGCCGCCGTTTTTCCCACGCCGGGCGGACCGTAGAGGATAATATGCTGGGGGTTTTCGCCGCAAAGGGCGGCCAGAAGTGCGCGCTTTCCGTTTTCCTGTCCGCGGATTTCGGCGAAGGAAGAGGGACGAGTTTTTTCGGAAAGCGGCTCGGTAAGCTGTATGCGGCGCATGGCATGGAGCCTTCCCATTTCGCGGCGCGACTCCTTTTCGAGGCCATGGTCACTTTCGCGGCGACTCCGGAAAAGCTGCAGAAAATAAAGAGAGGCGACGGCCGAAAAGAAAAGCTGCGAAAGCACAGAAAGAGTAGAAAGCATAAAAAACCTCCCGTTTTTTTGTATAGTATTTGTTTTTCCGGAAAAATATATCGCGGTATGTTCTGGAAAAAAATATGCGGCATACAATAAAAAGGGAGGTGCAAAAAGTGGACATGGGTTCTTTATACGCCTTTTTTCCGCCGGAGATATCGGGGCGCATCCGCACCGCGGCCGTGGCGGGGGAGATACGGGAAATCAGGCTTCGCGCAGGTGCGCCGCCGGTCGTTTTAACCGATAAAACACATATTTTAGAGGGCGAGGCCGTAAGCGCGGCCGAGGTACAGCTCTCGGCCCAGCGGATGTGCCAGAACTCCGTCTATGCAAGACAGGCGGAGCTGAAAAACGGGTTTATAACGCTTCCGGGCGGCCATCGCGCCGGCTTTTGCGGCCGGACGGTGGTGGAGGACGGCAAGGTACGCGCCCTGACGGAGATTTCATCGATAAATTTGCGCGTGGCGCATGCGGTGTCGGGGGTGGCGAACAAGGTGCTGCCCCACATCCTCGCTTGCGGCGAGATACAAAACACCCTCATCGTTTCCCCGCCGGGAGCCGGGAAAACGACGCTTCTTCGGGATATAGCCAGACAGCTTGGGAGCCGGAAATACGGCTTTCGGGTGGGGATTGCCGATGAAAGAGGGGAAATAGCCGCCATGTACCGCGGTATGCCGCAAAAGGATGTCGGGATACTGACGGATGTGTATGACGGTTGCCCCAAGGCGCAGGCGATGCAGATGCTGCTTCGCGGGATGGCCCCCGATGTCGTGATTACGGACGAGCTTGGCGGCGCGGAAGAAGAGAAGGCTGTGCGCGCGCTGGTACACGCAGGCGTACGGGTGATTTGCTCCTTGCACGGGAAAAACCGGGCGGATGCCCTGGCACGGGAACATATCGGCGCACTACTAAAAAACGGCGTTTTTCAAAAGGTAGTAACGCTTGGGGGCGTGGGGAAGATTGTTTCCATTACATAGAAAAAGCGCAGGGAGGCGTTTCTCCCTGCGCGTATTTTTTTGGATTATGACATCTTTTGGGGTGCCTTTGCCGGCGCCAGAAGCATCATGCGAACAGCCGCCACGAGCGGCACGCCTAAAAGCATACCGGCTGTGCCCCAGATGCCGCCGAAGAAAACAACGGCAAAAATAACCCAGAAGGGGCTGATGCCCACGGATTTTCCGATAATGCGGGGCTGGATGAGATTGCCGTCCAGCTGCCCCAGAACAAGCTGGAATATAAGGACCCAAAGCGCGCGCATCGGCCCTTGCGCAATCAGGCAGACGAGCGTGATAAGGACGGCAGAGATAATCGGCCCGAAAAAGGGAATGAGATTACCGATGCCTGCCACAAGACCGAGAAGCCAGGGGTACGGCGCATCATAGAGGAAATAAAAGAGCGTGGAGATGGCGCCTACTACTACGGCATCAATAGAAAGTCCCGTAAAATAGGAATAAAACATATCGGCAAGGCGATAGGCGTAAAAACGGAACTTGTCGGCACGCCCCTGCCCGAAAATAAGCGAGGAGCCTTTTTTGAAAATCGCCTTCAGGCTCTCCTTTTCAATAATCGCGTAAATGGAAATGATAATCCCTGTGAAAACGGATGCCAAAGAGCTGGCCACACCCCCCACAATATTACCGGCTTTTAAAAGAACCTCCGTTTTCATAAGACCGGATAAAAAGGCGTTCGCCTTGTCAAGCCAGGCCTGTTTTTGCGGTATGTGTACTGCCTCAAAAATCTCTATGGCGCGGGCGGAAATGCTGTCCCAGTTCGCTATGATTTCAGAAACATTCTGCAAAATGGCATCTACCAGGTATCCGATAACGAAAACGCAGACGCAAAGGAAAAGGAGATACACAATACCGAGCGAAAGGGGCAGGGCGGCCTTTTGCAGGAAAGTAAGCCGCGCCCTTTCGAGCTTTTTCCGAAGGTACCGCACCGGCTTATGCAGGAAAAAGGCCAGAATGCCGCCAATGATAAACGGCGTTAAAATGCCTACCAGCTTTCGCGCGTATTCTAAAATGCGCGGAAAGTTATCAATGATTTTATATCCGATAACGAATAAAAGACCAAAAAACAGCATGCGCCACCATTGACTTTGCATTTTCGGCATATCGCTCTCTCCTTTACATCCGTATCATTCTCAAAAAATGGGGTAGTTATACAAAAGACGGTATTTACCAGTCAAAATTCTTTTCGATTTCGGGGTAGGGGTTTATGGAAAGGTGCTCAGATAGCGGCAGGCCGGCTCTCGCTCTGTCCATAAAATCCATAAACGCCGTAAAATCGGGCAGCTGATGGCGATGGAAGCCCGGGCGGAACCACGCACCCGCGTTATCCCCACATCCCAGATAGCGGTAACATTCCTTTACGGCGCAGAAATTCTGCCATGCGCCGATAGGGTTAATCCAATAATCCTGCATACCCTCGCATTGCAGATAATACCGCGGTGCAATCAGCGCACCGAAATAGTGCATATCATAGGGCAGCTCCGCTTCCTTGCCGGCATAGTCCCAGAGTCTGGGGCCCATCCAGGTCGGGAAGGCCGTAAGCATATCGGCAATTCTTTCCGACGGTCTTTTAATTTCGCCCTGGTCCGTCACATAACATCTGTGCGAAACGGCACCATGACAGCCGCTGTTGTTGGGGCACACATATTTTATGCGTTCATCCACGGTTGCGGCCAGCATAACCGTTTTTCCGCCGCGGGAATGGCCGGTAATGCCAACCTCGGTTTCGTCGGCATAGGGCAGCTTTTCAAACACATCCATACAAACGCTGTAGCCCCATGCCCAGGCGGAAATGGCCGTAAAATCGGGACATTCGGGATAAAGGTCATACAAGGGACCCTTTCGTTCCTCCGTATCATTTGCAAGCTCCAGCCGGTTAAACTTTGCCACCACATAGCCTCTTTTAAAAGCCTCCGCCATCGTATCGCTTTCAAGGCTCTGGTAGCAACCGTCCCCCGTCAGGAGAACAGGGTATTTCTCCTCATCCGATTTATTGCGCATGATTTCGAGGTTAAAGGTGACAAACTTGTCCTTTTTGCCGGCCTTTACCCTGTACCAGGTGGTGGTTTCGCCGCCGTACCCTACATTGATGCGCTCAAAATCCACAAACTCCGGTCTTGGCGGCATGCCGCCGTATTCCATATCTACAATCATATTCCGGATTTCGTCTCTTTTTTCGTTCCATTCGCTGGGTGTCATCCGCGTTCCGTCCGCCTTTTGAAAGGGGTCCGGCATTTTACCTAAAAATTCTACCTTTCTCATGCTTTATACCACCTCGTCAATAATTTTTACCTGTATTTTTCGGGCCTTTCACCCGACTTGCCTCAAAATACAGTATAGCACAAATTTTTCCTTTCGTCAATAGTCCCGCCCTATGTAGGTGCCCGGCGCTTCCTTTTTATAGTAATAATACCTTTCGCAAAGGTATTTCCCTACCTGCACCATATATCGGGCACATTCCTGCCGCAAGGGAAGGGGGAATTTTTCTACAAACAAACCGGCCTCATAATTGAAATTCCCGGTATAACCGACTTCGGCAAACGCCTTCATAACGGCTTCCCAGTCTATATTTCCAAGGTAAGGGAGGGTATGCAAATCCGTTCCTCCCTCATTATCATGGATGTGCGTACAGCCGATATGCCTGCCGAGCTTTTTTATCATCTCCACCGCGTCTTTTCGTCCGCACCGGTTGGCGTGGCCGACATCGAGGCAAACGGTAAATACTTCGCTATCCAGCGCCTCTAAAAGTGCCAAAAAGCCTTCCGGCGTTTCCGTGATGGCGGAGCGGATATTTTCAATGCCGATTTTTATATGGAACTTTTCCGCGTACGGTAGAAGCCGCCGGTAAAAAGCGAGATTGTACGCCAGTATCAAATCGTAGTTATTCTCTTCCTTATAATAAAGATGCCGGCAAGGATGCACAACGAGTATTTTCGCGCCGAGACGGGAAGCGGTTTCCATGCTTTTCACGATTTCAAAGAAGCGCTTTTCGGACTCTGCCGCATCCAAAAAGCTTGACGGATACGGCGCGTGCGCCTGTTCAAAAACAACACCCTTGTCCGCGGCATATTTGCGGATGTTTTCGTAAAATGCCGCATCGTGTGCATCGGTGTAATACTCCTCGTGGTCCGCGCCGAAATCTATGCCCGAAAAGCCGGCCTCGGCGAAAATGTCGATAGTTTTTTCCAGGCCGAACACATCGTGAAAATGTAAAAAATTGCTTGTGATTTTCATGGAAACACACCTCCGGCATGCGAATTTTACGGGGAAATTATACCATAATACAAAGGCGTAGTCAATAAAACCGAAAAGAAAAAACGCCCCGAAGGGCGTTTTTATCAGAAATCCACTTCTGTATCATAGTAGCAGCAACGGAGCAGCTTTTCCATTTCTTCCACAGAAATCTTGCGCGGGTTAGACCCCGTGCAGGCATCCGCAACGGCATTGGCGGCAATCTCCGGCAGCCGCTCGAGGAATACGGCCTCCGGCACGAAGCCGTTTTCGCAGGGATAGCTGTCCGCACCGTAGTTTTGGATGCACTGCGGGATACGGAGGGCATCGTTCATGCGGCGAAGGTAGGCGATAAGGTTTTTCACCTTTTCCGTATCGTCAGCACCGCCGAGGCCCATGTAATCGGCAATCTCCCCGTAGCGCTTCTTTGCCGTAGCGTCCTTGGCATTGAAGGCAATTACCTTCGGCAGGTACATGGCATTTGCTGCGCCATGAATAATATGGGCGCCGAAATCTTCAAAGATGGCACCTGTTTTATGCGCCATGGAGTGCACAATTCCCAATAAGGCATTGGAAAAGGCCATGCCGGCAAGACATTGTGCGTTGTGCATGGACGCACGCTTTTCCATGTTGCCGCCGTAGGAATCGACAAGGTTTTCCTGAATCATTTTAATCGCAAAAATGGCAAGCGGGTCTGTAAACTGGCTGTTTGCCGTGGACACATACGCTTCGATGGCATGCGTCATCGCATCCATGCCGGTATGCGCCGTAAGCTTTTGCGGCATGGTTTCTGCCAAATCCGGGTCAACAATCGCAACATCCGGCGTAATTTCAAAATCGGCCAGCGGATATTTAATTCCCTTTTCGTAATCGGTGATGACGGAGAATGCCGTAACCTCCGTGGCCGTGCCGGATGTGGACGGGATAGCACAAAAACGCGCTTTTTTCCGCAGCTCGGGAATGCCGAACACAACACACATTTCAGCAAAGGTAATCTCGGGGTACTCGTACTTTATCCACATCGCCTTTGCGGCATCAATCGGCGAGCCGCCGCCGATGGCCACTATCCAGTCCGGTGCAAACTTTGCCATCGCCTCTGCGCCGCGCATCACGGTATCTACAGACGGGTCCGGCTCAATCCCTTCGAAGATTTCAACCGCCATGCCGGCCTCCTGCAGATAGCCGACAACCTTGTCGAGAAAGCCAAAGCGCTTCATGGAACCGCCGCCCACGCATACCATCGCACGCGTGCCGCGGAGGTTTTTTAAATTTTCAAGTGCGCCCTTTCCGTGATAAATATCTCTAGGTAATGTAAATCTTGCCATAACAAGTCTCCTTTTACTATGTATTTCAAGTAGCGATTATACCATGAATATATAGGTGTGTCAACCGCGAATATAATTTTTGTAGGTATAAGGGTCCCCGGGGCCGAACGCATAGAGAAGGAAAGAGGAAAAGAGCCGATGCGGGGAGGCCCCTTACATCGGCTCTTTGGCGATGGGGTGGAAAATTACTTCACGATAACGATTTCGCGGGCCACCTTATTTTCAAGGCGCAGGAAGAGGCGGCTGCCATCCTCTTCGTGTCGCATAATATCGGCGGCAGTTGCAAGGGTTACGGAAGCGGAGCCGCGCGCGCTGTCCACCAGGTAGACGGTGGCGTCGGCTGTTTTGTAGTTCTCGGTGCCGTACAAGGCGCAGGACACATTCACCGAGGAGGCAAAGCGACCTGTTACCTTGCCATAAACCGTTTCTACCGTATCGGAAAGCTCGTTTTTGCCCTCGGTGTCATACGCGGAGGCCGCCAGTAGCACGCGGACCTCTGTGATGTTTCCGGCTTTATCGGTGCTGTATTGCACGATGTCGCCTCCGGAAAGGTGGGAGAGAGATACGCCCTCCGCAGACAGGTGTGTGACCGATTTTCCCTCGGACAAGCCGTACAGCTTATCGGCAAGTCTGCCATCGTCATCCTGCGCGGTGGAGACGCGTTCTACGACCAAAATCGGTGCCTCTGCCGCTATACGGCTGTGGGCGCTTGTCAGAATGACAACACCGGCCGTCATATCCTCCTTCATGTCGTACACATAGGCGTCATAAGCCGTTTTATCCGTAAGAATTGTATAGTTGCTTGCGGCGTAGCGGTCGCTTTCGGTCTCGCCTTCAGGGATAGAGAAGAAAACGGTTTTTTCGTCTATGGTAACAGAGCCGAGTTTCATGGCCGCGGCGTTGTAGACGGCATCCGAAAGCGCCGCGTTTAGAACAAAGCGGTTTTCATGGCTCTGGGGGAAGGAGGCAGTTTCATCGGTAAAGCGGGTAATCTCCGTCACGAGGCCTTCTTCATTTTCTGTAAGGAGAAGAAGGGTGGGAGCGGAAAGGGCCGCCAAAGTAGCGGTGTGCGACAGGCTTTCTCCGTCCAGACGCATGTTATCTGCGCCGCGCAGTATCTCTGTCCGGCCGTCGGCCTTTAAAACCGAGAGGAGAAGCTTGCCGGAAAGCCCCTTCTCCATATCGGCCTTCAGAAGATAGGCGTACTGCTTGCCGGAAAGGCTCGTGCTGTCAGAAAATGCGATTTTGCCGGTGGCGTCCAGGCGAACAAGCACCTTTTCTCCCGGCAAAGCAGAGCCGGAGAAGGCGGGGGAGAGCGGATAGGCCGTATCGCCGATAGTGATATGCGTATCGGTTACCTCGTTAACCTCGCCCTCGGCAGTAAGACGGCTGACGAGAATTTTACAGATTTCTCCGTCTGCACTTTTCGCGACGGACAAAACATCGTTTTTCCGAAGCTCGGAAAGGGAAAGGGCACGGCCGTCGGTGTCCTCAACCGTAAAGTGCAGATTTTTATTGGCAGGGTCTAATAGCAGCGTTTCACCGTCCGCCGTCGTAACCTTATGCGCGGTGGGATATACATTCTCCACAAGCTGCGTCACATAATCCGTGATGCAGACAACGGAATACGCATCTCCGTCCGCTGCAATTAAGGTAACGGAGCCGTTTGCCGGCTTTTCCGCATGCTCGGCTCTTCGTCCGTTTACGAGGAAGATAGCGCCCGAGGCGAGGTTTTCCGTAACGCGCGCCTTGCCGTTATCATACACAAGCTCCGAAGCGGAAAGCGCCTCGATGTCGGCGGCATCTATCGTGAGGGTTTTCGTGCGCGCACTGTCGGAAAAAAGGGAGAAAATGGTGTTACCCTTGTCCGTCTGGCGCATAAGAGCGCGCACGGCATGGCCTACCAGCGCATCGGCATTCCCGGCTTCGGTGGCATAACGAACGCCATCTATCTCCACAAAGCCGGCACCGGCCGCTGTGCCGGATAGCGCCGTGTGTTCGGAGGCCGTCAGCGTGCCGCGCGTTTCCTGTACATGCAGGCGGTCCTCCAGGAGCGTTTTATCTGTTACAGCATAGTCGGCGTTTGCGCCCATATTCGCCTTTTCCATCATGGGAACCTGTAAGGTGTTATAGGTCAGCTGCGCCACGGTGGCGCGGTTTACCTTCTGTCCGGGTGTGGGGGGAACCTTGTCTAAAATACCCTCCGTCTGTCCCACGGCAAGGTACCCTGTCGGATATCCGCCGCGGCTTTGTGCAGCCGGTTCATAGCCGGCCATGCGCACCAGAACTGTGACGGCCTCCTCATAGGAAATGGAGTCGTCGGGGCGGAAGGTGCCGCCGGGGTCCCCTACGACGATGCCTTGCTTTGCGGCTATGGCAATATAGCCCTTCGCCCAATGCGTATCGTCCACATCCGAAAATACGGAATTTTCCGTAAAGGAGGACGAAAGCTCGGAAAGACCAAGGGAATGCACCGCAACCTTTGCGAACTCCGAGCGCTTTATCGGGTCCTCGGGGCGAAAGGCACCGCTGCCGGCATCGCCTACCATGATTTCCAGCGCGCCGAGTGTGCGGATAGCGTCGTTGTATTTATCCGTTTCTGTGGCCGTGGTGCCGGCAGGGCATATACCCAGCAGCATCAGCGTGGCCGCACAAGCGGCAATCGTTCTTTTCAGCATACGAAGTACCTCCATAAATATTTTATTACGCCCTATGGGCGCTACGGGTATAGCATATCGTATATCCGTCCGGATAGCAATGCAAAATGTTTTCCTGCCGAGGAAGAAGGAAACAAAACAGGAAATGGGCGTGTATACTGCATATTTTTCCGGCGGGTACTTGACGAAAGGAGAAAAAACCTGTATAATTATTATATCGTTTTTGTATAAAGGACAAAAAATTATGAATATTGGAATTATTGCCAACATAAGTAAGGATGAAAATTTAGCCGTCACGCGGGCGGTGGTCGAGAAGGTGGCCAAAACGGAAACGGTATCGGTTTCACCGGAAATTCACGCCGCCATGCCCGAGATGCGCGCGGCGGTGGGGCAGACGCTGTATAGCGCACAGGACATGCTTTTGGTTTTGGGCGGGGACGGGACGCTTCTTCGCGCGGCGCGCCATGCCGCTCCGTTCGGTACGCCCGTACTGGGCATAAACTTAGGCCATCTCGGCTTTTTGAGCGGCGCGGAAAAGGACGAGTTTTTAAATAGTGATGTGTCCGCGGCTCTTCGCGAGGCCTGTATAGAAAGCCGCATGATGCTGGAGGCGCGCGTGTGCCGCGACAATATGGTGCGCGCAAGCTTTTATGGACTGAACGATGCCGTTATCCGCGGCGAGGCAACAGGGAGTCTTTTGCGTATGCGGGTATCGGAGGCGGACGGGAGGCTCGGTGACTATGTGGCGGACGGTATTGTATTTGCCACACCCACCGGCTCTACCGCGTATTCCTTCGCGGCAGGCGGTGCGCTGGTGCATCCGAGTATGGAGGCACTTTTGGTCACACCGATTTGCCCGCACATGCTGCATGCGCGGCCGGTGGTTTTGCCGGGAGACAGCGTATTGCGCGCCGAGTTTTCGTCCAGAGAGAGCGCGCCGGCGTATCTGAATGTGGACGGCGAGGATAAGCTGGCACTCGGCGAAGGAGATGTGGTGGAAATCTGCCGCGCACCGTATGCGGCAAAGATTGCTACGCTCCAAAGAAAATCTTTTTTAGAAATTCTGAAAGAAAAATTGAAGGGATAAAGCCATGAAACAGAAAAGGCAGAATGCAATTTTACAGATTATAGACGAAATGTATATCCGCACGCAGGAGGAGCTTTCCGAGGCGCTGATGGGAAGGGGCTTTGATGTTACGCAGGCCACGGTTTCCCGCGATATAAAGGAGCTGCGCCTTGTGAAAAAGCAGACGGCGGGCGGCAGTCGCTATACGGCGCCGGCAAAGGAGACATTTGGGGAAAGCGTGGGGAGAGTCCATTCCATTTTCCAAAGCGCCGTTAAAACGGTGGAGTATGCTATGCACACGATTGTCATTCACACGCTGGCCGGTATGGCGGATGCGGCGGCGATTACGCTGGAATCCATGGAATGGCCGGAAATTTTAGGCACGATTGCCGGCGATGATACGGTGCTCGTGATTTTGCGCGATGCGGAAACGGCCAAAGCGATTGCAGCGCGGCTTTCCGACATGCTGAAATAAAGGGGAAAAGACGATGCTTTGCAAATTGTCCATATCCAATATTGCTGTCATTGATAAAGCAGAGATTACGCTGGAAAACGGATTTTCCGTTTTAACCGGCGAAACCGGCGCGGGCAAATCCCTTATTATCGACGCGATTATGATGGTACTCGGTACGCGTACGGGACGGGATATTATCCGCGCAGGGGAAAAGTGCGCAGTGTGCGAGGCGGCTTTTTTCGTGCGTCACCCCGAGGCGGACGAAGAGGGGATGCTGCTTTTGCGGCGTGAGCTGTACGCCGATGGGCGGAATCTTTGCAGTATAAACGGAAAAATGGTGCCGGTGGCAGGTCTTAAGGCGGTGGGAGAGTCGCTTTTGGCTTTGCACGGCCAGCAGGATACGGGGCGGCTTTTGCACCGGGGCAGTCACCTTGCCTTTGTAGACGGCTTTGCCGGCAGTACGGCGGCGCGCAAGACTTATGGCGCGCTGTACGAAAAAAGATGCGCACTTTTGGAAGAAATTGCGGCGCTGAGGCAGGACGACGGCGAGAAAATAAAGCGGCTTGAAATGCTGCACTTTTGGATAGAGGAAATTGAGGCGGCGGCCCCGGTGCCGGGCGAGGAGGAGGCGCTTTCGGAAAGGCGGGAGTACCTTCGCCACAGCGAGAAAATCCGCGTTTCGGCCGAGAAAGCATACGGGGCACTTTGCGGCGAGGAGGGTGCCGCGCGCGACCTTCTTTCGGCGGCGGCACGGGAGCTGGACAGTGTCAGCACCTACGATGCAAGGCTTCAGAATGCGCTGGAAAGTATACGCGATGCTTTGTATCAGGCGGAGGAAACGGCCGGCGTGTTGCGCGATATCAGCGAGGAGGAAACGGACAGAGAGGCGCTGGAGGCGGCCGAAGAGCGGCTGGACATTCTGCGTAAGCTCCAAAATAAGTACGGCGGCACCATAGAGGCGGTACTTGAGGAGCTTGCCGAAATGAAGGAAGAGGCAGAAAAAATCGAAACGGCCGGGGAGCGGCTGGCCGCACTTGAGGCAGAGCTTATAGGTACCGAGGCCGAAATGCAGAAAGCGGCCGCGGCTCTTTCAGACATGCGAAAAAAGGCGGGCGAGGAGATTTCGGTGCTCGTCGAAAAGGAACTAGGGGAACTCGATATGGCCAAGGTGCGCTTTTCGGTAACAATACAGCCGAAGGAATACGGCCCTTCGGGCGCGGACGATGTGGAATTTTTTATTGCCACAAATCCCGTCGAGGCACTAAAACCGCTTTCCAAAATCGCATCGGGCGGCGAGCTTTCGCGCGTTTGTCTGGCCCTGCAGACGGTGCTGGCGCTGCACACAGGCAGCGAGGCGGACACCTTGATTTTTGATGAAATAGACAGCGGCATCAGCGGCCGCGCGGCGCAGAAGGTAGGCGAAAAGCTGCAGGCGCTGGCGGAGAAAAAACAGATTTTGTGTGTAACGCATCTGCCGCAGATAGCGGCGAAGGCGGACGCACAGTTTACCATTGAAAAAAAGGACACAGAAAAGGGCTTTTCCACCATCGTCACCGCCCTTTCGCCCCAGGCGCGGGTACAGGAAATTGCCCGCATGATAAGCGGGGACAGTATCACGGCGAAAACACTCGAAACTGCGGAGGAAATGCTGAAATAATGGCGATTTTACAGGTACAGAATTTGGCCGTCGGCTTTGGGGAAAGGGAGCTTTTTTCCGGCGGCAGCTTCGGGGTGGAGCCCCACGACAAAATAGGAATTATCGGCGGAAACGGCGTTGGTAAAACAACGCTTTTTCGCGTTATCATGGGTGCAGAACGGCAAACGGCCGGGCAGATAGCCCTGGCAAATACCTGCAAAATCGGGTATCTCGAGCAGCACGCCATGGCTGATAGCGACCAAACGCTTTATGAGGCAGTGGAATCGGTGTTTGCGCCCCTTCGTAAAATGGAAGAGGCGCTTTTGGAGGTTTCGCTGGATATTGATATGGGAAACGGCGATTTGGAGGTGCTGGCCGCGCGCCAGCATGCCCTTACAGAGGCATATCAGACAGGCGGTGGGCTGACATATAAGAGCCGCTGCAAGGCGGCCCTTCTCGGCGTTGGCTTTTCCGAAGAAATGCTGACGCGCCCCGTCCGGGTACTCAGCGGCGGCGAGCGGACAATGGCAAGCCTTGTGCGCCTACTCCTCAGCGAGGCCAATCTGATTATGCTGGACGAGCCGACCAACCACCTCGATATGGAGGCGTGTATATGGCTGGAGGAATATTTGCGCGCCTGGCGCGGTGCCGCGCTCATTATTTCGCATGACCGCTATTTTTTGGACAGAGTTACGAATAAAACCGTTCTTCTTTCGGGCGGGCGGTTTACGGCCTACGAGGGTGCGTATACCGAATTTATGAAAAAACGCGAGGCCGAATATGCCTTTGCCAAAAGAAACTATCAGAAAAAGCAACAGGAAATCCGCCGCATAGAAGGGATTATTGAAACGCAACGGCGATTTAACCGCGAACGGAATATCCGCATGGCGGAAAGCAAGCAAAAGCAGATTGACCGCATTGCCGAAACGATGGAAAAGCCGCCCGAGGAGGAAAAGGGTGTTTTCATTTCCTTTTCGCCCCGACAAGAGAGTGCCTACGAGGTGCTGCGCGCCGAAGGGCTTTCCAAAAGCTTTTCAAAGAACAAGCTTTTCTCCGGTGTCGATTTACAAATTTTAAAGCAGGAATCGGTGTTTCTGTTAGGCCGAAACGGCTGCGGAAAATCCACGCTTTTGTCGATTTTGCGCGGAGCGGAAAAGCCGGATGCGGGGCGCGTGACGATAGGACCGAGGGTGGATATCGGCTATTACGACCAGACGCAAAGCGACCTGCCACCGCAAAAAACAGCGCTTGAGGTGGTGCGGGATGCCTTTCCGGCCAAAACGGAAACGGAGCTTCGGTCGGCGCTGGCAGCACTCGGGCTTCGCGGCGAAATGGTACAGGAAACCATCGGCACCCTCTCGGGTGGTGAGCGTGCAAAGGTGGCACTTACGCGCCTTTTGCTGGGCGCGCCCAACTTCCTTTTGCTGGATGAGCCGACAAATCATCTCGACATAGATGCCAAAGAGGCGCTGGAGGAGGCGCTTTTGGGATACGGCGGTACCGTTTTGGCTGTTTCCCACGACCGCTATTTTATCAATAAGCTGGCCACGCGTATTCTGGCGATGGAACCGGATGCGGTAAAGAGCTACGGAGGCAATTACACCTATTATCTCGAAAAGCGCGCCGAGAAGACGGCGGCGGCCGTAAAAACAGCGGCGCCGAAGAAGGGAAGCACCTATCAGGAGGAAAAGGCGCAAAAGGCCGAGGAGCGGAAGAAGAAAAACCGCCTCGGGCGCGTGGAAACGGAGATTTCGGAAACAGAGGCGGCGCTGACCGAAAAAAATGCGCTTTTGGAGGCGGCAGGGGCCGACTACCAAAAGTGCATGGAGCTTTCGGGCGAGGTGGCAAAGCTTACCGAGAAGCTGGAGACATTATACGCCGAATGGGAAACGCTGGCAGAGGAAATACAGGAGTCATAATGGGTTTTTGCGGAAATTTCGGCGTTTTTTTGAAAAAAGGGTTGACTTTTCAACCCTTTTTCTGTATAATTATATCATCTATAATTATCTGTAAATGAAGATAAGGAGTGACAGGTATGAAAAAGCTTGTATGTTCTATTTTGGCTTGGATTTTACTGCTTTCGATGCTGACCACCGCTTCTGCGGCAACCATTGTAGATACAACTGCCTATGTGCCGAATCCTATGGAAATGGAGCTGGCCGTGCATGTAGGCGCGAGAGAAAGTGGAACGAGCGGCAGCTATGAGGCCGCCCTTCCGATTGTTTTCGAAACCAATTCGCAAAAAGGAGTCGATTATAAGGCAACGCTGGATATGGCGCCTGTTCGTGCCTTGTTTGATGAGGATTTCATCACGATTATGCTCCTGGCGGACGAGACACTTCGCGCGGAGTTTAATGCCGGCATTGTTACCACAACGGTAAAGGTGGCCATAAACTATCCGGCGGCCGCTCGCATGGGTGCCAATCTGAACTCCTCGTCGGTAGGCGTTTTGGAATCCGGCGGTATTTTCAGAGAAACCAACCGGCGTTTGGACGGCAATACGCTCACGATTTCGTATGCCAACCGCACCGGCCTTACTGCCGGTACACTTATGCAGAACAAAGATGTGTACCTGAGCGACATCTCCTTCCTCTTAAACGATGTCGTATCCTATAATTCGGCCGGTAATCACAAGGTTTCCGTAACCTTGTCCGGCAAAACGGAGATAGCCTTCGCTTCCAAGACGCAGGTTGTAGAGTATGTAGGCGGTTCCTCGCACATTGTAACCTCTACAGAGGGCCTTTTCTATCATGTGCTGGAGGTAGAGCCGGCTGTTCCGGCTACCTGTACGGCGGACGGTAAGACGGAAAGCATTATCTGCCGTACGCATAACAGCTATGACTGTGGTGCCTTAGGTATTGTACGGCCGAGCACAACGCCGCAGATTCCGCACACCAAGATAAATTTTGCACGCGTTGAGCCTACCTGTGCTATAGAAGGTATCGCGGCACATGAAACCTGTTCCATGTGTAAAACGGACTTTGTAGGCGGCGATATCGTAACGCACGAATCGCTTATCATTCCGGCCACAGGTGCACATACACCGTCGGCCATTTCCGGCGTTGCGCCCACCTGTGTTAAAAGCGGACTTTCTGCCGGTGAAAAATGTGCAGAGTGCGGACGCATTCTGACAGCACAGACGGTTATCCCTGCCACTGGCCATACCGGTATTCTTGTACCGGGGCATGCAGCCACCTGTACCATAGCGGGACTTACCGACGGCGAAAGATGTGCCTGCGGCGTCACATTGACTTCGCAGAAAATCATACCGGCTACGGGGCATAACTTTGGTGAGTGGACAACGGTGAGAGAGCCTTCCGAAACCGCGACGGGTGAGAAAACGAGAGAGTGTCTAAATGGTTGCGACACGACGGAAACCGTTGAAATTCCGAAGCTTACGCATGTTTGCGTAGCCAGAGAAGAGCTGGCGGTCGTCACTGTCCGGCCGACTTGTACCGAAGAAGGCCAAAAACAGCCGTATTGCTCTTGCGGACTGCCTGTGGGGGCGCCGGTTGCCATACCGGCTACGGGCCACACCCTTTCCCACATTACAGCCATTCCGGCCACCTGTACCGCGGCGGGCGTTACAGAGCATTATGCCTGTGTCGTTTGTAACAAGAATTTCCGCGATACAGAGGGCAAATATGAGCTGAAGAGCATAATCGTACCGCAAGATAAGAACAACCACGCCGGCAACGAGGTTTCCGTACCGGGCCTGGCTGCTACCTGTATAAGAGAAGGTGTTACGGCCGCCGAAAAGTGTAAGGCCTGTAACCTCATTTTAACACCGCACACCATCATTCCCAAAGCACCGCATACGCTGGAAACAGTGGCGTATAAGGCGGCAAGCTGTGAGGAGCACGGTGTTCTGGAGCATAAGCATTGTGCCGTATGTAATGCCGACTTTGAGATGGATGGCCTCACGGTAATGGAAAAATTTGATATTCCGGCCATCGGCCATAAGTACGGTGAAATTTCGGTAACGACGCCGCCTACGGAAGAGGCAGAGGGTGCCGGTACCAGAACATGTCTGCACGACCCCACGCATGTAAAATCCGTAACCATTGCAAAGCTTCAGCATACGCACAACGAAATAGTGGAAGAAATCATCACGAGAGAAACCTGTACTGAAGAAGGTAAAAAGAGAAAAGTACACTCCTGCTGCGGTGAGGTTCTGGAGGATAATATTGTTATAGCACCGCATGCACACACACCGGTACTCATTCCCAGCGTGTATGCGACATGTCATGCAGAAGGTATGGGTGCCTATTACAAGTGTACGGAATGTGGAAAGCTCTTCAGCGGTACGGATATGACGAAGGAAATTTCTGCACCCACCGTATTGGCCAAAACGGAGCATGAGTGGGTAACCATCAGCCAGAACGCGGCCGGCCATGTCAAAAAATGCCGTCATTGTAACGAAGTGGTTAACACAAAGAAGGAAACCAGCCATGTGACGGTAGATGTTAAGCACCACGGCGGCATGAAGGACAGCGCGGACAGAGTTTTGGAAGATGTTGTGACGAATATACGCATTGAAACGGAAATCCGTATTATAGAAAGAGAAGAGGTTTCCAACGAACTGCATGCGGCCATCGGTGAGGACGCGGCAGCGGAAAAGGTTTCGCTGGATATCGAGATTGAAAAGGTTACGAAGTACGAAGGCAGCGAAGAAGAGGATAGAGAAACTATCGCCGAGACGGACGATTTAGTCCAGATTGTTATTGAAATTCCTACCGCTTTGCGCGGCAAGGGAAGCTATGCTGTATACAGAATGCACGGTGCAGAAGCACACATGATTACTACCAGACCGAATGCTGACGGGGAATATATCGAGGTTAAGCGTTCCCAGAACCAGATAATCCTCCACGCCAAGAAATTCTCCGAGTATGCACTGGTAGCTTACGAAGCGGAATCCGCTCCGACCATTTCCGGCAATGTGAAGCCCACGGTGAAAACATATTCCGTAACCTTCCGCGCAAATGGCGGTTCGGTAACGGAAACGCAGATGGTACAGGGCGGTCAGCTGGCGAAGGAGCCGGTTACCATGAGAGAAGGCTATGTCTTTGCCGGCTGGTACACCGATGCGGCCTTCGAGACCAGGTTTGATTTTGCAACACCCATCCAGAGCAACATGACCTTGTATGCCAAGTGGGAAGTGCAGAAAGCAGAGCCGTCTATCATCCTTGTCATTGGGGATAAGACCGCTATCGTTTACGGCACGGCGGTTGAAAACGATGTAGCACCGAAGATTGTAAATGACAGAACGATGCTTCCCATCCGCCTTGTAGCCGAGGCTCTCGGCGGCGTAGTAGGCTGGGCAGAGGAAACACGCACCGTAACCATTAAAACCGTAGAGGGTACGGAAATTAAGATTACTGTCGGTGAGAATAAAGCCACGGTAAACGGCAAAGAGGTAGAGCTGGATGCATTGTCCTTCATCGAAAACGACAGAACATACCTGCCCATCCGCTTTGTAGCCGAAAACTTAGGCGCGCTTGTAGAGTGGGAGGCCGAAACGCAGAGCGTTCTGATTACGAAGGAACAGCCGAAGACGATTGTGCTGACCATCAGCCGGACGACCGCTGTAGTATTCGGTATACCGGTAGAAAACGATGTAGCGCCGAAGATTGTAAACGACAGAACGATGCTGCCCATCCGTTTTGTAGCCGAAGCCTTAGGCGCGACGGTGGGCTGGGAAGAAGAAACCCGCATGGTGACGATAAAGATGGGTGAAACCGCCATCGGTCTTGTTGTGGGTGAGGCAAAGGCCGTTGTGAATGGCAACGAAATCGAGCTGGATGTTGCTTCCTTCATCGAAAACAGCAGAACCTATCTGCCGGTACGCTTTGTATCCGAGGCTCTGGGCGCGAAGGTCGATTGGGATGCTGAGATGCAGACAGTAACGATTACAAAATAAAGGCCATACAAAAACAGGGGTGTAAAACAGCTTGTTTTACGCCCCTTATTTATGAAACGGAGGATAGAAAATATGAAAATTCATACTGACAAGGCCCCGGCGGCCATCGGCCCCTATTCGCAGGCAATTTGCACCGAAAAGCTTGTCTTTACCTCGGGGCAGATTCCCCTCTCGCCGGAAAGCGGCGAAGTGGTAGGGCGAACCATCACGGAGCAGACGGAAAGGGTCTGCCAAAACCTCGCGGCCGTTTTGGAGGCGGCGGGAACGGACCTTACCAAGGTGATTAAAACAACCTGTTTCCTCGGGAACATGGCAGATTTTTCCGCATTCAACGAGGTGTATGCAAAGTATTTCACAGGAAAGCCGGCGCGGAGCTGCGTGGCAGTAAAGGAATTGCCGAAAGGCGTTTTGGTGGAAGTGGAAGTTATTGCCGCACGATAAGAAGAAAGGCGTACCCGTTTTTGGACGGGTACGCCTTTTCTGTTACGGAAGGCGCGTTCTCACGCGGGGCCGGCCGCGCGGGGAAAGCCGGATACGAATAGAACCATTTTGGTCGGTGCGATAAAGCGGAATGCCTTTCTCGGCATAATAGGAAAGCGTTTTGCGGCTGGGATAAAGGGGACTATCTTCTGCGCAGGACAAAACGGCAAGGGAAGGAGAGGTGGCATCGGTAAACGCCGGCAAAGCCCCGGCAGCTGCGCCGTGCTGTGGCAATAATAAAATATCGCAGTCCATATCTGCACCTCTGGACACAAGCCGCCGCAAGCCGTTTTCATCTATGTCGCCGGTAACAAGAATACGCGCGCCATTTATATCCAGCCTGTACAAAAGGGATAGATTTTCCGCTCTCCCTGCGCCGGCATCAAAAGCAGAAACGCGAAGCGCGCCTATCGTAACCACATCGCCGTCCCCCAGGTAGCGAACAGGTGTACCCGTTCTTCTTGCGGCCGCCGCGAGGGCGGGCTTTAGCGTATAATCGGCATAGTGCGGCAGAAAAAGTGTGCCGATATACCCGCCCTCCACAAGCGGCAGAAGTCCTGCCGCATGGTCCGTTTGGTAGCCTGTCAGAAAGGCCGCCTCCACCTTTTGTATGCCTTCGCGCTGTAAATAAGGAAGGACCGTACGCGCCGCGGTATCTACATAAGGATTACCACCGCCATCAAAAAGAAAAGCCTTGTTTTCCGTGCAAACCACCGTGCTGCTTCCATTTCCGACATCTAAAAAGGTAAGGGTGGCGGCAGGGTAAAGACCGGCGATGGCCTCGCCTGTAAGAATTATCAGGCAAAGGCAAATACAAAGAAAAGCCGTGCGCACTTTTTTGCCCATAAAAAGATATAGCCCGGTGGCCGAGAAAAAATAGCAGATAAGAAAAATAACGGTGGGCCGACCTACAAAGAGGGAAGAAAAAGGAGCCGCAGAGAAAAAGGCGGCCACACCGAGAACGAGACGAACCAGAATATCCGAAAGGAAAAACAAAAGGTCAGATAAAAGCGGCACCGCGGAGAAGGTTACCGCAGAAAATCCAAGGAGCATAAGAGGCGACAAAAGGGGACAAACCGCGAGATTTGCGAGGATGCCCGTAAGCGTCAATGTGCCAAAATGGTAGGCGCCGACGGGCGCCGCACCAATAAAGGCGGCCAGCGATACCGAAAGGCCCGTTCGCATCGGGCGCGGGAAAAGCGAAAAGGCCTTATAAAGCGGCCCGAAAAAGAGCAATATAGAAAGGGTAGAGAGGCAGGAAAGCTGAAAAGAAATATCCCATAAAAGAGCGGGATTTGCCAGACACAGGAAGAAGGCTGCGGCGGAAAGTGCCGTCAGACTATCCCTATCCCGCCGGAAGAAATCGGCCAGGAAAAAGACGGTAAGCATAAGCGCGGCGCGCAGCACGGAGGCGGAGGCACCGGTAAACAGAACAAAAAACCATGCCACAAGCAGATACAAGATGACAGAAAATGTGCGCCGCTTTATCCGGAGTATACCCAGGAAGGCCATACAGGCACCAACAACCATTTGCAAATGCAGGCCGGATACGGCCACAATGTGCGAAAGACCGGCACCGCGAAGCTGTGCCTCCTCCTCTGCGCCCAGAAGGCTTTTGTCGCCGGTGAGAAGGGCGCGGAGGAAACCCTCGGCCCTTTCGCTTGTCCGCCCGTGCAGTTTTCCTTGTACAAAGGTGCGAAGGGTATGTGCGGCATCGGCAGGGCGAAGAAGGGAAACGGCGTGTCCTGTCTTTTTCATTTCCGTATACTTTGGGTAGAGGGAAGCATACACGCCCTTTCCCATAGAGATATACCGATAATCGGACTCTCCGAAATTCCGCGGGGAAAGAGGCGGATAGGCCTCCCCTGTCACCGTGACCATATCGCCGTAGGCAAAGGAGGCGGAAAAATCGGGATATACATATACGGCGGCTGACGGGTAGTATAGGTCAAACCCCTCCAGCGTGCCGCGCACCAAAAGACGAAGGCGCTCCCCCTCCTTTACCTCCTCTACGCGCCCCGAAACTGTTACGATATCGTTTGCCAGCGGTTCGGTTTTATGGCAAAAGGAGGCATATTGCCCGGTAAAGCACAAAAAGCCGAGCACAAGACCCGCCGCGGTCAAAATGCACAGCTTTCGGAACGCATCTTTTAAAAATACAAGGGCAAGGACAGAAATAAGCGTGAGGGTGCCCACGCCAATAAGAAGGGAAACAAGGCTCCATTTTCCGGCGGCAAGACCGATGCCGGCCAGAAAAGCCACCGTAAACCAAAAGAAATATCTACGCTGCATGTTATTCCTTTAAAAAGCCTCGAAGGGTCTCTAAATTTTCTTCTGCCGTTTTTCTTCCTTCCCGATAAGCCGCAAGGAGCTTTTCGGGGTTTCTTTCTGTTTTGCCGACGCCAAGGGGAAGGCTCGGGCGAAGAACAAAGGCTTTGCCTTCCGCCTCTCTTTTTCCTACATACGAGACGGTTTCGTTATAGGCCGCCGGGCGATTTTGGATTACCTCGGCCACACGCGGGAATTTTCGCAAAAGTAGCCCGAGCAGAAGCGACGCGTGGCGTTTTCTTTTGTGATAGCCGGCCGGTCTTGTGAGAACTACTACATTTTTATTGTAGCCCAAATCCTCAAAAAAGCGAAGGGGAATAGAATCGGACAATCCGCCGTCCAAAAAAAGACGGTCGCCAATCGCTACGGGGCGCGATACAAAGGGGAGCGAGGCCGAGGCACGCATCCAGAGTAAATCCTCTCCTATGCCGCTTTCGCATCGCTTGTAGACGGGAAGCCCTGTTTCCACATCCGTACAAACCACATAGAAGGGGACGGAATTTTTTCGATAAGCCTCCGTATCAAATATATCGAGCTTTTCGGGAAGCTCGCGGTAGCAAAAGTCGGCGCCGTATAAATCCCCCGTTTTAAGAAGGGAACGGAGGCTATGATAGCGCTTGTCGCGGCAATATTTTGTGTTGTAACGAATCACGCGCCCGATTTGGCCGGACTTAAAGTTGCAGCCAAACACCGCGCCTGCCGATACGCCGACAATGCCGTCAAAAACGATGCCATTTTCCATAAACACATCCAAAACACCGGCTGTGAACATGCCGCGCATGGCACCGCCCTCTAAAACCAGTCCTTTTCGCATAGCGAACCTCTTTTCCTTTTCCTTTTAATAAGAAGTATAACATATTTTGGCGAATTTGTCACCCGAAAAAAGAAAAATTATTTTTTCCCGAAAGGGCAGAAGCACGCGCGCATTTATTGACTTTTTCCGTAGACTGTGTTATAATTGACACATATAGAATTTATTTTAGGAAAGGAGTGTTTCCGTGAAAAAAATATTACTTGTTCTACTGGCTATCGCGATGGTACTCGGGGCAATACCGGTAACTGCAAAAGAAACGGCTGCCATGCCTTCGTTTTCGGTTTCGTTTAATGGCCAGCCTATCGAAAGCCATTACAGGCAGTTTCCGTTGCTTGTTTATAAGGATATAACCTATGTGCCCATGACTTATTTTGATTGCCGTTATCTCGGCCTTACAACAAATTGGGACAACGACACAAGAACGCTTTCCATAAACAAAGAAAATATCACATGTGCGTACAGGGAGTATAAGCAGGAAATAGAAAACCAGAAAAGCTTTGCCCCGACGGTTTGTGATTTTAACATTATAGTCAATCATAAGAAGATTGACAATCTCACAGAGGAATATCCCCTTCTTACCTTCCGGGATGTTACCTATTTCCCGCTGACATGGCGCTTTGCGGTGGAGGAATTCGGCTGGGCGTATTCTTTTGACAGCGAAAACGGCCTTTCCATAAATTCCACCAATTACCATACGGAAACCATAAATCTCCCCCATATTACAGGCTCCGCCATATTTGATGGAGAGTATTATTACTATAACGGAAAAGCGGGGGAGGAAAACGCCATATATGCGGCTTTCCATGAAACAGAGAAGGACGCGTATTTGCTGCATCAGCTACCAAGCACAAACCTCTCAAGGTCCGCAAGCTTCCGGAACTTTGGGGAGGATATGTATATTTCGTATACAACCGGCTCAAGTCCTGTGATGTCCAGACAGACATATTATAAGGTAGATGCGGCGGCAAGAACGGTGGAGGCGGAGAAGCCAAATGCGTATTTCTACTCGGCACACGGCTATTCCGAAATCGGGGTAAGAGACAATCGTATTTCCGTATTCTGTGAAAACCCGTACTTTGATTCCGCAACTAAAATCACTTACACAAGAGACGGGCAAACCTACGAAATGCCGGCTCTTCCCGGAAGAGTAAGGGTGGGCTGCATAAGAGTAAACGGGAAGCTGTATGACAGAGTGCCTTCGGAGAACAATATAAAAATTCTGGGCGACAAAATATATTTCATGGCGTTTGATTATGAGGATGAAGATTGCCAGAGCGGTATTTATGTAATAGATACGGCCAGCCATACGGTGAAAAAGCTTATCGACAAAGCCGACGGCGAATTTTATGTGTATGACGGCTGGATAAGCGCCATGGCACCGGACAGCACGATGATTCTTTACGGGAAGGACGGAAGCCTGTACAGATACGCAGAAGCAAGCGGCAAGACAAACCTTGTCTACGATGGAGGCGAGGACCCCGATATGGTGCTTTGCGGTGCGACAGGCAGGTATACGGTTTATGCAAGCATGAAGTCCATTGACGGGAAAAGGTCGGCTGTATTTCGGTTGGATGCGTATGCAGATGGCTTGCATGCGCCGGAAACCGTAATCTCTACAAGCACAGGTACACAAACCTATATAAGGGACGGAAAGCTGGTCTTCGTCATAAGCGGAGAAGCACCTACCGATACAGTCCGTCTGCTTGTGGCAGGGAACCATGCGGTGACAGGGGAAACGATTGACTTTCGTACGAGTGACGCCTGCACCTTTGTATCCGTCTGTGGGGACTATCTCCTTTATGGCGCGGATGGGAAGACGGTTTTAGTAAATCTTGGGTAATGTAAAGGCAACTTTATCACACACAGAAAGGGGCAATACAATGCGAAAATACTTGCTTTACATCGGAATTTTATCTCTGCTCTTTTGCATCGCTTTTACCGGCATAGTATCGGCGGAAGAGGTAGGGTATGCGCAAATGGTCAATGCGGCTACGCCGGCCGGCGCGTCCGTTTCTCTTATGAACGCGAAGGGAGGGTCCCTGCAGCAGGAAATTTATGCGGCGCTGGTGGAAAGGCGTTCGGAACTGGATATCCGCAGCTATAACCTGACGCTCGAGGAGGCGAAGGCGGCTTTCTACGGTGTCATTTTAGAGCACCCTGAGCTTTTCTATGTAAAAACGGCCTTTGAGTATACGCTGCTGACCCAGTCCGGCCGCGTTGGTAGGCTTATTTTTGAAAAGACTTATGCCGAATATGCTCACGATGCGGCGGCCTTGCAGGAGAAGGCTGATGCCATTGAGGCGGAAGTAGAGCGGATTTGCGATAGTATTGACGAGGGGCTGTCGGACGCGGAAAAGGCGCTTTTGGTGCACGATTGGTTTGTCCTGCATTACGAGTATGATACACCGGCGTCAAAGCAAAGTGAGCCCCTTCCCGCGCACCGCATAGACGGTCTGTTTCTCGACAAAAAGGCCGTTTGTCAGGGCTATTCGCTGGGGTACATATATGTACTGGACAGGCTTGGGATAGAGGCTGTGTATGTGTCAAGCGACAGCATGAACCACGCATGGAACATGGTGCAAATCGGCGAAGACTGGTACCATGTGGATGTAACCGGGAGTGACCCTCTTGTAGGGAACTTGGGCGATGTTGCCGGCTATGTAACGCACGAAAACTTTTTGCGGAGTGATGCCGGCATAGCCGAAACCGGCCACGGCGGCTGGGAGACGGCATTGGTGGCGAACGCCGATTACAGCGACAGCTTCTGGAAAAAGGAAAACGGCGAATATGTTTCGGGCGGCCTTTTTTATAAAGGTGGCAAATGGTATTATATTGACGGGGACGATATCGTTTCGTATGACCGCACAAACAGAGAAGAAAGCATTGTTCGTGCCGATATCCCGTGGAAGTGGCAATTCGGCGAAGGCGGACCTATCTTCGGGATAAATATCAGTCTTTTAGAGGACCGGATTTTTTATAATACGCCGGTCGGGATTTATTGCATGGCCCTTGACGGCTCGGACCACCGGACATACCGCATACAGGAGAGCGAGGACGATATCATTTGCGGTATGCTTGTAGATGGGCGGACACTTCTTTATGATGTAACGGGAGAGGACCTTTCTTCCGTCAGCCGGGAGAGCGAGGCGATAAAGGCCGTTTCCGTCCAGCGAGAGGGAGAAAAGCTTATCGTGAGATTTTACAAGGCACCTTTCGCGGCCGGCAAGGTTTTCTTTACCCTTTATGATGGACAAAAGCTATCCTATATGGAAATAAAAGACTTTACCGGGGAAACACAAAACTGCGAATTTACTTTGGACGATGAGAAGACAGGCACGGGCACGATATACGCATGGAGCGGTCTCGCGCCTTTGGGAGGCTGCGTTCCCATCTCGCTTGCCAATTAGGAGGATAGCATGCGTAAGAAAGAAGAATTTATCGAGATTTACAATGCCGAAATCAAGCGCGAAGGGGCCGATAAGCTTTTGGAATATCTTACCTCCCCCCAAAGCGATTTCTTTGAAGCGCCGGCCAGCACGCGTTTTCACGGTGCCTATGAAGGCGGCCTTGTGGAGCATAGCGTAAATGTATACAGGTGCCTTGCCGCCTACCTCGAAAGAGAGCGCGTTCGCGAAACCTACGGTCTTTCCGTGCAAAAAGAAAGCATCGCGATTGCGGCGCTTCTCCACGATGTCTGCAAAATTAACTGCTATAAGCCGGGCGTTCGGAATGTGAAGGAAAACGGCGTCTGGAAGCAGGTGCCCACCTTTGAGTATAGTGACGATTTACCCTACGGACACGGCGAAAAATCGGTATATATCATCACCGGCTTTATGCGCCTGACGCGGGAGGAGGCCTTTGCCATCCGTTACCACATGGGCTTTGCCGGGAGTGAGGATGCCCGAAATGTCGGCGAAGCGTTCCAGCGTTTTCCGCTCGCCTTTGCGCTTTCCACAGCCGATATGGAAGCCACCTATTTTCTCGAAAAATAAGTACAGATTAGAAAGGGATGTTCAAAACTTTCGTTTTGGAACATCCCTTTTTTGTTATTTCAAAAGAGTAGCGCAGAGGAGCGCAATTCCCGTTTTGGGTTCCACCATGCCGAGTTTCATTTTATAATCCGTTTCCTTTATCGCGTGGATGGCCGCACATAGTCGTTCGCTGTTTGTTTTGCCGGCCGCCTCCACCATTTTCTTCGCTAAAAACGCGCTGGGGAGAGAAAGTGCATCCGAGATAGCCGGATAGGGAACATGGTCATCCAGTAGCGCGCGGGCGTGGTACGCGGACATGAAATTTGAGGCAATAACGGTCAGGATACGAATAGGGGCGGTCTGCATTTCCCAAAGGTCAGATAGGGCAGACAGCGCGGCCGCGTGATTTCGCGAAAGGAGCGCATCGGTCAAAACATACTCCTTTGTCATAAGGGAGCGCACCAAAAGCGCGTCCACATCCTCTTTTTTAATCTCCTTCCGGCTCCCCGCAAAGGCCACCAGCTTCTCAAGATGCCCTAAAACGCCGTACATATCCACCCCTGCGGCATCTAAAAATGCCTCCAGTGCAGGGCCCTTCATTTCCTTTTCGTTTTGCCTTAGGAGCTTTATCACCCATGCGCGGATATCGGCGCGCGTGCGGTAGGCAAACGGGACAGAAAGACCAATCTCCAAAAAGGCCTTGTACGCGGCGCTTCGCTTATCAAACTTTTCCTCTGCCGCGATGAGATGCACATAGGAAGGCCAATCGGCAAACAGCGCCGCCGCTTGCGCTTTCCCTGCCGCGCCGGGCGTAAAAATCCCCGTATCCTTCAAAAGCACCAGCTTTTTTTCCGCCATCATGGGCGGTGTTTGCACCGCGGTAAGGAGGCTTTCGGGAGAAACATTCCCCTCTAAAACGACATAATTGAAGGCCGCAAGCTCCTCCGCCACGATTTTTTCCTTTATCAGCTTTATATAGTGATTTTTAAGATACTGCTCCTCGCCAAAAAAATGGTAGCAGGGCAGAAGGGTATCGGTTTTCAGTTGATTTTTTAAGGTTTGATACGGCATAGAAAGGCTCCTTTTTGGAAAAAAGGGGATGTTTAAAACTTAAACATCCCCTTGCATCCTTTGGAAAGCTATATTATACGGTGTAAGTGGATGCCGAGGTATTGCCACCGTGTCCTGTCCAGTTGGTGTGGAAGAACTCACCTCTTGCGTGGTCCAGACGCTCGTAGGTGTGTGCACCGAAATAGTCGCGCTGGGCCTGGAGAAGGTTGGCCGGCAGCTTTTCGCAGCGGTAACCATCATAGTAGGAAAGCGCGGTGCTCATGGCCGGTACAGGAATACCGTTTGTCATCGCAGCGGCACAAACGCGGCGCCAGCCTGCCTGTGCATCGTCAATGATGCCCTTGAAATAGGGGTCAAGCAGGAGATTCGTAAGAGCCGGATTGTTATCAAAGGCTTCCTTAATCTTGCCGAGGAATACGCTGCGGATGATGCAGCCGCCGCGCCACATAAGAGCAATACCGCCGTAGTTAAGGTTCCAGCCATAGGTCTTAGCTGCGGCACGCATTAAGGTATAACCCTGTGCGTAGGAAACAATCTTCGCGGCAAAGAGAGCCTTTCGGATATCGTTGATAAACGCCTTCTTGTCGCCTTCAAACTTCGGAGCGGGGCCGGTGAGAACCTTGGAAGCGGCTACGCGCTCTTCTTTAATAGCAGACAGGCAACGGGCAAATACAGCTTCGCCGATAAGGGTAAGCGGTACGCCTTCGTCGAGCGCGGCAATACCGGTCCATTTGCCGGTGCCCTTTTGTCCCGCGGTGTCCAGAATTTTATCTACAATGGGAGCACCATCGGTGTCCTTATATGCCAGAATGTCGCGCGTGATTTCAACGAGGTAGCTGTCAAGCTCTGCCTCGTTCCATTCGGCGAATACTTCGTGCATTTCGTCAGCCGTCATGCCGAGATAGTCACGCATAAGCTGGTAAGCTTCGCAAATCAGCTGCATATCGCCGTACTCAATGCCGTTATGTACCATCTTTACAAAGTGACCGGCGCCGCCTTCGCCAACCCAGTCACAGCAGGGTGTGCCGTCTTCCACCTTGGCGCAGATGCCCTGGAAAATCGGCTTTACATATTCCCAGGCTGCCGGAGAACCACCGGGCATCATGCTGGGACCGTTCAAAGCGCCTTCTTCACCGCCGGATACGCCTGTACCGACATATAAGAGGCCCTTGCTTTCCACATAGTCAGCGCGGCGGATGGTATCCGGGAAGTGCGAGTTACCGCCGTCAATAATAATATCGCCCTCTTCGAGATAGGGGATAACCTGGTCAATAATGTTGTCAACCGCTTGTCCGGCTTTTACCATCAGCATAACCTTTCTGGGCTTTGCGAGGTTTGCGGCCAGCTCCTCTAAAGAGTAGGTGCCGATAATGTTCTTACCGGCGGCGCGGCCTTCCACGAAATTTTTTACCTTGTCAGCCGTGCGGTTATAAACGGCAACGGTAAAACCCTTGCTTTCCATATTCATAACCAGATTTTCGCCCATAACGGCAAGACCGACGAGACCGATGTCTGCTTTTTTCATGTTTTTTCCTTCCTTTCCAAAGTATAAGTGGATATATGTCCATATTATACCACAGGGAAAAGGGACTGTCAAGCCAAAACTGCAAAAGGGGCAGGGATTTCTCCCTGCCCCGTCTGTTTTACAAATGTGCTTATTTTTCCACCGGCACAGCCGCCAGGATTTTCTCTGCCATCGCGTCCAGAAAATCGCCGGTAAAGCCTTCAATTTCGCCACGGTCGCAAGCGGCCGCAAGTGCCGGACTCATCGGGATTTTCGCCACCGTATCCACGCCGTAGCGCGCGGCAAATTCGTCAACATGGCTTTCCCCGAAAATGGCGTGCTTTCCATGGCAATCGGGACAAGCAAAATACGACATATTTTCTACAATACCCAGTATGGGAACAGAAAGCATTTCCGCCATACGCACCGCCTTGCCTACAATCATGCCTACCAGCTCCTGCGGCGAGGTAACGACCACAATCCCGTCAAGCGGCAGCGACTGGTAAACGGTGAGCGGCACATCGCCGGTGCCGGGCGGCATATCGACAAACAGGTAGTCTACATCCTCCCAGATAACATCGGTCCAGAACTGCTTTACCGTTCCGGCAATGACCGGCCCGCGCCAGACGACAGGGTCGGTTTCATTATCGAGAAGAAGGTTTAAGGACATAACGGGGATACCTGTTTTCGTAACGACAGGCAAAATGCCGCTTTCAATAGCCTTTGCCTTCTCGGAAAGACCAAAGGCCTTCGGGATAGACGGCCCCGTGATATCGGCATCCATGATGCCGCCGGTGTATCCTTTTCTTTGCATTAAAACGGCCAGAAGGGAAGTGACGAGGGATTTGCCAACGCCCCCTTTTCCGCTGACAATGCCAATCACGCGCTTTACGCTTGACATCGGATGCGGATTTTCCAAAAAGCTCTGCGGTGCGGTGCGGCTTTGGCAGCTTTCTCCGCAGGTGGAGCAATTATGCGTACAGTTTTCACTCATAGATAGTGCCTCCTTATCATCTGTAGCCTTATAAATCGCCGTTATTATACCACGAAATTCCATCGGTTGTCAATGCAAAAAAAGAGGTAGGCGAAAGCTTTTTCATTACGGCTCGCGGCGAAGCTGTGCAGTGGCGGTAAATCTTGTACCATCCCGCAAAATTTCCAGCTCCACCGTATCGCCCACGCGGCAAAAGAGGAGCTTTTCCCGAAGCTGGGACATACGCGTTAAAGGCTCGCCGTTGATAGCCGTAATCGCATCGCCGCGGGTAAGACCGGCAAGGCGGGCCGGACTTTTCGGCTGTACCTCGCTGATATAAAGCCCTTCCGCGGGGGCCTCGGCCTGCATATACTGTGCCGTTTCCTTGTCGTACGCATAAAGGCCGAGATACGGCATTTCGTATTTTCCTTCGGCAATCGTTCTTTCCGCGATGGGGCGGCATAAGTTTATCGCAATCGCAAAGCCCATGCCCTCGGCATCCTGTGCTTTTACGGTGTTGATGCCGACCACCTCACCACGCATATTCACAAGCGGGCCGCCGGAGTTGCCGGGGTTTATGGAGGCATCGGTCTGGATAAGGTTTTCCATAAGGCTGCCGCCGGTGCTGAGATACAGCATGCGGTTTTTCGCGCTCACAATACCGGCGGTCACCGTGCGCTGAAACTGCAGGCTCAGAGGGTTGCCCACCGCCAAAACAGCCTCGCCCACCGAAAGCGCTTCCGAATCGCCCAAAACGGCCGCCGTAAGGCCTCTTTCTTCTATTTTCACAATCGCGATGTCGAGTGCCGCATCGCTCCAGCTTTTCTCACCGCGCACTGTCCGTCCGTCCGAGAGTGTCACAAAAATCTGGCTCTTTTCCCCGATAACATGATGGTTTGTAAGAATGTAACCGTCCTCGCTGATGATAACACCGCTTCCCATGCTCTGGGTAGAGGTCGGTGCGGAGAAGGAGTGGGTCTGGGCTATCGAAGAAACGCCCACCACAGAAGGCGAAATTTTGGCTGCCACCTCCGGAACAATGGACATATCCGCCTCCGCCACCATGGAAAGAGAGTCCGTGCTTTCGGCAGGAGCCTTGTCCAGCATGACGACCGAAACAAAAAAGGCAACGGCGCCGGATAACAAAACCGTTATGAGAGTTCCCAATAGTTTTTTCAAAGCAAACGCATCCTTTCTGTCAGTTAGTATATTGCTTTTTGTCGGGAATATTCCTTATATAATAAAAAATAAAAGTACAGAGAAAAAAGACGGACACTATATCTTGTTGTTACACAAATGAAACATCAAATATATAGTATTGTTTTCAATCTGTAAAAAAAGATGCGAAAAAAATTAAAAAAATTTTTAAAAAAGTATTGAAATTCAAGAAAAAATCGTGTAAAATTGCAATAAGTGGTAGAATGTGCAACATTGTGGAACGAAGTGGGGGTGAGAAAGCATGTACATGGGTCAATATTGTCATAATCTGGACGCGAAAGGGCGCGTAATCATGCCTTCTCGCTTTCGGGAACAGCTGGGTGCAAACTTTGTTGTAACAAAGGGCTACGAGCATTGTCTTTCCGTTTATTCCGAGGCGGAGTGGGAAGAATTTGCCGCACAGCTGATGCGTATGCCCGGCCATAACGCCGATGCGCGCCGGCTTCTCCGTATTGTTGCTGCCGGTGCGGTTACCTGTGAAACGGACAAGCAGGGTAGAATTCTCCTGCCGGCCCATCTTCGCGAGCATGCGGGGATAGAAAAAGAGGTCGTTATTGTAGGTGCCTTCTCGCGCGTGGAAATCTGGGACAGCGCGGCGTGGGAAAACTATAATAACGATGCGGACGGCCTGAGTATGGAAGAGGCGGCGGCCCGTCTTTCGGAGATGGGTGTATGACGGAGTTTTGCCATACCACGGTACTGAAGCAGGAAACGGTGGACGGGCTTTGTGTCAAAGAAGGCGGCCTGTATGTAGATATGACGCTGGGCGGCGGCGGACACAGCGAGGAAATCCTGACCCGCGGCGGCCATGTTATCGGCATTGACCAGGATGCGGCGGCGCTTGCGGCTGCAGGCGAAAGGCTTGCCGTGTTCGGAAAACGGTTCACCCCTGTAAAAAGCAATTTCAAAGAGATAAAAAGTGTTCTTTCAGCACTCGATATACAAAAGGTTGACGGCGTTTTGATGGACCTTGGCGTATCGTCACCACAGCTGGATACGGCCGAGCGTGGCTTTTCCTACATGCAGGATGCGCCGCTTGATATGCGGATGGACAGGGAAAACGCCCTCTCCGCACGCGAGGTGGTAAACGAATTTGGCGAGGACGAGCTTTTCCGTATTATTGCAGAGTATGGCGAAGAAAAATGGGCAAAGCGGATTGCCGCGTTTATTTGTGCGGCGCGGAAAGAGGCGCCGATAGAAACAACCCTATCGCTGGTAAGCATCATAAAAGCGGCGGTCCCCAAAGGCGCAAGGCGCGACGGGCCACATCCCGCAAAGCGTACCTTTCAGGCCATCCGCATTGCGGTAAACGGAGAGCTTTCGGCGCTGGAGGAGGCTTTAGGCGATGCGATGGACAGCCTTCGGGAGGGTGGCAGGATTTCCGTTATCACCTTCCATTCTCTGGAGGACAGGATAGTAAAAAACGCCTTCCAGGCGGCAGCAGTCGGCTGCACCTGCCCGAAAGAGTACCCGGTTTGTATTTGCGGAAAAAAACCCACCATACGGATAATAAGCCGAAAACCCATATTGCCGAGCGAAGAAGAGCTGGCAGAAAATCCGAGAGCGCGGAGCGCAAAGCTGAGAATTGCAGAAAAGAGGTGAAAGCATGCAGGTACCGGTATACGGAAACAACGCCTATCAGTACGAACGGGAATACGCGGAAAGACCGAAAACACGCGTAGTAAGAAGGGTGCGCGTACGCAAACATAGGAAAAACTATGCGGCCGTAAAAAGCATGATTTTACTGGGAGCCGCTATCTTGCTGGCTTTCGGACTTCTTTTGAGTAATTCGCAGATTCTCGAAAAAAATGCAAAAATCTCGCAGCTGGAGAAAAAACTGGATAGCGTAAATGCACAGGTCGTGGCGAGGCAGTTCGAGATAGAGAGAGGCATGGACCTCCGGAAAATCGAAGAGGAGGCAACCACGCGGCTCGGCATGCAACGCCCGACAAAGGCACAAACGGTGTATATAAACATGGGGAATTGTGACTATGCAGAGCCGGCCGAGAAGGCAGTCCGGGAAAATGTTTTTTCCGCGATGGCCCAGAATGTTTTGGAATATTTCGGCTGATGGCCCATAAGATATACAAGCGAGGGAGCGTGCCCGAGGGACCCGCTCCCGCTTTTGATATAAGCAAGGAGTGAACGCGCTTTGCGAAAGAAGGTTAACATTAAAAAAAGAATGGTTTTTCTGTACGGTCTTCTTCTTCTGGGAATGGCCGTTCTTTTGCTGCGTACAGGGTATTTGCAGATTATCAAAGGGCCTTCCCTAAAGCAAGCCGCTATCCAGCAGCAAACGCGTGACAGCATGGTGTCCTCAAAGCGCGGTACCATTTACGACCGAAACGGCAAAGTGCTGGCACAAAGCGCAAGTACCAACATGGTCTGCGTGGTGCCGGTAACTATCCGCGAGGAAGGGAATGCCGAAGAGGTGGCGCGTGCGCTTTCGGATATTCTCGAAATGGACTATGATACTATTTACGCCAAAACACAGAAAAACAGCTATTATGAGATTGTGAAAAGACGCGTGGAGGCGGAGGAGGCCGAGGAGATACGCGCGCTGAATTTGGCAGGGATACGCCTGGATAACGATACAAAGCGCTACTATCCAAACGGCAGTCTCGCTTCCCATGTCATCGGCTTTACCGGGGACGACAATCAGGGACTATGGGGCCTTGAGAGTGTGTACGACGATGTTCTCAAAGGCAGAGCCGGCCGCATTATTACGGCCAAAAGTGCCAACGGCTCCGATATGCCGTATGAGTATGAGCAGTATATGGACCCTGTAGAGGGTAGCGATTTGGTGCTGACGATTGACGAGACTATTCAGCACTTCGTAGAAAAGCATCTCGAGACCGCGGTGGCGGAAACGAATGTGCAGGGTGGCGCAGCCGCGATTGTGATGAACCCGAAAACGGGCGAAATTCTGGCGATGGCTACAAAGCCGGATTACGACTTAAATCAGCCGATGACCATCCAGGACGAGGCGGTTTTGTCGGCGCTGGATGCGCTGGAGGGTGAGGACCGGAACACGGCATACACGAAGGAGCTGAATAAGCTCTGGAGAAACAAGGCTGTGGTCGATACCTACGAGCCGGGCTCTACCTTTAAGGCCGTAGTGGCCGCGGCAGCACTGGAGGAAAACCTTGTGGGCCTTGAGGAAGGCTTTGTTTGCAGTGGTAGCCACACCGTATCGGGCGTAACCATCCGATGCCATAAAACAACGGGACATGGTGCCCAGTCCTTCAAACAAGGCGTACATAACTCCTGCAACCCTGTTTTCATGGAAATCGGCGCGCGGATTGGGGTCGAGAGATTCCGCAAATACTACAAAAACTTCGGCTTCGGCGAAACGACAGGATTTGAGCTTCCCGGTGAGGCGGCCGGCATTTTCTTCAGTGAAGAGCAAATGCACGCCTTGGAGCTGGCAACCAGCTCCTTCGGGCAGGGCTTTAATGTCACACCGCTGCAGATGATTACGGCCATGAGTGCCCTTGCCAACGGCGGGAACCTGATGAAGCCATACATCGTAAAGGAAATCCGCGACGCGGACGGAAAGGCCGTAAAGGTTACGGAGCCTACGGTGGTGCGGCAGGTCGTGTCGGCCGAAACCAGCCGGCAGATGCGCGAGGTGCTGGAGGGTGTAGTATCGGAAGGCGGCGGTAAGAACGCTTATGTAAAGGGATACCGCGTAGCCGGCAAAACAGGCACGAGTGAAAAGCAACCGCGCGGCAACCAGAAATATGTGGCGTCCTTCCTCGGCTTTGCACCGGCAGATGACCCCCAGCTTGCCTGTATTGTTATTTTAGACGAACCGGTAGGGGAATATTACGGAAGCCTTATTGCCGCACCGGTGGTGGGGCGTATTATGGAGGATTCTCTCCGTTATATGGGCGTGGAGCGCCAGTACAGCGAGGGAGAACAGGCGGATGCCGATATCAATATGCCGGATGTAACCGGAAAAACAGCCGGCGAGGCGGCTGAAATTCTGGTGGCGGCCGGTCTTAAATACCATGTGGTGGGGAATAGCGATGCCAAGATAGAGAGCCAGATGCCGCGCGCCGGCACAGCCGTACGGCGTGGTGCCATCTGTATTCTGTACACGGATGAGGGCAGCGAAGAAAAAGCCGTAGTGCCGGATTTGGTGGGGCTTAGTGTTTCCGAGGTGAATGCCGGCCTTGCGGGTGAAAACTTAAACTTTATGCTGCGCGGCACAGGAAAGCTGGATGCGCCCGGTATTTTACAAGCTGTGCGGCAAGAACCGGCGGCCGGCACAGAGGTTCCGCAAGGTACGGTGGTACAGGTGGAATTCCGTTATGCCGGTAATGAATAAAAGGGGAGCGGTCCCCGGTAAAAAGGCAAATGGAGGAACAAAATGCAACTTTGCGAATTATTAAAAAATACAGAGCATACGCTCTTTGGCGGCGATACGCATATTACCGCTGTTACAAACGATTCGAGAAAAGTAACGCCCGGCAGCCTTTTTGTGGCTGTGCGGGGCTTTGATACAGACGGACATCGGTTTATCGAAAAGGCCGTACAGGCGGGAGCTGCCGCCATTTTGGCGGAGGAAAAGGGCGACTGGGGTGTTCCGACGGCCGTTTGTCCCGATACGCGCCGCGCCATGGCGGAGGTGGCGGCACAGTTTTATGGGCGCCCTGCCGAGAAGCTGAAAATTATCGGCGTGACCGGTACCAACGGCAAAACGACAACGACATATCTCATAAAACAGGTGCTGGATTTGTTAGGGTATAAAACAGGACTTATCGGTACAAACCAGAATATTATCGGCGATAGGGTAGAGGCGGCGGCCCGCACCACACCGGAATCTCTGGATTTACATAAAATGCTGGCCGAGATGGTGGCGATGGGGATAACGCATGTGGTTATGGAGGTTTCCTCACATTCCCTTGCTCTTTCCCGCGTGCATGGCATCCGTTTTCACGAGGCTGTCTTTACCAATCTCACAAGGGAGCATCTGGATTTTCATGAAAATATGGAAAACTATGCCGCCTGTAAGGCAAAGCTTTTTTCCATGGCACGCCACGGCGTTATCAATGGCGACGATGCGTACGCCAAAACGATACAGGATATGGCGACATGTCCTTCTTTGACCTACGGCATAAAAACGGAAAACGACCTTGCGGCGCAGAATATACGCCTGAGCGAACGCGGCGTGATATGCAGCACGACCCTTGGCGATACCCCTTATGAAATCCGCCTGGGCATTCCGGGCATGTTTTCGGTATATAACGCGCTCGCCGCGACGGCGGCCTGCCTTGGCATGGGTATACCGATGGACGATATTTTAAAGGGCCTTGTGCTGGCAAAGGGTGTAAAGGGGAGAGCCGAGGTGGTGCCGGTGGCAAAGCCGTTCACCGTGCTGATTGACTATGCACACACGCCTGACGGGCTCGAAAATATCATACGCACCGTACGCGGCTTTGCGAAAGGACGCGTGATAACCCTCTTTGGCTGCGGGGGCGACCGCGACAAAACGAAGCGACCGCTCATGGGAAAAATCGCGGCCGAGCTTTCCGATTTTGCGGTAGTTACCAGCGATAATCCGAGAACGGAGGAGCCGGGCGCCATTATCCGTGATATTGCGGAGGGCATGAAAGCCCATCCCGATAAATATGCGGTGGTGGAAAACCGTAAGGAGGCTATCCGCTATGCCATGCAGTATGCAAGGGAAGGCGATGTGATTATTCTGGCAGGGAAGGGACACGAAACCTACCAGATTTTAAAGGATGAAACGATAGAATTTGACGAGCGCATCCTCGTAAAGGAGCTATGTAAAAATGCGAGCCATTGAAATTGCAAAAGTCGTGTGCGGCCGGCTTTCGGGCGCGGAAGAAGCTACGGTGAAAAGCATTTCCACCGATAGCCGCGCTTTGCAAAAAGACGCGCTTTTTATAGCTATACGCGGCGAAAATTTTGACGGCAACCGGTTTATCGCAGCTGCCTTCTCGGAGGGGGCGGCGGTGGTTATCGGCCAGGAGGAGGCGGTGGCACCTGCGGGCTGTGCCTATATCCGGGTGGGGGACAGCGTAAAGGCGCTGGGCGCCCTTGCTGCGTATCATCGCAAAAAATTTTCTGTCCGGACGGTGGGCGTCACCGGCTCGGTCGGAAAAACAACAACAAAGGAAATGATTGCGGCGGTACTTTCCGCTTCTTACCATACATTAAAAACAGAAGGCAACTTCAATAACCATATCGGCCTCCCGCTCACCATTTTGCGATTAACAAAGGCGCACGAGGCGGCTGTTATCGAGATGGGAATGAGTGCCAGAGGCGAAATCTCTTATCTTACGAAAATTGCAAAGCCGGATGTGGCTGTTATTACGAATGTGGGACTTAGTCATATAGAAAGCCTCGGCTCACAGGAAAATATACGCTGTGCAAAGCTGGAAATTGCAGAAGGTCTGCCGGAGGGCGGTGTGCTTTTTGTAAACGGCGATGACCCCTTTTTGCAAGACTTGTCACTCCCGCATGCCCGCGTGGTGCGGTTTGGCTTTGACAATGCGGCGTGCGAAATACGAGGCAAGCTTTCGGGCGAGAACAGCTTTTCAGTATTCGGAATGGAGTTTTCCGTCCCTGTAGGCGGAAAGCATAACCTGTATAATGCGCTGGCCGCGGTCGCGGTCGGGAGAGAATGTGGCGTGCCGGCAGAAAAGGCACGCGAGGGGCTTTTAAACTATCGGCCTGACGGCGTTCGGCAGACGGAAGTGGAAATCCGCCCCGGCATTGTGGTACTTTGTGATTATTATAATGCCAGCCCTGCCTCCGTTTCGGTGGCGCTCGAGATGCTAAAAAGTGGCAACGCCAAAAGGCGGATTGCCGTTTTGGGCGATATGCTGGAGCTTGGGGAAATTGGGGAAGCATGCCACCGCGCGGTGGGCGAGAAGGCCGCCGCTTTTGGGATAGACATGGTGCTGACCCGTGGCCCGCTTTCGGCCTTTACGGCGCACAGCGCTAAAGAAGGCGGCGTGCCGTTGGTCGAGAGCTTTACGGAAAATGACGCGCTCGCGTCCTACCTTGCCGATATTTTGGAAGAGGGCGACAGGGTGCTCATTAAAGGCTCGCATGGTATGAAAATGGAAGAAATTTTTGAAAAAATCAGGTGATGGATATGGAAAGAACAATAAGCTTTGTCATCTCCTTTGCGGTGGCCGCTGTTTTAGGCGTTTTCCTTTTACCTCTTTTGCGGCGGCTGAAGTTCGGCCAGAGCATTCGCGAGGAGGGGCCGCAGTGGCACCGGAAAAAAAGCGGAACTCCCACAATGGGCGGCCTTATATTTATCGGCGCTTTCCTGATGGTATCTCCGTTTTTCATCCGGAACATGGGGGCGGCGGCCGTGGCGGCGTGTGCCACGCTTTTTGGTGTCATCGGCTTTTGCGATGATTATATCAAGGTAGTTAAAAAACGAAATCTGGGGCTTACGGCTTCGCAAAAGTTTTTGGCGCAGCTGCTGGTGACGATTGCCTTCCTCTTATTTCTCCTTTACAACGGATGGCTCGATACGCGCATTATCCTGCCGTTTGTGGGAAAGGTGATAAATTTAGGCGTTTTCTTCCTGCCCTTTGCGGCCTTTGTACTGCTGGCCTTTGTAAACGGCGTTAACCTTACCGATGGGATTGACGGTCTTGCCGGCTTTGTTACCTTAGCCGTTTCGCTCTTTTTGTCGCTGGTAGCCTTTATACAAGGAAATGGCTCGCTCTGCCTTTCCTGCCTCGTTTTATCGGGCGGAATTTTAGGCTTTCTTCTCTTTAATGTACACCCTGCCAAGGTGTTCATGGGCGATACCGGCTCCCTGTTCCTCGGCGGCTTTGTGGCCGCGGCTGCTATTTTGATGCGACAGGAGCTTCTTTTGGTGTTATGCGGTATTATTTATGTAGCAGAAACCCTTTCTGTTGTTTTGCAGGTTGCTTCCTTCAAGCTGACGGGCAAACGGATTTTTAAAATGAGTCCTATCCATCATCATTTTGAGATGTGCGGCTGGAACGAAGTGAAAATTGTTTCGGTCTTTACGCTGCTCACGGTTGCCGCGTGTGCGGTTTGCTATTTTTCCATACGATAAGGGAAAGGAGTGCCCGAAGGTGAAAAAGCAGGGAAAAAAGATGTTCCTACAAGGGATAGACATTCCGTTTCTTGCCATTGTACTGGCCATGCTGGTATTTGGTCTTATTATGGTGTTCAGCGCCAGCGCACCCTCGGCCTTTTACAATGAGGGAGATAAGCTGTACTATATTAAAAGACAGCTTTTGTGGACGGCGCTCGGCTTTGTCGCCATGGGCGTTGCCACGCACACGAATTATCGCCTGATAAAGCGGTTTGCCAATATCATATTTATTGGTGCGGTGGTGCTTTTGGGACTGGTGCTTCTCATCGGCAGTACAGGCGGCGGCGCGCAGCGCTGGCTGGCAATCGGGCCTATCCGCTTTCAGCCTTCGGAGCTTGCCAAGTTCGCGCTTGTATTTTTCTTTGCCAAACGCATGGCGGAAAAGCCGCGCGGCCACATCCAGAATTTTGTGCACGGTCTTCTGCCGTATCTCGGGATACTCGGTGTTATCTTAGGCATTATGCTTTTGCAGGACCACCTAAGCGGTGCGATTGTTATGTTCATGACAGGCATCATTCTGCTGGTGGCAGGCGGCGCTAAGATTTCGCATCTTGTCTGTATTGGAATGGCCGGCCTTGCCGTTATTGTACCGGCGGCCTTTTTAGAGGAATATCGCCTAAAGCGCCTCCTCGCCTTTATGGACCCGTTTGCCGACCCGTCGGACACGGGTTACCAGATTGTACAGGGCCTTTACGCCATCGCATCGGGCGGACTTTTCGGCCTCGGACTTGGGCAGAGCCGGCAGAAGTTTTTGTATATTCCCGAAGCGCACAATGACTATATTTACGCCATTATCTGTGAGGAGCTCGGCTTTTTCGGTGCCATTTTGGTAGCGGTGCTCTTTGCCCTTTTGATTACGAGAGGCATTTATATTGCGCTGCATGCGCCCGATGTATTTTCCAGCCTTTCTGTTTTCGGCATCATCTCCATTATCGGCTTGCAGTATCTGATTAATGTAGGGGTTGTAACGGCCTCCATTCCCAATACCGGCATGCAGCTCCCCTTCTTCAGCGCAGGTGGCTCGTCCCTCATATTTATTATGGCGGCGATGGGCGTGGTGCTGAATGTTTCGCGTCACATAAAACCAAAAGGAACTATGCGGCGGGAGGAGAATAAAAAATGAGAATTGTATTGTCCGGCGGCGGTACAGGCGGCCATATTTATCCCGCGATTGCCATCGCTAACTTCATAAAGGAAAAGGACCCTCATGCGGAGTTTCTCTTTATCGGCAACCGCGGCGGTATGGAGGAGAGGCTCGTACCCCACGCGGGATATGCCCTTTCCTGTATTCAGGTACAGGGGCTTCGCCGAAAGATTAGTCTCCAGAACCTGAAAACGGCATCCCGGCTTATTACTTCCCGATTTGCGGCGAAAAAAATTCTCCGGGAATTTCGCCCCGATGTGGTTATCGGTACGGGCGGCTATGTTTGCTTGCCTGTTCTGCTGGCTGCGTTCAGCCTCAAAATTCCTTCGCTTATCCATGAACAAAATGTATTCCCCGGTCTTGCTGTGCGCATAGCCGGCCGCAAGGCCGATACGGCCATAAGCTTTCCGGAAACGGAAAAATATTTCGAAAAAAAACCAAAACGCGTCCTGCTTACGGGAAACCCTATCCGTCCCGAGCTTCTTTCCGCACCGAAGAGAGAAAAGAGCGGCGAGCCGCTTGTTCTTATCAGCGGTGGCAGTCTGGGCGCGCAAAAAATAAACGATATGCTAATAGAGCTTTTGCAGATGGGCGGACAGGACTATTACGGCATTATTGCCTCCACAGGCGAAAGGAATTACGAGGCCGTCATGCAAAAAATCCGCGAGGAAAATATACGGCTTTGTGAGAACAAAAAAATTGTGCCGTATATTCACAATATGGACGAAGTGCTGTCAGCGGCAGATTTAGCCATAACACGCGCAGGTGCCATTACGATAAGTGAGCTTTGCGCGCTGGGGAAACCTTCGATTTTAATTCCCAGTCCCAATGTTACGAACGACCATCAGACGCACAACGCCCGCGCGATGGAGAAAAACGGCGCGGCGGTGCTATTGCCGGAATCAGAGCTTTCCGGCGAAATTCTGGCCGGGCAAATCAAAACACTCCTTTCAGACCGCGAATGTCTGGCCCGCATGGAAAGGGCGGCGAAGGATATGGCCATTACCGATGCCTGCGCGCGGATTTATGCGTGGGTATGTGAAAACACGCGGTAACAAGAAGGACACACACCGCATAGTATGAAATGCGAATGTTTTTCCATACTATGGAGGTGCAGAATGTATAAAATAGAGATAACCGGCGGTGTTCCGCTGGTGGGCAGTACAAGGGTGCAGGGCGCCAAAAATTCCGTACTGCCGATTTTGGCGGCCACCGTGCTGGGCGAAGGGGTAAGCATTATCCGCGGCTGCCCGAATTTAAATGATGTGGACTGCTCTTTGGAGATACTGAAAAGCGTGGGCTGCAAATGCAAGCGGGAGGGCGATGCGGTATTGGTGGATGCCACCGGCCTCTCGTCCAGCAAAATTCCCGATACGCTGATGCATAAAATGCGCTCGTCCATCACCTTTTTAGGAGCGATGACCGCCAGATGCGGGCAGGCAGAAATGAGCTTTCCCGGCGGCTGCGAGCTGGGACCGAGGCCGATTGATTTACATATCAAGGCGCTTCGGAAAATCGGAATTGCGATAACAGAAAAGGGCGGGCATGTACGGGCAAAAACAGAAGCTTTTTCAGGTGCCCGGGTACATCTGGAGTTCCCAAGCGTAGGGGCTACGGAAAATCTGATGATGGCCGCGGCGCTGGCCCACGGTGAAACCATTTTAACCAATGCGGCCAAGGAGCCGGAGATTTGCGACCTGCAGAATTTCCTCAACAAAATGGGAGCAAAAATCTCGGGTGCCGGAACCGATGTGATTGTCATACGGGGCGTAGAACGCCTTAGAGGCGCGGAGCATACCGTGATTCCCGACAGGATTGTGGCGGCCACCTACCTTTGCGCCGGCGCGATGACGGGCGGCAGGATGGAGCTTTCCGGTGCCGAGCCTTCGCATATCGGGGCCGTTTTGGATGTGCTGCGGGATGCAGGCGCACGCGTAGAGGTGAAGGGCGACAGGATTTTCCTGGCCGCACCGGCGCGTCTTTCTCCCATAAAATTCCTCCGCACCATGCCGTATCCCGGTTTTCCTACGGATGCCCAGGCGCTGATTACGGCCATGCTCACCATAGCAGACGGAACCAGCATGGTAGAGGAAACAATCTTCGAAAATCGTTTCAAGCATTGTACTGCACTCAGCCTTATGGGTGCCGATATTACAACGCGCGGCAGTATTGCGGTTATCCGCGGCGTGCCGTATCTTACGGGGGCGAAGGTGGAGGCGATGGAGCTTCGCGGCGGCGCGGCACTCGTTTTGGCGGGGCTGGCGGCCCGAGGCGTTACGGAGGTCAGCGGCACAGCACACATCGACCGTGGCTATGACACATTTATAGAAGATATGCAGGCGCTGGGCGCCCAAATCAAAAGAATATAACAGGAGAAGGCTATGGCAGGAAAACAAAGGAGCAGAGGCGGTATTTTCATACTGATTCTATTATTCATAATCGCCGTGGCAGTTACATTCACCACGCCGGTACTGAACATTACTTCGGTAACTGTCACGGGGAACACCCATACGGCCACGGGAGAAATCCTTGGGGCCGCGGGTATTCCTATTGGGACAAACACCTATCGTGTGTCTATGAAGAAGGCCGAGGAGCGGATTGAGGCGCTGCCTTACATCCGGGAGGCCGAGGCAAAAAGACGGTTCCCTGCCAGAGTGCGGATAGAAATAACGGAGCGCGAAGAGGCGGCGGCGGTGGAATGTCCCGGCGGGTACGCGATTGTGGATGCGACAGGAAGGGTGCTCCGAGTGAGCATAGAAGAAAAGGATGGCATTTTAGTCACGGGCGGCGAGGTGCTGGAGGCGTGTCCGGGACAGAAGATAGTCACCAAAAATGAGCGTTTTTGCGAGGACCTTATCACACTTTTGGGGGCGCTCGAAAAAGAGGATGTGGGAGCGGAGCTTCGCTATATCCGCCTGTCCTCCTCTGTGGATATTATATTGGAAACGAAAAACGGGCTGGAAATTCATTTGGGGGACATGGACGAGCTTTCTTATAAACTCCAGCTTTGCCGCAGCATCTTAGGCGGCGGCCATGCCGGCATCAATAAGGACAGCAGCGGCGTTTTGCGATGGACAAGCGAGGGACAATTTTCGTACAGACAGAGCAAAAACTGAAATAATTTCAAAAAAACAGAAAAATTTTTAAAATTCTCTTGCATAAATGCGCAAAAAGAGATACAATAAAGTAGATAAAGACTAAGGAGGATAAATCATGGCGATTGAGGATATGAATTTAGCGCAGGTTATTAAAGTAGTCGGCGTAGGCGGCGGTGGCGGCAACGCAGTAAACCGAATGGTGGAAAGCGGCATTCGTGGCGTAGAATTTGTGGCCATTAACACCGATAAGCAGGCGCTGGCTTGCTCAAAGGCCCAGACAAAAATTCAGATAGGTGAAAAGATTACAAAAGGACAAGGCGCAGGCGCCAATCCCGATATCGGTCGCAAGGCGGCAGAGGAAAGCCGCGCGGAAATCGAGAAGGTTTTGGAAGATGCGGATATGGTATTTGTAACGGCCGGTATGGGTGGCGGCACAGGAACGGGCGCGGCACCTGTTGTGGCTTCTATCGCCAAAGAAAAAGGTATTTTAACGGTAGGTATTGTAACCAAGCCCTTCTCCTTTGAAATGAAGCATCGTATGAATCAGGCTGAGGAAGGCATCGCGGCACTTCGCGAGTCGGTGGATACGATTATTGTTATCCCGAACGAAAAGCTTCTGCAGCTTTGCAGCGCCAAGACCACAATTAAGGAAGCCTTTAAAATGGCTGACGAAACACTCCGCCAGGGTGTATCCGGCATATCTGAGCTTATCAACACGGCCGGCGATATGAATGCCGACTTTGCCGATGTGACGAGAATTATGAAGGATGCAGGCTATGCCCACATGGGTATCGGTCGCGCAGGCGGCGACAATCGCGCCGAGGAAGCGGCACGCATGGCTATTGCAAGCCCGCTTCTCGAAACCTCTATTGATGGCGCAACCGGTATTTTGATTAATGTAACCGGCGGCGAAGAGCTGACGCTTCTGGAGGTAAATGCAGCGGCAAACCTCATACATAACTGCGCCGATGCCAATGCGGAGGTTATCTTCGGCATGGCGATTGACGAGGCGATGGGTGACGAGATTTCCATTACGGTAATTGCCACCGGTTGTCAGTCTGCCAGAAAGCAGGATTTAGAGGACCTGAAGGTGCCTACCTTTGATAAGACGAGAGGCATCACACCGCAGACGCCGGCTGAGCCGACGAACTTCGGTTCCGAGGACCTGCAGCTGCCGGACTTCATGCGTAAGTCTAATATGGATTTTTAAAATGAATAAGAAGAAGGGGTCGGTTCCAAGGAACCGACCCCTTTTCACTGTCTGATTACAGCTGTACCTCGTACCCCTCGGCCCGCACCGTCTCACATAAAACGGCATCGGAAACAACATCGGAAAGTGTAAGGCGCGCCGTACCGCTTTCGTGGCTGCAAACGGCCTTCTCCACACCGGGGAGCGCCTCCAGCGCCTTCTGTACGCGTCCCTCACAATGCGGACACATCATACCTTCAATCTTTAATACCTTTTCCATTTGTCCCTTCCCCTTTCTTTTTTTTGTTTTCACATCATATATAGACAATGAATACAAACGCAAGGCGTTGCTGACCACCGAGAAGCTCGAAAGGCTCATAAACAGGGCACCCAGCATCGGGCTAAGCTCTATGCCCCAAAGCGGCAAAAATGCACCGGCCGCCAGCGGAATACCAAGCGTATTATAAATAAATGCCCAGAACAGATTTTCGCGGATGTTCCGTAAGGTCCCCCGCCCGAGACGGATAGCGGCCACCGCGTCTGAAAGCTGGCTTCGCATCAGCACCACATCGGCCGCATCTATCGCAATATCCGTGCCGGCGCCAATCGCCATACCAAGGTCGGCGCGGCAAAGAGCCGGTGCATCGTTAATGCCATCCCCGACCATGGCCGTTTTGCCACGATGGCAAAGTGCGCGAAGGTGCGCCTCCTTCTCGTGTGGCATAACATCGGCAATTACTTCGTCCACGCCCACGGCTCCGGCTACGGCGCGGGCGGTTTTTTCTGTGTCGCCCGTAAGCATAACGGTATAAATGCCCATTTTACGAAGAGCGGCAATCGCCCTTTTGCTGTCTTCCTTCGGCGCATCCTGTACGGCCACAATACCAAAGGGTGCGCCGTCATATACGAAAAAGAGCGGCGTTTTTCCTTCCGCAGCCAGCCGGTCCGCCTGCGCCGCGAAAAGACCGACATCGCCCACCTGTTTTTCCAAAAAGCGAAGATTGCCGAAAAAGGCGGGCTTGCCATTTATGCGCGCGGATAAGCCGCCGCCGGCATGCACGGTAAAATCCTCGGCCGCGTAGGGAGAAAGCGCCATCTCCTCGGCTTTTTTCAAAATAGCACGGGAAAGCGGATGCTCACTTTTCGCCTCCAGTGAACAGCAAAGTGTGAGAAGCTCCCTTTCCGTTATGCCTTCTTCGGGGAGAATATCGGTCACTACGGGCGTGCCGGTCGTGATAGTACCTGTTTTATCCAGCGCCACAATCGAGATGCGTCCTGCCATTTCAAGCGAAGCGGCCGTCTTAAAAAGAATACCGTTTTTCGCGCCTACGCCGCTGCCCACCATAATCGCAACCGGTGTAGCCAGCCCCAGCGCACACGGGCAGCTGATAACCAAAACGGAAATGGCCCTTGTCAGCGCAAAACCAATGCTTTGCCCCAGAAGGAGCCAGAGAAACGCGGATAAGAAGGCGACGGCAAGTACAATCGGTACAAATACGCCGGAAACGCGGTCGGCCATTTTAGCAATCGGCGCCTTGGAGGCCGCGGCTGACGAAACGAGCGCGATGATTTGCGAAAGCGTAGTATCCTCACCTGTGGCGGTGGCGCGGCACCGGATATAGCCGGTGCTGCAGGTCGTCCCGGTAAAGACAGGCGCACCGGCGCTCTTTTCGGCCGGCATGCTTTCGCCGGTGAGAGCCGCCTCGTTTATGGTGGCGTACCCTTCTATAATTTCCCCGTCAGCCGGAATATGGGCGCCGCTTTTTACGATAAAAATATCACCCTTTTGGATTTTTTCCAGCGGCACCTCGGTTTCCACACCGTTTTGCCATAGGATGGCTGTCCTTGGTGCAAGCCGGACAAGACCGCGCAGCGCATCTGTTGTTTTCCCCTTCGCCCGCGCCTCCAGCATTTTTCCTACTGTAATCAGCACTAAAATCATAGCGGCCGATTCAAAGTAGAGTCCATGCAAAAGCGCCATGGGGGAAGAGGACCGCGTCATCAAAAAGGTCAGGCAGGTGCTGTACAGGAAAGAGGCGCCGCTGCCAAGCGCGACGAGTGTATCCATATTCGGCGCGCGGCGGATAAGGCCAAGTGCTCCGTTTATAAAGAAGCTTCTGCTTAGCACCAGAATAATGCCGGAAAAAAGGAGCTGTAAAAGCGCGACCGCAATCGGGTTTCCTTCTAAAAACGACGGGACGGGGAGAGAGAGCATGGTGTGTCCCATCGAAAGGTACATAAGGGGCAGGAGAAAGAAAGAGGAGAGGATAAGCCGCATCCGAACGCGCGCCACTTCCGCATCCTTTTCCGTATTTTCTTCGCCTGCCGCCCGTTTTTCGCCGCCTGCTTTCTCTGCCGTATAGCCGGCTTTCTCCACGGCATTTATGATGGCGATATCGTCTGCGGTGCCTTCTACGGTCATAGAATTTGTCAGCAGGCTGACAGTACAGGCCGTAACGCCCTTCACAGCCATTACCGCCTTTTCCACCCGCGCACTGCAGGCTGCACAGTGCATGCCCGAAACATCATATTTTTCCATGCGACCGGCCTCCTTTCTCTTCCTTTATTTCCTTTTTCTATAGTGATTATACGCCTCTTTTCCGCTTTTGTCAAGCCGGCCGCCGCCACAGAGGGAGAAATCCGGGCAATCCTCTTGACGGGATTTGTCCTTTGTGGTATAACTAAATGAGGGGGGAGAAAAATGAAACTTTTTGGACTGCAAAAGCTTACACTTTTAGATTATCCGGGCCATACCGCCTGTACGGTGTTTACAGGGGGATGCAATTTCCGTTGCCCGTTTTGTCATAACGCGTCGCTCGTTTTGGATATCGACGCCGCGGCACAGATAGACGAAAAGGAATTCTTCCGTTTTTTAGAGAAACGAACGGGAATACTGGACGGCGTTTGCGTATCGGGCGGCGAGCCGCTGCTTTGTGCGGACATCGCGGAGTTTATACGAAAAATCAAGACCATGGGCTTTTCCGTCAAGCTGGACACAAACGGAAGCTTCCCCGAAAAGCTTGAAGCGCTGATAGAGGAAGGCCTTGTGGATTATGTGGCGATGGACATAAAAAGCTGTGCCGAGAAATATGCCTCCGCGACAGGGGTGCCGGTGGATATGGAAAAGATAGAAAAAAGCATCGACCTTTTGCTTTCGGAGAGGGTGGACTATGAGTTTCGCACCACGGTAGTCCGCGAGCTGCATACGGAGGAGGATATTGAAAAAATAGCGCGCCGCATACGAGGCGCCCGTGCCTTTTTCCTCCAGAATTTTGTGGATTCCGGCCATTTAATCGGGGAAGGTTTTTCACCGCACAGCGCGGAAAACATGATAAGAATGCGCCATGCGGCCGCTCCCTTTGTACCAAATGTAGCGCTTCGCGGACTTTAAACACAATATATGTAAAAAATTCTTGACATCATACCCTATATATGGTATAATGGCAACAGAAACCAAAAAAGGGGAGGAATTGGAATGTATAATGTAATTAAAAGAGACGGCAAAACCGTCGACTTTAAGCTGAATAAAATCAGCGGCGCCATACAGCAAGCCTTTGACGCCTGTGAAAAGCAGTATAACAATGACATCATTGATTTTTTAGCCTTAAAGGTTACGGCCGAATTTGAGCCGAAAATTAAAAACAACAGTATAACGGTAGAGTGTATTCAGGACAGCGTGGAGTCCGTTCTGATTAAGGCCGGGTACGATGAGGTGGCCAAGGCCTACATCCTGTACCGTAAGCAGAGAGAAAAAATCCGTAATCTCGGCGCCACACTTTTAGACTATAAGCAGATTGTGGATAACTACCTGCATATAAACGACTGGCGCGTAAAGGAAAACTCCACCGTTACCTACTCGGTAGGCGGCCTGATTCTCAGTAACTCCGGCGCCATCACGGCCAACTACTGGCTCAGCGAGGTGTATGACGATGAAATCGGCGATGCCCACCGTAACGCCGACATTCATATTCACGACCTGTCGATGCTGACGGGCTACTGTGCCGGCTGGTCCTTAAAGCAGCTGATTACGGAAGGCCTCGGCGGCGTTCCCGGCAAAATCACATCGGCACCGGCAAAGCATCTGGCCACGCTCTGTAATCAGATGGTTAACTTCCTCGGCATTATGCAAAATGAGTGGGCCGGCGCACAGGCGTTCTCGTCTTTTGATACTTACCTTGCGCCCTTCGTTAAGGTGGACAACCTTTCCTACGACCAGGTTAAAAAGTGCATTGAGTCCTTTATCTATGGCGTAAACACCCCCAGCCGCTGGGGTACGCAGGCACCCTTCTCCAACATCACCTTAGACTGGGTGGTGCCGAATGATTTGGCAGAGCTTAACTGCATTATCGGCGGCAAAGAGGCAGACTTTAAGTATAAGGATTGCCAGAAGGAAATGGATATGGTAAACCGCGCGTTTATCGAAATTATGATTGACGGCGACGCCAACGGCCGCGGCTTCCAGTACCCCATTCCCACCTATTCCATCACGCGTGATTTTGACTGGTCGGATACGGAAAACAACCGTATGCTCTTTGAGATGACCTCCAAATACGGCACGCCGTATTTCTCGAACTATATCAACAGCGATATGGAACCGAGCGATGTCCGCAGCATGTGCTGCCGCCTTCGTCTGGACCTGCGCGAGCTGCGTAAAAAATCGGGCGGCTTCTTCGGTAGCGGCGAAAGCACCGGCTCGGTGGGCGTAGTCACGATTAACATGCCGAGAATTGCGTATCTTGCCCAGAATGAGCAGGAGTTTTATGCAAAGCTTGACAGAATGATGGATATTGCTGCTCGCTCTTTGAAGGTAAAGCGTACCGTTATCACAAAGCTTTTGGAGGAAGGCCTGTATCCGTATACAAAGCGGTACCTCGGCACCTTTGACAACCACTTCTCCACCATTGGTCTTGTGGGTATGAACGAGGTGGGCCTCAATGCCAAATGGCTCGGCAAAGACCTTACGGATGCACGCGTGCAGCAGTTTACAAAGGATGTATTAAACCACATGCGCGAGAGATTGTCGGATTATCAGGAAAAGTACGGCGATTTGTACAACCTCGAAGCCACACCGGCCGAATCTACGGCATATCGCCTTGCCAAGCACGATAAGAAGAAATACCCCGGCATTATCACCGCGGCCGAGGGCGAGGACCAGACGCCGTATTACACAAACAGCTCGCACCTCCCCGTAGGGTATACCGACGATATTTTCTCGGCACTGGATATTCAGGATGAGCTACAGACGCTCTACACCTCGGGCACAGTTTTCCATGCCTTCCTCGGCGAAAAAATGCCGGATTGGAAGGCGGCTGCGGCGCTGGTGAAAAAGATTGCCGAAAATTACAGCTTGCCCTATTATACCCTTTCGCCCACCTATTCCGTCTGCAAAAACCACGGATATCTCGTCGGGGAACAGTTTACCTGCCCCACCTGTGGCGAAAAAACAGAAGTTTACAGCCGTATTACCGGTTATTACCGTCCGGTACAGAACTGGAATGACGGTAAGAGCCAGGAATATAAGGACCGCAAGGTGTACGATGTGACAGGAGCGGCGGAGAAAACATTTGATAAAAAGGCCGAATGTAAGGTAGAGGAAAAGACGGCGGCCACAGCGGACGGCGCGTATCTCTTTACTACAGCCACCTGCCCCAACTGCAAGGTTGCGGCGATGACGCTTGACAAGGCCGGCTTTGCCTACGAAAAGCTGTTGGCGGATGAGCACGCCGAAATGGCCACAGCGCTCGGCATCAAGCAGGCACCCACGCTGGCGATTGTAAAAAATGGCGCGGTGGAAAAGTACACAGGCGTTTCCGATATTAAGAAGTTTTTGAAGGAGTAGCTATGTTTGACATTATTGTTGTCGGCGGCGGACCGGCCGGTCTTACGGCGGCCGTATATGCGCGCCGTGCAGGGAAGAGCGTTTTGGTGCTGGAGAAGGAAACCTTCGGCGGACAGGTTACCTTTTCCCCGAAAGTGGAGAACATTCCCGGCTTTGCCGCCATCAGCGGCAGCGGTTTTGCCGAAAAGCTTACGGAGCAGGTAATGGAGCAGGGCGCGGAGATAGAATGCTGCACCGTTTTAGGAATTGAAAACGGCAACCCCAAAAAGGTTATCACCGATGAAGGGGTGTATGAAGGCCGAGCCGTCATCATCGCCACTGGTGCGCGGCACCGCCTCCTTGGCATACCGAATGAGGAGCAGTATATCGGCGATGGGATTTCCTTCTGCGCCGTTTGCGACGGGGCCTTTTACAAAGGACAGACGGTAGCGGTTGTCGGCGGCGGAAATTCCGCCTTGCAGGAGGCACTTCTCCTTTCTGAGCTTTGCGAAAAGGTATATGTTCTGCAGAATTTAAAAGACTTTACGGGAGAGCGCGCGCTCTCGGTGCAGCTGCTCGAAAAGAAAAATGTGGAAGTCCGCTTTGAAACGGTTGTGGCGTCCATTATAGAGGATAACGGCTTTCGCGGTGTGCGCGTAAGGAACACAGAAAACGGAAAGGAAGAGGAAATCTCTGCCGACGGCATGTTTGTTGCCATTGGCCTTGTGCCGCAAAACGAGCCGTTTTCGGGGGTTCTGGAGCTTAACGCCTACGGCTATGCCGAAACGGATGAAAGCTGCAAAAGCGGAACGGAAGGCATTTTCGTCGCAGGCGATTGCCGGAGTAAAAAAATCCGTCAGGTCGCCACGGCAGCGGCCGACGGCGCAATAGCCGCCCTTGCCGCGTGCGATTATGTAGATAGATTATAGATTAAAATAAAAGTGTAGCAAAATTTTTCATTTTGCTACACTTTCTTATTGGGGATGGAAAAAATAGCGCAGATTGGGCAAACTGAGCGAAAACAAGGCGTAGCCTCGTTTTCGGTTACCCGAAGGCGTACATGGGTACGCCGAGAGGCGAAGTTTGTTCAAAACACAAGGCAACAAAATTAGAAGGAATTCGTCACTCGGCGAATTCCTTCTCCATTTATTTGCGAAAACGATCGTGTCTGCTTACAGGCTTTAACGCCATTTCTTTGCCTTGTGAGGTGTGCGCATTTTTTACATTCCCATCTGCCGAAAAATGCCATTTTCTATAGCAAGATGCGTGTCGCAGAAGGAAAAGGCGGCGTTTTTGTGCGAGATAAACAACACCGTTTTTGTTTTCAGCGCCGCAATATTTTGTAAAAGGCGCTCCTCCGTCTGATTGTCCAGCGCGGAGGTACATTCGTCCAAAAGTAAAATCGGGGCATCCGAGCAAAGGGCGCGTGCTACGGCGATGCGCTGTACCTGTCCTTCGGAAAGGCCGTGGCCGCGTTCCCCGATTTGCGTGTCAAAGCCATTCTCTAGCGTTGGCAGAAAGTCATACACACAGGCCACTTTCGCCGCCGCCTCCATTTGCGCGTCCGAAACATCGGGGTTTAAGAACTTGATGTTATCGCGAATGGTTCCGGAGAGAAGAAAATTCCCCTGCGGCACATAGGCAAAGAGAGGGCGCGTGGCGGCAGAAAGTGGTACATCGCCGCCTCGTGTTTTCGCATAAAGGCGCCCGCCAGATGGGGGGAAAAGACCTAATAAAAGGCGGAAAAGCGTGCTTTTGCCTGTGCCGGAGATGCCGGTTATCGCCGTCATACTGCCCTTTGGGAGAGAAAAGCTGGTATCGCGCAGAATTTCGTTTTTATCGTAATGAAAGGAAAGGTTCTCCGCGCAAAGCGCCTCTAAATCCTCATATACCGAAGAGACTAAAAGCGGCTCGGCATCTTCCTCTTCGTCCGTAAAATCCTCCAGCTCCATCAGCCGCTCTGCCGAGGCCAGCGCGCTGTAAAACTGACTAATCAGCGAGGAGGCATTTACAAACGGTGATTGAATCTGCGAAACGATTTGCATAAAGGCTACGAGCGTGCCGTAATCCATATCCCCCTGTAAAAGCGAAAAGGCGCCCCAAAGGAGTGTGCCGTAATATACAAGCGTAAAAAGGAGCGAGATGCCGTTGCCGACGAGATTGGAAACAATACTGCGGCGGAGAATCACGCGAAAGAGCCGCTTCATGTGCAGAGCCAGTCGCCCCAGTATCTGTGCCCTTCCCGAAAAGGTTTTGATAACCACAATATTTTCCACACATTCCTGCGCAAAGCTGCGCGAGATGCCGGAAGCCTCCTGTACGGCCTTGTGCATCCGTTTATAATAGGGACGAAACAGGAGGGAAAGGAGCAAAATCAATGTACCAAGGCAAAGAGAAAAAATGGCAAAGCGTTTCGAGAAGGAAAATACAACCAACATACCGGCCAAAAGCTTTGCGGCGATAGAAAGCATCTGCGGAATAAAACCGGTGATGCCCGTTACCACAATTTCCACATCCGAGGTAAAGCGCGTTAAAATTTCGCCGGAATGCAGCCCTGAAATTTCGCTGTAGTTTTTCCTAAGGATAGTTTGGAAGAAGGCTTGCCGAAGCGAAATCTCCAGCCGCCCCGAAATACTGGTGCGAAGGAAATTGATAAGAAGGGATAAAAGAAGCTGCACCAGGATAATGCCAAGCAAAAAAAGACCGTCGCGAAAAAGCGCAGGCGCCGCGGCGGCAAGCGAGGCAGAAGAGGTGGCGGTATTGATAATCCGGCGCGACAGGAGCGCAGGCAGAACATAAGCCGATGCGGTAATCATACTGCAAAGGCTTAAGAGAAGTAGGGGCAGGAGCTGCCCCTTTGTGTGCTTCCCTATCCATAAAATGGTGCTTTTCTTTTTCATCCGTGGACCTCTTTCCGTGTCTTAGTCTTCGATAGCACCCAAAGTTCGGAAGGTCTCCAAAGCAGCCTGCACATCACGGGTGGCCGTTTCCGCATCGATGGCATACATCTCCGCCATGCGCGCGGCAATTTCCGCCTCCGAAAGGCCTTCTGTCAAAAGTGTGAGGATATCGGCCGCCGTTTCATTCAGACGCAGTACGCGCTCGGTATTCTGCATGTCCATCAGCACCGTATCCTTTACGATTTTACGAACGATAAAGCCGGATTTCAGTTTCATTTTACATTCTCCTTTTTGCAAATATTTTTAATTTTTCGTACAATTCTTGTTAAAAAAGAGCGAAAAAGGCGGCGCGGATACGCGCGGCACACCTTCTTCGTATACCGGATATAGGCCGCATCGGTACAGGAAACATAGGTTTCCCCGTGATAGAAAGCGGCCAGAACGCCAATGATATCCTCCTCGCGCACATCCCGCTCGGGGATAACGCGGTTGTCGCCGCAGATAATATAGCCGCGGCGCGTTTTGCGGACAATGCGGTGCATCGTATAATGCCCGCTTTTTCTGTATACCGGCACATCGCCCTTTTTAAGCGGAAAGGTGGGCGGCACCACAATCACCGTATCCCTGCCCTCGCGGAGCATCGGCTCCATACTGTCGCCGGCGGTTTTGCCGATAAATATTTTTTTTTCGCGTAAAATACTTTCTATACCCTGCATTTACTTTTTTCCTTCCGCAAAAAGAGCGCGGTAGCAAACCTCCGCCGCCTCGGCGCTCTTGTTGCAACGAACAGAATAAAACGCTGTGTTTTCTATAAAACGGGCCAATAAATCCAGAAGGCGAGAGGCCTTCTGCCCGTCTCCGGGCACATAAATTTGTGGAAGCAGGGAGAAAAGAACCTCCTCCTTCGGCATGGGCGTTACGATGTTTTCTTCACTCCGCGACAGAAAGCATACGGCGGAAAGCGGCGTGCGCGCGTTTTTGTTCCACCCTTCCTTGCCGGCCCAGGGCGTGCCGTAGGCATAAGGCGTGTTGCCGATAAAACGAATGAGGGGCTTATCCCCGTTAATAACCGTAACGGCATCTCCCATTCTTTCCTGCCAGAAGGCGGCATGCGTCGATTTCCCAACGCCGCTTCGGGCTAAAAAGGCAACGCCTCGTCCCTCTACCTCTAAAACAACGCCGTGCATTAAAAAACCGTCATATCCCACGATTCTCTCGGCAATTTTGCGATAGATAGCGAGGCTTTCGGCATAGTCCGGCATGTCACGGCCGCAGTCCTCTGCCAAAATCTCCTCCTCGGTTGCAGACACGCAAAAATCTGCCGCGGCCTCTTTGGCCAGATAATCGCGGCAGAGAAGTGCTGTATAGGGATGTCGGTTTTCGATGCAGATATTTAAATCTGCGAGTCGCACCAGCATAAACTTATTCGGAAATCAAAACGGTACGGGTAAGGTCGTCCCATCCAACCTGCATACCGAGGCTTTCGGAAATCGCACGAACGGGAACGAGCGTGCGGCCGCCTTCGGGGCCGGTAACGATGCAGGGCGGCACATCCATTGTATAGGATTTCACTTCGCCTGTTTCCAGGTCGGAAACACTAAGGACAGGCTCCCCGATTTGCATAACGATAATCATACTGCCACGGGTAGCCAGAATGGTCTGTGTATCCGGCATCCATTCTACCGTAGCCAAAAAGGTTTCAAAAATCTTTCGCATCGGAACCATGGTGCGGTCCCCGATAATCTGTGCCGGCACATCAAACTGCACAGGCGTACCGTTAATATGTACGGCCACATCGTTTCCGGCCAGCGCCGCCGTGGGCGAAAGTATGCAAAATACGAGAAGAAGAGCCAGTAATTTTTTCATTTTAAAAACTCCTTTCGCAAAACACCTTGTTTTGCGTTCTACTTATGTTTATTATAACATAAAATTGCGAAAAGTCAAATAAATTCCGCAAAAACAGGGCAATTTGTTGGTTTTCTGTTTCCGTTTGGGATGCGATTCGGGTAAAAATAGCAAAAATGAAGGAATTTCGGGAAAAGTATTGACAAAAACGGGAAACTCGTATATACTATATTGCAAACAAATGTATTTGACTCGGAGACATTTTGGGTCAGGTATATTTTTTTTGAAAGGGCGGAGGATAAGGCATGAAGAAACAATATGTGCTGGCGGACGCATCGGTGCTTCCCGAGGTCTTTCCCAAGGTTCTTCGTACGAAAAAGCTGCTCCGTTCCGGAGAAGCGGCCACGGTAAACGATGCCGTTCGCATTACCGGCATCAGCCGGAGCGCGTACTATAAGTACAAGGATTACATTTTTCCGTTTAACGAGATGCAGGGCATCGTGTCGGTGTATTTTGAGCTGATGGATGTTCCCGGCACGCTTTCGGAAATTTTAGGCATTGTAGCACGAGCCGGCTGTAATATTCTGACAATTAATCAGACCATTCCGATAAACGGCGTTGCGAGCATCACCATCGCGCTGCAAACGGAAGCGATGCAAATGGAGTTTGAGGAAATGATGGAGGCGTTGTCGGCGCCAAAAGGCGTGCGGTCCATGCATGTTTTGGGAAAACAGTAACAGGAAAGGGAGAAAGTGCGTATGATAAATATAGCTATTTTGGGATTTGGCACCGTAGGAAGCGGTGTGTATGAGGTTTTGAAAAAGGACGGCGAAATTATCGCCGGAAGAGTGGGCGAAGCGATAAACATCAAGTATATCGTGGAAATCCGCGATTTTTCGTCGCATGAGGCGGCGCACCTTTTCACAAAGGATTATCAGGATGTCCTGACGGATGACTCCGTTTCCGTTGTGGTGGAAATGATGGGCGGCATTGAGCCTGCCTACACCTTCACGCGGGAGGCTATTCTGCACGGCAAAAGCGTAGTCACCTCCAACAAGGCGCTGGTGGCCGCGAAAGGCGCCGAGCTTTTTCAGCTGGCCAGAGAAAAGGGCGTGTTTTACCGTTATGAGGCCAGCGTGGGCGGCGGTATTCCCGTTATCCGCCCCATAGGCACCTGCCTTGCCGCCAATCGCATCACGCGCGTTATGGGTATTTTAAACGGCACCACCAATTATATTCTGACGAAGATGATTGACGAGGGCCAGCCTTTTGAAACGGCACTTGCCGATGCACAGAAGAAGGGGTATGCCGAGGCGGACCCCACAGCGGATGTAGAGGGACACGATACCTGCCGCAAAATTGCCATTTTGGCTTCGCTCATTTTCGGCAAGGATGTAGATTATACGAAGATTTCCACCGAAGGCATTTCCTCCATTGAGCCGGAGGATGTGGAATACGCCGAGGCGCTTGGCTGCAGCATTAAGCTTATCGGCCTTGCCAGAATTGGGGAGGATAAGGTGTTTGCCCGCGTTTCTCCCATGCTGATTGCAAACGATAACCCGCTCGCGAGCGTAAGGGATGTATTCAATGCCATTATGCTGACAGGCGATAATGTCGGCGATGTGATGCTCTACGGCAGCGGCGCAGGAAAGCTGCCCACCGCAAGCGCTGTGGTATCGGATGTTATCGATATCGCGCGCGGCATCACGGAAAACCGCCGTCTCGACTGGGAAATGGGCGATTCCGCGTATGTAACGCCGCTTGCGGAAACGAAAACGACCTGCCTTGTACGAAGCCGCGTGGAAATCGAAGATGCTACCTGCGTGGACATCGGGCTCGAAGGGGAAAAGGGGTATATTCTCCGTAACTATAAAGAAAGCGAATTGGAAAGGCTTTTAAAGCGCGAAGGCGTGAAAAAGTGTATCCGGATGTAGAAAGGAAGAACGAATATGGCACTTATCGTACAAAAATTCGGCGGCTCTTCTGTGGCAAATGCCGAGCGCGTATTTCGCGTGGCGAACAGAATTAAGTCGTATTACGACAAGGGTGATTCCGTCGTCGTGGTCGTTTCGGCACAGGGCGACACAACGGATGACCTTATCGAGAAGGCGAAGGAAATTAATCCTTCGGCTTCCAAGCGGGAAATGGATGTACTGCTCTCCAGCGGCGAACAGATTTCCATGTCCCTTCTGGCGATGGCTCTTGAAAAGCTCGGCGCGCCCGTTATCAGCCTGACAGGCTGGCAGGCCGGCGTAAGAACGGACGCAAAGCATGGAAGCGCCCGCATCGAAAGCATTAAAACCGAGCGTATTCAGCGCGAGCTGGACCAGAAGAAAATCGTTATTGTGGCCGGTTTCCAAGGCATTGACCGCTACGAGGATATCACAACCTTAGGGCGCGGCGGCTCGGATACTTCGGCGGTAGCGCTGGCGGCGGCTCTGCATGCCGACCTTTGCCAGATTTACACCGATGTAAAGGGTGTATATACCGCAGACCCGCGCATTGTAAAGGACGCGGCACAGCTGGACGATATTTCTTATGACGAAATGCTGGAGCTTGCAAGCCTTGGTGCAAATGTACTGCATAACCGCTCTGTGGAAGTAGCCAAGAAATTCAATGTAAATATGGAAGTGCTCTCGAGCTTTGAGGAAGCACCGGGCACAGTTGTTAAGGAGGTAAGTAAAGTGGAAAAAATGATTATTCGCGGTGTAGCGCGTGACAATGATGTGGCAAGAATTTCTCTTACAGATATCGGGGATGAGCCGGGCAAGGCATTTACCCTGTTTTCGATTTTAGCCAAGAAAAATATCAATGTAGATATTATTCTGCAGTCTATCGGGCGTGACGGCAAGAAGGACATCAGCTTCACCGTGCCGGAATCCTCTCTGGAGACAGCGCTTGAAACGCTTGAGGAAAACATGGAAGTTATCGGCGCCAGCGGTATTTTGCACGATGCCGATGTGGCGAAGGTGTCGATTGTCGGTGCCGGCATGGTTTCCAATCCCGGTGTAGCCGCCAAGATGTTTGAAGCACTTTACAATGCCAATATCAATATCAAGATGATTTCTACAAGCGAAATCAAGGTTTCGGTGCTGGTGGCGCGCCGTGAAGGCGATGCGGCTGTCCGCGTCATCCACGAAAAGTTCAACCTTGCCAATATATGAGTGAGAATGTAATTTTTGGCCGAAATCCCGTTTTGGAGGCCTTGAAGGTTGGGCGCAGCATAGATAAGATTTACATACGGCAGGGTGCGCCCGACCCTACCCTCGGGAAAATTGCCGCCATGGCCAAGAAGGCTGGCATTGTCGTTTCAGAGGCGGACAAGCCGCGGCTTGACCTTCTGGCAGGTGGCGGCAACCACCAGGGCGTCGTGGCGCAGGCCAGCCTTTATGGGTATGTGATGGTGGACGAAATGCTCTCTAAGGCAAGAGAAATGGGCGAAGCGCCGTTTTTAATCCTTTGCGACCGCATTTGCGACCCGCATAATCTCGGTGCCATTATCCGCTCTGCATCCGCTGCCGGCGCACATGGCGTTATCATTTCCAAACACGATGGCGTGGGCGTAAATGCCACGGTGGATAAGGTTTCCGCGGGGGCGGCTTCCTTTATGCCGGTCGCGCGTGTGGCAAGCCTTCCCAAGGTTATGGATGACCTGAAAAAAGAAGGCATCTGGATTTCGGGCGCGGACGGCAGAGGCGATACCTCTTTATTTGCAGCCGACCTTACGGGGCCGGTGGCCATTGTAGTTGGCAGCGAGGGCGAAGGCATGAGCCGTCTGGTACGGGAAAAATGTGATTTTCTGGTAAAAATTCCGATGCGTGGGCAGACGGAATCCTTAAATGCGTCCGTTGCGGCGGCGCTTTTTATGTTTGAGGTGGCGAGAAAAAGATGAAATATGTAGTCATTTTGGCCGACGGCATGGCCGACTATCCGGTCGAGGCACTTTCCGGCAAAACGCCGATGGAGGTAGCCAAAAAGCCTTGCATAGACGGCATGGCGGCGGCCGGAGAACAGTTTTTGGTGAAAACGGTGCCGGATAATTTAAAGCCCGGCAGCGATGTGGCAAACCTTACGGTAATGGGGTATAATACCGCGGACTGCTATACAGGGCGCTCTCCCTTGGAGGCGGCCAGCATCGGGGTAACGCTTTCAGAGGACGAAACCTCGTTTCGTGCTAATTTAGTAAGCCTCGGGGGAGAAGGCGAATATCGGGCGCTTTCGATGCTCGACTACAGCGCCGGTGAAATTTCCACCGAGGAAGCGCGCGAACTTATTAAGACCTTACAGGAAAAGCTCGTGCGTAAAGGCTTTTCGCTATATGCCGGTATCAGCTACCGGCACCTTCTGGTCTGGAAAAACGCCGAGGATATCGGCACGCTTACTCCGCCGCATGATATTTCCGACAGACCTGTGGCAGAGTATCTCCCCACAAATGAAATTCTCCGCGGCATTATGGAAGAGAGCCGCGAGATTTTAAAGGACCATCCGGTCAATATCCAAAGAAGGGCAAAGGGTCTGCATACGGCCGATTCGCTCTGGATTTGGGGCGAAGGCAAGAAACCGGCACTTCCCGATTTTTATGAAACCTATGGAAAGCGCGGCGCCGTGATTTCCGCGGTGGATTTGGTGCGTGGCATCGGTCATTTAGCCGGCATGCAGGTTATGGATGTGGAAAATGTGACGGGGAATATCGATACAAACTTCAAAGGCAAGGCCGAGGCGGCCATCCGCGCACTTTGCGAGGACGGATGCGACCTTGTGTATGTACACATGGAAGCGCCCGACGAGTGCGGCCACCGCGGCGAGGCGGAAAATAAGGTGCTTGCCATAGAGCTTATTGACGAATTTGTGGCAGGACCTATCAAAGAGGCGCTCGAGAAAAAGGGCGAGGCATTTCGCGTGCTCGTTCTGCCCGACCATCCAACGCCCCTTTGCACGAAAACCCACGCGCGCGACCCGGTGCCGTGCCTTTTGTATGATAGCCGCGCACCTAAAATGGGGAAGGCGGAATTTACGGAAAAAAGTGCCGCGGGCGGCGAAATGATTGACCCCGGCTATATACTTATGAAAAAGTTTTTGAGGGAGTAAAAGAAGGGAAGGATAGGCGTGAGTAAGTTTATTGAATTTCTGAAACGGAAAAATGTAACCTTTTCGCTCAAACGGTACGGAATTGATGCCCTCGGGGCAATGGCACAGGGCCTTTTTGCCTCTCTTTTAATCGGAACGATTTTAGACACTTTGGGCACACAGCTTTCCATTCCCGTTTTAAGTGAAATTGCCACTTATGCAAAGGCGGTTACGGGCGTGGCGATGGCGGTGGCTATCGGCTATGCGCTCCAGTGCCCGCCGCTCGTTTTGTTTTCTCTCGCCGCTGTCGGTCAGGCGGCCAACGCCCTCGGCGGCGCCGGCGGTCCGCTGGCCGTTTATGTGGTGGCTACCATAGCCGCCGAAATCGGTAAAATCGTCAGCAAGGAAACGAAGGTGGATATTATTGTTACGCCGGTTATCACAATAGGTGTAGGCGTTCTTCTTTCTATCTGGTGCGCGCCGTATATCGGCAAGGCGGCGAGTGCGGCCGGCGGCGCGATTATGTGGGCAACCGAGCTGCAGCCGTTTCTGATGGGCGTTTTGGTATCTGTTTTTGTCGGCATTGCGCTAACGCTGCCGATAAGCAGCGCCGCCATTTGTGCCGCCCTTGGCCTTACGGGACTTGCAGGGGGCGCGGCGGTAGCCGGCTGCTGTGCGCAGATGATTGGCTTTGCCGTGATGAGCTTTCGCGAAAACCGCTGGGGCGGTCTTTTGGCGCAAGGTATTGGAACGAGCATGCTTCAGATGGGAAATATCGTGAAAAACTGGCGCATCTGGATTCCGCCCACATTGGCCTCGGCCATTACCGGCCCGATTGCGACCTGCGTATTCCGCCTGCAGATGAACGGCCCTGCCGTTTCCTCCGGCATGGGCACCTGTGGCATGGTCGGCCCTATCGGCGTGTATTCCGGCTGGATAGCCGATGTGGCAAACGGCGTAAAGAACGCGATTGGTGCGATGGACTGGGTGGGCCTTTTGCTCATAGCCATCGTGCTGCCTGCTCTTTTGACATGGGGCATCAGTTTATTTTTCCGTAAAATCGGGTGGATACGGGAAAACGATTTGAAGTTGGATTTATAATGGATTTTTATAATAAAGTAATTCTCGCCCCCATGGCCGGCGTGAGTGACCTTGCCTTTCGGCAGGTCTGCCGGGAAATGGGGGCAGACCTGGCTTATTCGGAGATGATAAGTGCAAAGGCCATGCAATATGGCGACAAGAAAACCTTTGCTCTCCTTGATATGGACGGAGAGCCGCGCCCCCATGTGGTGCAGCTGTTCGGGCATGAACCCGAGGTGCTGGCCGAGGCGGCGGCGCGCCTTTGTGATATGGCCGATTGCATCGATATCAATATGGGTTGTCCGGCACCGAAAATCACAGGCGGTGGTGACGGCTCGGCGCTTCTAAGGGATATTCCCCTGGCACAACGCATTGTAAAGGCTGTTGTCGCGGCCTCCTCTGTGCCGGTTACGGTGAAAATCCGGAAAGGCTGGGAGGAGGAAACGGCACCGGAAATGGCAAAGGCTCTGGAGGATGCCGGCGCGGCCGCGATTGCGGTGCATGGGCGCACAACGAAGGAGCAATACCGCGGAAGGGCCGATTGGGGCACGATTGCGCGCGTCAAAAAAGCGGTCCGTATACCTGTTATCGGCAACGGTGATATTTTTTCGGCAGAAGATGCTATCGCCATGCAAAACGAAACGGGATGCGATGCGGTGATGCTCGGGCGCGGCGCGATGGGAAACCCCTTTATTTTCCGCCAGATAAAGGAAATGCAGGCGTTCGGGGAAATCAAAACGCGAGAGGACGCACATACCCGCATTTCGGTATGTCTCGACCAGATTCGCCGTATGGTCCGCTATAAAGGACAGAAAACGGCTGTTTTGGAAGCGCGAAAGCATGCGGCGTGGTATGTCCACGGCGCTGTGGGGGCAGCCGCCGTTCGCGCGCGCATCAACCAGGCGGTTACCTATGAAGAAATGAGCGAAATTCTCCTCGAATTTGCGGAGAAACAAAAGAAAGAGGAAGAAAGATGAAGGTTGCGGTAATTACAGGCGCCTCCGGCGGTATCGGGCGTGAGGTGGCAAAGCTTTTAGCGAAAAATTATCGGGTGTATGACCTCAGCCGCCACGGCGAGGACGAGGGCAGCCTTATCCATATTGATACCGATGTCACAAACGAAGAAAGTGTGGCGGCGGCCATGGAAAGAATACGGGCCAGAGAAGGGAAAATTGACCTTCTTATCTGTAATGCCGGCATGGGCATTGCCGGGGCGGCGGAATTTACCGCACTTTCGGCGGCCGAAAAGCAGTTTGCCGTAAACTTCTTCGGCGTTTTTCTCGCCTGTAGAGAGGCGATGCCGCTCCTTCGCAAGGCGAGGGGACGCGTGGTGGCAGTAAGCTCTGCTGCGGCCGTTTTTCCCATTCCGTTTCAAAGCTTTTACTCGGCTTCGAAAGCGGCTGTCAATGCTTTTATCTCGGCGCTTCGCAATGAGGTGCGTCCGTTTGGCATAACGGCTACGGCGGTGATGCCGGGTGACACAAAAACCGGCTTTACGGCGGCAAGAGAAAAGGCGTTTTCGGGCGAAGAAATATATGAAGGCCGCATCGGCGCCTCGGTCGCGGTGATGGAAAAGGACGAGGAGAAGGGCATGAACGCGGCCTCGGTTGCCCGCGTTATTGTCCGCGTTGGCACAAAAAGACATGTAAGGCCCCTGTATACGGCCGGTTTTAGCTATAAGCTTTTGGTGGCGGTGAAAAAGGTGCTGGGCATCACGATAGTCAATCGCTTAATCGGCGTACTGTATGTGAAAAAACCGCGGAAGTAGGAGGCAGAAAAATGCACACAGCAAATACGGAATATGATGTCATCGTAGTCGGCGGCGGACATGCCGGCTGTGAGGCGGCCGCGGCCGCGGCGCGCGTAGGTGCCCGGACCCTGCTTTTTTCCATGAGCCTGGATTTTCTGGCATCCATGTCCTGTAACCCCAATATCGGCGGCAGCGCCAAAGGCCATCTGGTGCGTGAAATAGATGCCCTCGGGGGTGTGATGGGAAAGGCGGCCGATGCCACCTTTTTGCAGTCGCGCCTTTTAAATACGGGGAAAGGGCCGGCCGTGCACGCCCTTCGCGCACAGACCGATAAATGGTCATACATGCGCGAAATGAAAAAACGCATGGAGGAAACGGAAAACCTCGATGTACGGCAGGCGGAGATTGTGGAAATCCTGATAAAGGACGGCGCGGTGCAAGGCGTAAAAACCCATCTCGGGGCCGAATTTTTTGCCCCGGCGGTCGTGATTGCCACCGGTACCTACCTAAACGGCAAAATCATTACGGGCGAGCATAGCCACGCCGGCGGACCGGACGGTATGTTTCCGTCCACGGCGCTCGCAAAGTCTCTTGCGGCGGCCGGCATCCCTCTTCGCCGCTTTAAAACGGGAACGCCGCCGCGTATCAGCCGGCGGAGCCTTGATTTCTCCAAGATGGAGCCGCAGTACGGCGATGACGAAATTACACCGTTTTCCTTTGAAACAACAGGAAAAATGGAAAACCGCGTGGCGTGTTATCTTACTTATACAAACGAAAAAACGCATGAAATTATCCGAAATAATATTCACCGCGCGCCCATGTTCAGCGGCGTGATTGAAGGGGTGGGCGCCCGTTATTGCCCGTCTATTGAGGACAAGGTGGTGCGCTTTTCCGAACGCGAGAGGCACCAGCTTTTTATTGAGCCTATGGGGCTGGATACGGAGGAAATGTATGTTTCCGGCCTTTCCACCTCGCTTCCCGAGGATGTACAGGAGGCCGTTCTCCATTCCATTGCCGGCCTTGAAAATGCGGTGATTATGCGCGCCGGCTACGCGATTGAATACGATTGCTGTGACCCGACAGAGCTGGAGCCTACGCTGGAGCACCGCCGTATTCGCGGCCTTTACGGTGCCGGCCAGTTTAACGGTACCTCCGGCTATGAGGAGGCGGCGGCACAGGGGCTTGTGGCCGGTGCCAATGCGGCGCTTCGCATTTTGGGAAAAGAACCTCTTATTATCGGGCGCGACGAGGGGTATGTGGGCGTTCTGATTGATGACCTTGTTACGAAGGGGACGAATGAGCCGTACCGCATGATGACCTCGCGCGCGGAATACCGGCTTTTGCTCCGGCAGGACAATGCCGATGCGCGCCTGACGCCAAAGGCGCATGCAGCCGGTCTTGTAACCGAGGCACGGTTTGCCGCCTTCAGCGAAAAAGAGAGACAGATAGAAGAAGAAATATATCGCCTTGAAAAAAATTCCATTCCGCCAACCAAGGCGCTTGCTGCCATTATGGAGGCGGCCGGATGTGAGCCGGTGCAAACAGGCATTCGCCTGGCCGACCTTATCCGCCGTCCGCAAATTTCCTACGCGGCGCTCTCCCCTGTGGATACGGAGCGCCCTGCCCTTCCTGCAGGCGTCTGGCGTGAGGCGGAAATCCGTATTAAATATGCCGGCTATATTGAAAGACAGAAAAAGGCGGTGCAGCAATTTCGAAAGCTGGAGGACCGGCGCCTTCCCGAGGGCCTTGACTATATGCTTTTGGACGGTCTTTGCACCGAGGCGCGGCAAAAGCTGACAAAGCACCAACCGAAAAATTTAGGGCAGGCCTCACGCATTTCGGGCGTTTCGCCTGCCGATATCAGCGTGCTGCTGGTGTATCTGGAAAAGGGGAAATTACAGTAATATGGAAGAACTGAAAAAAGGGCTGTCCGCCTTTGGCATCACACCTACGGACGAGATGTGCCGACGGTTTGCCCTCTATGAAAAACGGCTCCTTGAATGGAACGAAAAAATGAATTTAACGGCGATTACCGACCATGCCGGCGTGGTCAACAAGCATTTTGTGGACAGTATAAGCTGCCAGTCGCTTGTGCCGGAAGGGGCGAGGGTAGCCGATGTCGGCACAGGGGCCGGCTTTCCGGGCGTGCCGCTTCGGATTGTGCGGGAGGACCTAAAAGTAGTGCTTATGGATGCCCTACAAAAGCGCCTGCATTTTTTAGAGGCCGTTATAGAAGAGCTTTCGCTTTCCGGCATAGAAACGGCGCACATAAGAGCGGAGGACGCGGGGCACAGCACATTTCGCGAGGCCTTTGATGTCGTTACCGCCCGTGCGGTGGCAGGGCTCCCGGTGCTTTGCGAGTATTGCCTGCCGCTTGTGAAGGTGGGCGGCGTATTTTTGGCGATGAAGGGGCGCGACGGCAAAGAGGAAACGGAAAAAGCCGAAAAAGCCATCCGGATTTTAGGCGGAAAAATTACAGAAATTTTTGACGCATCCTGGCAGGATACCGAGCATATTGTCATCGCTATCCGCAAGGAGCGACAAACACCGGCACAGTACCCCAGAAAAGCCGGAAAACCACAAAAATCTCCGATTTCTTGATGAAAAAGAAGTCGGAATTTTTTTCTTTACAAATATGGAAAAATATGGTAATATTTTTCCGAGGTGATGCATATATGTTGAATTTTAAACTACAGGACGAAAAAAATAAAATTTTTCAGTTACCCGTGGATTCCATCATCCCCAATCCCTATCAGCCGCGCCAGACCTTCGACAGTATGGCGATTGAGGAGCTGGCCAATTCCATTCGGGAATACGGCATTATCCAGCCGATTACTGTGCGCCGTATTTCCAAGGACCTTTATGAGCTGGTTACGGGAGAGAGGCGGCTTCGGGCGGCAAAATCGCTGCGCCGTCCCACCATTCCGGCCATGATTCTGACGATTACGGATAACGATAGCGCCGTCATCGCGCTGATTGAAAATCTCCAGCGGAAGGAGCTTGGCTTTTTTGAGGAGGCGGAGGGGTATTACCATCTGATTCACGACCATGGGATGACACAGGAGGAGGTGGCGGAAAAAACAGGCAAAAAGCAATCCACCGTTTCCAATAAGCTCCGGATTTTAAAGCTATCGCCGTATTTAAAGAAAATTGTATCGGACAATAAGCTGACCGAACGGCACGCCCGCGCACTCCTTCGTCTGGAGGATGAGGAGCTGCAATGGAAGGCGCTGATGCAGATTGTGGAAAAAAACATGAATGTACGCCAGACGGATTCCTACATAGATTCGCTTTTAGCCGAGGAGGAAAAGCCGGAGGAGGCGGTGCCTGCGCCGCCACCCGTAGTCAAACGGAAGAAAAGCGATTACCGTATCTTTTTAAATACGATTGAAAAGGCCCTTGAGATGGTGCGCGAGGCAGGGGTAAAGCCGAAAACAAGAAAGACGGAATATGAGGATTATTACGAGTACACCATACGCATAGATAAGTAAGAAAGCGGCAGTAAAAAACATTGTTTTTTACTGCCGCTTTTTGAAAAATAGGATAAAACCTGTATGCGCGCTCATCTACGCTTTATTTTACATTCCCTTTTTTGGGGGATGGAAAAAAAGATGCAGAATAAACGAACCGAACCGAGGGGGCTTGCCCACGAGGGATACCCGAAGTCGTACATGGGTACGACGAGCGGTGAGGTTCGTTTAGAGCTTATGGGCTACACATAACACACATCTGCAAAAACTGCAGATTTCTACATAAAGCTATTTGTTAGGGAATGTCTGCTTTTCGGAAATTTCACCAATCCCGCCCATAAGCGCTCTGCGCTTTGTTTTACATTCCCTTTTTAATCCAGTTTTTCCAGTTGCGCATATGTCGCCAGAAGTGTTTTTTTACCGGCGGTGAGGAAGTTAATCTCGAGCTTCGTATCATTTCCCACCGGCACCGCGGAAAGAACGGTGCCTTCGCCGAATTTTCTGTGCCGTACCTTATCTCCGACAGAAAGCGGACAGCTACACGCCGCGGGCGCGGGGGCAGGCGTTTTTGTCATAATCGTTGTCTGGAATCGGGCAGGGGTGCGCGGTCGCGGCGTGAAGGCCGGAATATCCACACCATGTACCTGTATGTCGGCGCCCTCCTCGATGTAAAGCTTTTCGGGAATATCCAGCATAAAGCGGGACACGCGATTTCGCGTGGTGGCACCCATAAGCGTACGCGTTTGCGCGTGCGTGACATATAGGTTCTTTTTCGCGCGCGTTAAGGCCACATAGCAAAGGCGGCGCTCCTCTTCAATTTCGCCACTTTCCGTCACGGCGCGGTAGGAGGGGAAAACACCCTCTTCAAAGCCGGCCAGAAACACAACCGGAAATTCCAGTCCCTTGGCGGTGTGAATGGTCATCAATGTAGCGCTGTCCATATCCTCATCGTAATCGTCCACATCCGAAACGAGGGCGAGGTTATCGAGAAAATCGGTAAGGGAAGAGGTTTCCGCCTCTTTTTCGTACTTGATACCGACGGAGATAAATTCCTGCAGATTTTCGACATGCACCGCATCCTCCGGATTTTCCGGATTAAACTGGCCCATATAGCCGGTTTTCTCAAACAGCATGGAAATCAGCGCCGGAATAGAAAGTGTGGCCGCCTCCTCGCGGATTTCCGCCAGCATTTTGGAAAAGGCGTTCATTTTCGCCCAAGAAGAGCCGACGGCCGGCGCGTACCGGTCATGACTAATCACCGTATGAAGGCTTATATTTTCCTCGGCGGCAATCGCCATCGCCTTGCCGAGCGAGGTCGCCCCGATGCCGCGCTTTGGCTCGTTAATGATGCGGGCGAGGCTCACATCATCGTCCGGATTATGCACGGCGCGAAGATACGCTATACTGTCTTTAATTTCCTTCGCATCGTAAAAGCGATGCCCCTTAATAATTTTATAGGGAACCGCATTTAATAGGAGCTGTTCTTCAATAGGACGCGACTGCGCGTTCATACGATAGAGAACAACCATATCGGAATAGGGAATGTCCTCCTGCCTGTGCAGGCGGGAGATTTCAGAGGCAATAAAGCTGGCCTCGTCATATTCCGTAGTGGCGCGGTATTTTATAAGCTTACTTCCTTCGCCGTTATCCGTCCAGAGCCGTTTTCCGAGCCGCTCTGTGTTGTGGGAAATGACGGCGTTGGCGGCATCGAGAATATTCTGGGTAGAGCGGTAGTTTTGCTCAAGACGAATGATTTTGGCGTCCGGAAAGGATTTTTCAAATTGTAAAATATTTTGAATATCGGCACCGCGGAATTTGTAAATACTCTGGTCCTCATCGCCCACTACGCAGAGATTTCTGTGCTTTTCGGCCAGAAGGCTGACAAGGCGGTACTGTACGGCGTTGGTGTCCTGATATTCGTCTACATGGATATAGGTAAACCGATTGCGGTAATAGGAAAGCACCTCGGGACATTCCTCAAAAAGGCGGACGGTCAGACACAAAAGGTCATCAAAATCCACCGCGTTGTATTTTTCCAGCTGTGCCTGATAGCGGGTGTACACTTTGCAGTAGCCTTCCATACGGAAGTTCCCCTCGTGTTGCGCCGCAAAAGAAGAGGGGGAAAGCATCTCGTTCTTGGCATGGGAAATCTGCGAAAGACACGCCGAAACGGGGTAGGCCTTCTCATCGAGAGAAAGCGCTTTAAGACATTCGCGCACAACGGCCTTCTGCTCGGCGGCATCGTAGATGGTAAAGTCCGCCTTGTAGCCGATTTTCTCAATGTCGCGGCGGAGAAAACGCACGCAGGCAGAGTGGAAGGTGCGCGCCCAGATGCGCTCGGCCCCTTCTCCCACAAGGTTTTCAAGACGCGATTTCATCTCGGCCGCGGCCTTATTCGTAAAGGTGATGGCCAGAATATTCTCCGGCGGGACATGCTTTTCGCTGATAAGGTATGCGATGCGGTAGGTGAGCACACGCGTTTTACCGCTGCCGGCGCCTGCCAGCACCAGAAGAGGGCCGGCTGTTTGGGTGACCGCCTGAAGCTGTACGGCATTTAGCGATGACAGTAGCGTTTGCATCAGAATCCTCCTTTGTTCTGAAAAGAAAAAGGGCTGTGTCACAATGCCTGACCACATAAAGCGCGCCTTGTGATACAGCCCCTATATCTGTTTTTCTTATGCGTTTTTCTTTGCGATGGTTTCGATAGCCTTTGCCGCAATATTCTTTGCAGTAAGGCCATACATTTCGAGAAGGGCCGCAGGCTTGCCGCTCTTACCGAATTTGTCCATAATACCTACACGCGTCAGCGGTGTGGGTGCGTTTTCAGAAAGAACCTCCGCCACCGCAGAGCCGAGGCCGCCGATGATGTTGTGTTCTTCTGCCGTTACAACGGCACCTGTTTTCTTTGCGCTCTTTGTAATCAGCTCCGCGTCAATAGGCTTTATGGTATGGATGTTGATAACTTCGGCAGAAATGCCCTGCTCGGCCAGAATCTTGCCGGCGTCAATCGCTTCCTGTACCATAAGACCGGTAGCAATAATCGTAACATCTGTACCCTCGGAAAGGACAATACCGCGTCCCAGTTCAAACTTGTAGGAGGCAGGGTCAAAAATCTGGGGAACAGACAGACGGCCGAAACGAAGGTAGAAGGGACCGTCATTTTCAATAGCGGCCTGTACGGCTGCACGGGATTCTGTAGCATCAGCAGGGCTGATAACCGTCATACCCGGCAGAGCGCGCATCAAGGCGATATCTTCAATCGCCTGATGGGTAGGGCCGTCCTCACCGACAGAAATGCCGGCGTGGGTAGCACCGATTTTTACATTGAGATGGGGATAGCAGATGGCGTTTCTGATTTGCTCAAAGGCTCTGCCGGAGGCAAAAACAGCAAACGAGCTTGCAAAAACGGTTTTACCGGCAGCGGCAAGACCGGCAGCCGTTGTCATCATATTTGCTTCTGCAATACCCATGTTGAAAAAGCGTTCCGGGAACACCTTTTTAAAACAATCCGTCTTGGTGGACTTGGAAAGGTCAGCATCCAAAACTACATAATTATATTTTGCGCCGAATTCAGCCAGCGCTTCGCCGTAAGCTTCTCTTGTTGCTTTCTTCTCAGCCATTGCAAACTCCTCCTAACTCTTTCATAGCGATTGCGTATTCTTCGTCATTCGGGGCCTTGCCATGCCAGCCGGCTTGTCCTTCCATGTAGGAAACGCCCTTGCCCTTAATGCTCGTGGCAATAACAACGGTGGGCTTGCCCTTCGTGGCCTTCGCTTCGTTTACGGCCTTTTCGAGAGAATCGAAATCGTGGGCATCGGCATATACAACATGCCAGCCAAACGCCTCAAACTTCTTGTCAATGGGGGTGGGGTTCATAACCTTTGTAATATCGCCGTCAATCTGCAGACCGTTAAAGTCAACAAAAGCGGTCAGATTGTCAAGCTGGTAATGCGCGGCAAACATAGCGGCCTCCCATACCTGACCTTCTTCAATTTCACCGTCACCCAAAATGGAATACACGCGGTAATCCTTCTTGTCAATTTTAGCGGCGAGTGCCATGCCGTTTGCGGCACAGATGCCCTGACCGAGCGAGCCGCTGGACATATCTACGCCGGGAACACCCTTCATATCCGGGTGACCTTCGAGATAGCTGCTTGCATTACGGAAGCCCACAAGGTCCTCTGTCGGGAAGTAGCCGCGCTCTGCGAGCGTGCCGTACAGGGCAGGGGCACAATGTCCCTTCGACAAAACGAAGCGGTCGCGGTCCTCCTTCTTCGGATTTTTCGGGTCGATGTTCATGACATCAAAATAGAGATAGGCCATAATGTCGGCGATACCCAAAGAGCCGCCGGGATGTCCTGCGCCGGCACTGTGTACCTCCGTTACGATGTGCTGGCGAATGTGATTGGCCTTTTCAGCCAGCATTTCTTTCTTGGAATTTTCCAAAACTTTCGCATCCTTTCAAATCTATATTTTCCGCCCTTTATAAGGCGGGAAAAAGCTAAGCTTTCAAGGGGTGAAACCCCTCGCCGTTAACCTCGCGGACATCGCTGATGACCACAAAGGCACCGGGGTCAATTTCTCTTATAATTTTTTTGATGACGGGCATATCGTAGCGGTACATGGTACAAAGCAGTACGGCACGATTTTCATTCGTATACATACCCACACCGTCAAGCTTCGTAACGCCGCGCCCTGTCTCTTCCATAATGCGGCGCGCAATTTCTTCACTTTTGGCGCTGATGATATAGGTAAACTTCGTTGCCAGACCGCCTTCGTTTAAAATATCGACCATGCGGCTTGACAGAAACATGGCAATTACGGCGTACAGACAGAGCTTGATGTTGCCGTATACAACGCCCTGCAAGGCGATAATCAAAAGGTCACAGATTAAAATGGCGCGGCCAAGCTGGAGCGAGGGGTTTTTGGATTTGATGAGCAGTCCCAGAATGTCGGTGCCGCCCGAGGAGCCGCCCTGGCGAAGAACTAAGCCGTACCCGAGCCCAATAAAAAGTCCCCCGAAAATAGCCGAAATAATAAGGTCATTTTCGAGACCTAAAAAGGAAGCATCCACCTTTCCAAGTAGGTCAATCAAAACGGCATTCGCCACCATGCCGAGGATGCTTTTGATAAAAAATTCTCTGCCGATTACCCGCAGGCCCATAATAAACAGCGGAATGTTAATCAGCGCAAACCATGTACCCACCGAAAGACCAAACGCGGACGAAAGCATATCCGCAAGGCTTGTTACGCCGCCGGGGGCAATGTGGTGGGGCAGAAGAAAGAAGTTTAGCGCAAAGGCGGCAAAAAACGCGCCTAGGAATATGAAAAATATGTCTTTACAAATCTTCAAGGTCATGGAGATAATGAAACACCTCTTCCAGAAGAAAAGAAAGCCTTTCCTCTCTTTTTTCTAAGTATAAAAAGCCGACCAGCGCCTCCAGCCCCGTCGCATGGCGGTAATGAATAACCTCTGCGTGCTTCGGGATGGTGGCGGATTTTGCATTTCGCCCGTGGCGAAAGACCGAAAGCTCCTCCTCGGAAAGGAGAGGCGTTAGATGCTGCATAGCCAGAAACTGCGCCTTTGCACAAACGAGGCGAGAAGCCTTTTTGTGCAAAACATTTACCTTCTCCGGCCCTTCCTCGGCCAGCTTTTTCCGCATATATAAGCCATATACCGCGTCGCCTATGAAGGCAAGCGTCAGGGGTGCATTTATGCTCTGTGCCATTTTACGCCCTCTCGTGTATCTTCTAGCACAATGCCCATTTCGAGAAGCTGGGCGCGGATTTCATCAGCGCGGGCAAAGTTTTTATCGCGTCTTGCGGCCTGACGCTCCTGAATAAGAGCCTCCACCGCCTCGTCTGCCTCCTCCGCCTCTCGGCCGGAAAGAATGCCCAATATATCGGCAAGCTCCATAAGACAGGCAAGGCAAGCCCCCGCGGCATCCGCACCACCATTATCGAGAAGAATGTTAATCGCACGCGTCATTTCAAAAAGGGCGGCGATAGCATCGGCCGTATTCAAATCATCATCCATAGCCGCGAGGAACTTGTTTCTCTTTTCTTCTACCTCCGAAGGGAGCGCACCCTCGCCTTTAGGCAGGGCGGAAAGCCGTTCCTTTACGGCATACAATCTGTCAAGCCCCGTTTTGGCGGCCGCCATTAAATCATCGCTGAAATTGATGGGACTGCGATAATGGGCCGATAGCATGAAGAAACGAACCACCTCGGGCGCATACTTTGCCGTAATATCCCGGACGGTGAAGAAGTTTCCTTTGGATTTTGACATTTTTACATTGTCAATGTTTATGTAACCGTTATGGAGCCAATACCGCGCAAAGGGAGCGCCGTCATGCGCACATTCGCTCTGGGCAATTTCGTTTTCGTGATGGGGGAAGATAAGGTCCTTGCCGCCGCTGTGAATGTCAATCGTTTCGCCGAGGAAACGGCCGGCCATGGCTGAACATTCAATATGCCAGCCCGGTCTGCCCATGCCCCACGGGCTTTCCCATGCGATTTCGCTTTCCGTCTTGCGCTTTTTCCAAAGGGCAAAATCTAAGGGGTCCTCTTTTCGCTCATCTACGCTGATGCGCGCGCCGGACACAAGCTCCTCCAGCGGCTGGTGGCTGAGCTTTCCGTAGCCTTTGAATTTTTTGGTGGAGAAATAAACATCGCCGTCCACCTCGTAGGCAAAGCCTTTTTCGATTAAATCCGATACAAGGGCAATAATCGCATCAATATTCTCCGTAGCACGCGGATGGTGGGTGGCCTTCTCAATGCCCAGCGCACCGGCATCTTCAAAGTAAGCTTCAATATATTTTTCGGCCAGCTGCTCCACCGTCGTCCCCTCTTCCTCGGCGCGGCGGATAAGCTTATCATCTACATCCGTGAAGTTCTGCACAAAGGTTACGCGATAGCCGAGATAGCGGAGGTAGCGGCGAAGCGTGTCAAACACAATAAAGGGGCGCGCGTTGCCGATGTGGAAATAGTTGTAAACCGTCGGCCCGCAGGAATACATTTTTACTTCGCCCGGCACGAGCGGAACGAAGGTTTCCTTCTGCCTTGTCATGGTATTATAAAGCTGCATAAAGCACCGTCCCTTTCGAATTTTTGCACGCAAAAACCTTGCCCGGCCTCTGTTTGCGGGCAAGACAATTTCTTTTTCCACATTATAGCACAGAAACGATAAAAAGTCAAGCAAAAGCGCCTGTTTTCTTTTTTATGATGCGCCAAACCGTGCCTGCACCATCTTTGAAAAAAATAATACATTTTCTTTCCGCATAACTTCCCGGTATTTTGCAAAACTAATAGCGGTGATATATATGCAGAAAAAAACGAAAATATTTTTATTAGCAGCGCTTTTGCTCCTGATTCTGGCTCTTAGGGGCGCGGTCTTATCGCAAAATAAGGCTGAAAAAGAGGCTGGCGCTGTTTTTGTGAGGGAGGCAGTTTATGCAGAAAACAGAGTATGACCGTTATGCCAAAAAGCACACGCCCGATTCCCCTCTGGGGAAAAACATGCTGTTTGCCTTTTTGGTGGGCGGCACCATTTGCGCTATCGGGCAAGGCCTCGGAACCTTTTTTGCGGGAAGGGGACTGGACACCAGAGAGGCGGCTACGGCCGTCAGCTGTACGCTTATCTTCCTGAGCATTCTTCTGACGGGTCTTGATGTGTACGACAGTATAGCCAAATATGCCGGTGCCGGAACGATTGTTCCCATTACCGGCTTTGCCAATGCGATTGCCGCACCGGCCATCGAGTTTAAAACCGAAGGGTATATTCTGGGCGTGGGTGCCAAAATGTTTGTGGTGGCAGGGCCGGTTATTACCTACGGGATTGTTTCCTCCGTATTGGCAGGCATCGTGTATTATCTGTTTTTGCTATAGGAGGAAGGAAATGAACGAAACGAAACGAAAAGGCGGACAAACGATAGAATTTACCGCCGCACCCTCCATTATCGGGAGTGCGGCTGTGGTAGGCCCGAAGGAAGCGGAGGGACCGCTGGGAAGCGATTTCGACAATGTGGAAACGGACCCGATGCTCGGGCAGGAAAGCTGGGAAAAAGCGGAGAGCATGCTGTTTACAAAGGCCGTAAACGAATGTCTTAAAAAATCGGAGCTTTCCCCCGAAAAGGTGAACTTCATGGTGGCGGGAGACCTTTTAAATCAATGCACCGCCTCCAGCTTTGGCCTTCGCTCGCTTGGCGTTCCCTATCTCGGCATTTACGGCGCCTGCTCCACGATGGCGGAAGGCCTTACGATAGCGGCCATGCTGGTAGACGGCGGCTATGCCGGAAATGTTGTAGCCGCGGCCGGCAGCCATTTTTGCTCGGCCGAGAAGCAGTACCGCTTTCCGCTGGAATACGGCGGGCAGCGTCCGCCCGGTGCCCAGTGGACGGTGACAGGCTGCGGCGCGGTGGCAGTAGGCATGGGCGGCAAGGTACGGATTACCCATGCGACAACAGGGCGGATAGAGGATATGGGCATACAGGATGCCAACAATATGGGCGCCGCGATGGCACCGGCCTTTGTGTCTACGGTGTGCGCCCATTTTGAAGATACGGGGCGTACACCTTGCGATTATGATGTGATTGTATCGGGTGACCTCGGCGCCGTGGGCCGGGAAATTGCGGCGGAGCTTCTCGATAAGAAGGGGTATGCCTTCGGCGAAAATTACAAGGACTGCGGCATGATGATTTTCGACAGTAAAAAACAGGACACCCATGCCGGCGGAAGCGGTTGCGGCTGTGGTGCCAGCGTGCTTTGCGGACATTTTCTGCCGCGGATGGAGCAGAAAAAAATACGCCGATTGCTGTTTGTCGCAACCGGCGCCCTTTTATCGCCCACTACCACGCTGCAAGGCGAAAGCATTCCGGCTATCGCCCACGCGATTTCTTTGGAGATGGCATAGTAAAGGCATGCTCGTAGCCGAGGAAAAACAGGAAAAGAAACGAAAATACGGCCACGAAAAGAAATCCGCATACAAAACCGCCTGGGGCATAAAACGATAAAATTCCGCGCAGAATACCGGCAAAAAGCACACCCCGATTTAATACAAGACCGCACCGTGTGCGATGCAAAAACTGGTGCCACGAAAGCGTGAGGAGCATCGTATACAAAACGGCGCATACAACATGCAAAAACAAAAAAGGAATGTCGGGGACAAACACGGCCGCCGTCACGCCGCCCAAAAGTAAAAAGAGTGCCTCCAGCACCAGAAGGGGCAAAAGAAAATAGGCATATAAACGATAGAAAAAGAGGAAGGGGCGGCTTTCCCTTTTGGAAAAGCTCCTTTTGCGCCGCGGGGGAGCTTCTGCCTCGTGCGCGCTGGCCTCCGGGAGCGTTTTGGCCTGTGCATCGTCTGCCGCCTCTTCGGCCATTTCCGCCTTTTCCTCCGGCGCGGGGGGTTCGCTTTCCATGCCGAGCATAGTAAGGAACGCGGTGCGCGCGGCGGAAAGCTCTTCGCGGGTGTATGCCTTGCCTGGCCGCTGGGAAACAATCGCGGAAAGCTCTTCTAAAGTCATATTGGAAAAATCTTTGCCTTGGGACATACGGCACCTCCGTTAAATAAAGTAAATTATCTTTCCGGCTCGGGCGGAAAAAGGGCCGAGCGGCAATTCTTCAGCCCCGAGGTACTGGCCGGCTCGCCGGCGGCGTACAGGTGAGAAATATCGCCTACGCCGGTAAAATGTGCCAGCGCAAGCGGCATAGAGGGGCAATGCCGCTCCATATAAACCGTCGTGACAGATGTGGGCGGCAGAAACATCGTGTGCCACCAAAGCGGCGTGCTGATGCCTGCAAGATGGGAAAGGAGAACATTTCCAAGTCCCATGTGGCAAAAAAGAGCAATCGTTTCGGTGCTTTTTTCAAAACCGGGCAATACCTCAAACACGCGGCCGCGGTGCCGAAAGCCATGCTTTAGGAGAAGGGCATCCAGCTCCTTCTCCACCGCCTGCACCTTTTCTCGTAATGGAAATCCGTCATAGATGGGGGAGGTGGCCCAGGTGTCCTTATCGCCCACCTTTTCATTCTCTGTCCAGATATGCGGATATATATCCCAGGGCGCTACATATTGGTCGCCCATATCGTATTCGGCACCGATTTCGGCAAGCCAGGGCAGAGTATGCACCGGCTTCTTGATTTTTTCGGCGGTGGGCGCGGCGGTGGCCTGTGCGCGCCCCAGCGGCGAACAGTAGATAACATCAATATTTTCCTTCGACAACCTGTCCGCTAAAAGCTGCACCTCTTTTTTCCCTTTTTCCGTAACTGTGTCATTTGCATAATCGGGGTCACCGTGGCGAATGAGCAAAATACGCATAGCTGGCTCCTCTTTTTCATATAGTAGTAGATATATTTTATCGGTTTACGCTTTGGAAGTCAAGAAGTTTTTGGCAGGTCGGACGAAAATGGAAAAAAATGGAAATAATCTTTGACGCGAGGGAACTGCTTGTGGTATACTGGTATGGGAGGCGTAAAAAATGCAAGAAACAGCAAAGTGTTTTATGACGGAAGTGACGACAAGGGCATACGAATTTTTAGGCTGCCATCCTTCGGCAGACGGATATACCTTTCGCGTGTGGGCGCCGCATGCCGAGAGCGTGCATCTCGTAGGTGATTTTACGGCATGGGACAAAGAGGCAATCGCGATGCAGCCTATAGGCGGCGGCGTCTGGGAGGCGGGCGATGTCAAGGCTTCGGTGTATGATAATTATAAGTACCGCATACAGGGGAAAAGAACCGTTTATAAAAGCGACCCCTACGCTTTCCACGCCGCCACAAGACCGGACACCGCCAGCAAGGTGTACGATATATCCCATTTTTCCTGGCACGATGCGGCGTATATGGCGGAAAAGAAAACGAGGGAGCCGCGCAATATGCCGATGAACATCTATGAGGTGCACCTCGGCTCATGGGAAAAGTACGAGGACGGCCATTTTTACAGCTACCGCGAACACGCAAAAAGGCTTGTGCAATATGCCAAGGATATGGGGTATACGCATATCGAGCTGATGCCCGTTTCCGAGCATCCCTTCGACCCGTCCTGGGGGTATCAGGTAACAGGCTACTATGCCCCTACCTCACGCTACGGCACGCCCGAGGATTTCGCCTTTTTTGTGGACACCTGTCATCAAAACGGCATCGGCGTCATTTTAGACTGGGTAGGCGCGCATTTTCCCAAGGACGAACATGGCCTTTATGAATTTGACGGCGATTTTTGCTATGAATATGCCGACCCCTTAAAAAACGAGCATCCCGATTGGAACACTCGTATTTTCGATTATGGCAGAAGAGAGGTCATGTCCTTTCTCATTTCCAATATTATTTTCTGGATACGCATTTACCATATCGACGGCTTTCGTGTAGACGCGGTAGCCTCCATGCTGTATCTCGATTACGGGAAAAGGGAGGGAGAGTGGCGCCCGAATGTACATGGCGGACATGAGAATTTAGAGGCCATTTCCTTTCTGCAATCGCTTTGCACGGCCGCTTTTTCAGAGGACCCCGCCGCTTTGATGATAGCGGAGGAATCCACCGCCTTTCCCATGATTACAAAGCCGCCGTATGACGGCGGCCTTGGCTTTAATTTCAAATGGAATATGGGATGGATGCACGATATGCTTTCCTACATGTCGGCCGACCCCCTTTTCAGAAAGGGCATGCACCATCACCTGACCTTTTCGCTTACCTATGCGTTTTCCGAAAATTTCGTTCTCCCCCTCTCGCACGATGAGGTGGTGCACGGAAAATGCTCCCTGATAGGCAAGATGCCGGGGGAATATGAGGAAAAATTCAAAAATCTGCGGGCGTTTTATGCCTATATGATGGCGCATCCGGGGAAAAAGCTGACCTTTATGGGCGGCGAGTTTGCCCAGTTTATCGAATGGGATTTTCAAAAGGCGCTCGATTGGCATCTGCTGGATTATCCCATGCACCGCAAGATGCAGACCTTTGTGCGGGAGCTAAACCATTTTTATCTCGAAAATGCACCCTTTTGGGAAAATGATTCGGATTGGGACGGCTTTCGCTGGATTGCCAACGATGATGCGGGGCAGAGCGTTATCGCCTTCAGAAGGATAGACAGAAAGGGAGAGGAAATTATAGTTGTTTGCAATTTCTGCCCCGTACTGCGCTCTGCATACCGCATAGGCGTTCCCGAAGATGGCGAGTACGCGTGCGTTTTCTCTACCGACCAGAAAAAATACGGCGGTCGGGGTATGGGAACGAGGCGTGCCGAGGCGGAAGAAATACCCTTTCATGGTCTTGAATACAGTATTTCGTTGTCCTTGCCGCCCCTGTCCGTTTTGTATTTCGGGAAAAAGGCATAGGACTTCACATTCTTTTTACAAATTATTCATACCGAGGGCAAAACTTTTCCGTATACTGTATAAAAGGAGGAAAAAAGATGGAAAATAATCATCGCAAACAGACAGAAAAGCTCCGCGCGCTCTTTGACTCGGAGCTTGCGGCGTGGTCCAGAGATTACATACAGCAGTTTAGAACGCTTATGGCCTATTACCGCTGTGCCATGATGGAAATCGAAACAAAGCTTGCGGTGCTCAATGAAGAATTTTCTCTGCAATATGAGCGAAACCCCATAAACAGCATTAAGACGCGCCTGAAATCTCCTGAAAGCATGCAGAAAAAGCTGGAGAAAAAAGGCCTTCCGCTATCGGTGGAAAACATCGAGAAGAGCCTTTCAGATGTGGCAGGCGTGCGCGTGGTATGCTCCTTTTCGGAGGATGTCTATCGCCTTGCCGACGCGCTCCTAATACAGGACGATATCACGCTTTTACAAAAGAAAGATTACATTCAAAATCCAAAACCTAACGGCTATCGCAGCCTGCATCTTATTGTAGCGGTTCCCATTTTTCTGGCCAGGGAAAAAAGAATGATGAAGGTGGAAATCCAGCTGCGTACGATTGCGATGGATTTTTGGGCGAGCCTTGAGCATCAGCTCCGCTATAAGAAGGAGTATCTTTTTTCGCCCCAAATGGGTGAGGAGCTGAAAACCTGCGCCCGGCTTAGTGCCGAGCTTGACGAGCGTATGAGCCGTCTTCGTTTTTCCATACAGCCTTCAGAAGAAAAGGCCGCAGGGGACACTTGACAATTCTTCCGATTTCCTATATAATAACGGGGACGGAAAGGAAGGAATTATATATGGGAGAACAGAAAGAAAAAAAGGGCTTTTTCGGGAGGCTTAGGGAAGGCTTATCTAAAACGAGGGACTCTCTCACTCAGCAGATGGATTCGGTTTTCAAGGCCTTTATAAAGATAGATGAGGCGCTTTTTGAGGAACTGGAAGATGCACTCGTGCTGGCGGATATGGGCGCGGAAACGGCCATGGAAATTGTGGACGATTTGCGTGACCGCGTAAAAGAAAAACGCCTTAGTGAGAGTGATGAGGTGCGTACAGAACTGGCCGCGCTCCTTACAGAAAAGCTGGGCGAGGAAACGGAAGGGCTTGTGCTTTCCGGCAGTCCTGCCGTTATTTTTGTCATTGGTGTAAACGGCGTAGGGAAAACCACCACTATCGGTAAAATAGCGGCACAGCTGAAAAAGGAAGGAAAAAGTGTTCTTCTCGCTGCGGCCGATACCTTTCGTGCGGCGGCTATTTCGCAGCTCGGGGTGTGGGCAGAGCGCGTGGGATGCGAGATGATAAAGGGGAGCGAGGGGGCAGACCCGGCTTCCGTTTTGTATGATGCTTGTACGGCCGCGAAAAAGCGCGGCGTGGATGTTTTGATTTGTGACACCGCAGGACGGCTCCACAACAAGAAAAATCTGATGGATGAGCTGGGGAAAATGTATCGCGTTGTCGATAGGGAGCTGCCCGCGGCCTCAAAAGAATGCCTTTTGGTTTTAGATGCCACAACGGGGCAAAACGCCGTAAGCCAGGCCGAGCTTTTCTCGAAGGCCGTGCCGATTTCGGGCCTTGTGCTTACAAAGCTGGACGGTACAGCGCGCGGCGGCATTGTGGTAGCCATCCGTGCCCGCCTCGGCGTGCCGGTCAAATTCATCGGCGTAGGCGAGGGGATAGAGGACCTGCAGGCGTTTTCACCGGCCGATTTTGCCGCGGCGCTCTTTGCCGGAGAAAAATAACAGCGCGCTAAACGCGCGCTCGGCTTGACAAGGGGCAAGGATTATGGTATACTTGTCCCTGTCGGCCATAAGAAAAATGCGCATAATCTTATGGAAACGGGACATTCTGTTTTATATGGGGGCGTAACGGTTTCGACGGGGATGTTGAAGCCGGAGCAGCGAGCAGAGGCGGGCGCCTCTTTAAAAGCCCAAACTTAAATATTAAGCGACAATAATAAGTTAGCTTTTGCAGCTTAATTAAAGCTGCCGTCTTGCCCGTGAGGACTGCGGCACGGGACAGGGCGTGACCTAGCAGTGAACGTGACTTGCGTAAGCTTTGCCGCAAGCATGCATAATGAAGCTACCAAATTTGCAAGGTTGTTTATGGACTTGCAAAGGCGGGAATTCCGACCATAAACTGCGCTCGGAGAGGCTCCTGTGAATATGTTTTCGGACGCGGGTTCAACTCCCGCCGCCTCCACCAGAAAAAAGACATTATTCGACAAAGAATAATGTCTTTTTTTCAGCGATATAAATTCCTGACGGAATTTGAGATATGTACTTCGTACGCGATATATCCTGACGGATGCGATATGTTGCCTGACGGCAACGAGAAAAGGAATTTATATCATATCGCAATCGAACGAAGTGAGATTATATCGAATTTGCGAAGCAAATATATCGCACGAGCGTGAGCGAGTATATCGTCAAAGAATTTTAAAATATCCCTATGGTTCTGCTTCCACCAGAAAAAGCGACTTGTTTCGACAAGCCGCTTTTTCAGTTATATTTGCCTTGTGGCAAGTTATATTGCTACGCAGTTATATTCGGCTTATGCCGAGTGGTATTGTGCTTCGTGCAAAGTAAATATCTCCATGCCTTAGTTTCCCCAAACCATTGCATTCTCCGTAAATCTGTGCTATACTATCCCCGAGGTGAAAAAATGAGAAGATTATGGGAAAAGGAATATTTTTTAAGAGCCGGTGACTTTGATAAATTCAACCACATAACGCCGTCGGCAGTACTGGATTTATTTCAGGACGCGGCGGGGCAGCACGCGCAGGAAATCGGCGTCGGGTTTTCCGATATGCGCGAGCGCGGGTATATCTGGGTGCTGACAAGGGTAAAGTTTCAGATTCTTTCGCACCCCGGAATCTATCAGAAGGTCCGGGTGAAAACATGGCCCCTGATGCCAAACCGCTTAAACTACCGAAGAGAATACTGCATCGAAAGCGAGGCGGGCGAGCGGCTGATTTCGGGAAGCTCGGAATGGGTTGTGATACATAGCGAAACAAGGCGCCTTCTGTCGGTGCCCGATTTATATCCTTTCACGGACGGCTTTCACGAGGAAGTGATGTTCGAGGGGAAACACAGCAAGGTTTCGGATTTTCCGGCAGAAGGGACACCCCACCCGGTCTTTGCCGGCTTTAGTGAGCTGGATAACAACAACCATGTAAACAACACGAAATACCCGGCCTATGTTCTCGATGCCGTAAATCCGCAATCGGCACGCCGGCTTGACACCTTCCAGATAGATTATCGGAAAGAGGTCCTGGGGGGTACAAAGCTCTCTGTTTACCATACATGGCAGGAGAATACGGTGCTGGCAAAAGGGCAAAACGAAAACGGCGACACGATGTTCGCCTGTATGCTCTCCTATCGGGATTAAAAAAGATAATTTTTTTCAAAAAAATATTGACAAAACGATAAAACAAGGCTATAATTTCTCTATAAACTGAATATAAAAGTAAAGGCTGAGACGAAGAATGTCGGGCAAATGATGCTTTGGAGAGAGTCAGCGGTTGGTGCGAGCTGATAGGGATTTTGCTTTGTGACTCTCCCTTCCGAGCCGAAGAGGTGAAATGACAGTAGTCTCTTCCGTGTATGCCGCGTTAGTGCAGAAGGGCTTGATGGAGCCTGAAGGGGTATCGGCTTTGCCGATGCAATTTGAGTGGTACCGCGAGCGCAAGGTATGTATGCGCCCGTCTCAAAATATTTATTTTGGGGCGGGCGTTTTTTGTTCCATCCGGTGTCCGTTTCAAAAACAAAAAGGAGGAATACAAGGTGATGGACTATACGAAGTACAAGGCAGGGTATTTCAGCCCGCCGGGCGAAAACACGGCTTGGGTAAAGAAAGACCATATCGAAAAAGCGCCTATATGGTGCAGCGTGGATATGCGTGACGGCAATCAGGCCCTGATTATCCCGATGAGTCTCGAGGAAAAGCTTGAATATTTTGAGGTGCTGCTCTCGGTAGGGTTTAAAGAGATTGAGGTTGGTTTTCCGGCGGCATCGGAAACGGAATTTGCGTTTTTGCGGACGCTGATTGACCAAAACAGAATCCCCGAGGATGTCACCATTCAGGTACTGACACAATGCCGCGAGCATATCATAAGAAAAACCTTTGAGGCCTTAAAAGGCGCAAAGCGCGCCATTATTCACTTTTATAATTCCACCTCTTTAGCGCAAAGAGAGCAGGTGTTTCAAAAGTCGAGAGAGGAAATCTGCCGCCTTGCGGTGGAGGGTGCCGAGCTTATCAAAAAGCTGGCCGCCGAATATGAAGGCAACTTCCGCTTTGAGTATTCGCCTGAAAGCTTTACGGGGACGGAGCCGGAATATGCCCTTTCCGTTTGCAATGCGGTGCTGGATGCTCTGGAGCCGTCGGCAGAAAACAATGTTATTATCAATCTGCCGGTAACGGTGGAAATGAGCAGTCCCCATATCTACGCAAATCAGGTCGAGTACATGCATAAAAATCTCAAATACCGCGAGCATGTTACGCTCTCCGTTCATCCGCATAACGACCGCGGCACAGGCGTTGCCGATACGGAGCTTGCCCTTTTGGCCGGTGCCGACAGGGTGGAAGGCACGCTTTTTGGCAACGGCGAGCGGACGGGGAATGTGGATATTATCACCCTTGCGCTGAATATGTATTCGCATGGCGTAAGTCCGGGGCTTGATTTCTCGGACATGAATTATCTCGTGGAAAAGTATGAAAAATGCACGAGAATGCGCGTGGCCGACCGTGCGCCTTATGCCGGCGCGCTCGTGTTTGCGGCGTTTTCCGGCAGTCATCAGGATGCGATTGCAAAGGGTATGAAATTCAGAAGCAAGAATAAGCAGCACATCTGGAATGTGCCATACATTCCCATTGACCCGAAAGATATCGGCAGAACCTACGATGCCGATGTTATCCGTGTCAATTCCCAGAGCGGCAAGGGTGGCATCGGGTATGTGCTGGAAAAGACATACGGCTATGTATTGCCCTTGAAAATGCGCGAGCATTTAAGCTATGTCTGCAAGGGCGTTTCCGAGCGCGAGCATCGGGAACTGAAGCCTTTTGATGTGCTTCGCATTTTTGAAGAGAACTATCTTGCCACCCAAAGCGAAATTGAGGTTGCCGATTTCAGATTTATGCGCGAGAATGATGTGGTAAAAGTAACCATCACTTTCTCGGAAAATGGCGAGAAGACCACGGTAGAGGCGGAAGGCAACGGTTCGCTCGGTGCCATTAACAATGCCTTAAAGGCGTATACGGGCAAGGCGTACACGCTGGAGGTATTCTCCCAGCACAGTATGCAGGGACAAGGCTCGGAGAGTGTGGCCGCATCGTATATCGGACTGGAAACGGAAGGCGGCGATTTCTTCTGGGGCGCCGGCACCCATACGGATGTAATCCGCGCCTCGGCCAATGCACTTTTATCGGCCTTTTCCAATATGATGAAGGGAGGGCAAAAATAAATGGGAATGACGATGACGCAAAAAATACTGGCCGCCCACGCAGGCGAGACGCGCGTTTCGGCCGGTCAGCTCATTTCGGCGGAGCTGGATATTGTTCTGGGTAACGACATTACCACACCGGTTGCCGTCAGGGAATTTGAAAAAGCCGGTTTTACGAAGGTCTTTGATAAAGACAGGGTGGCCATTGTTTTAGACCATTTTGTGCCGAACAAGGATATTAAGGCCGCCGAGCAATCGAAAACCTGCCGCACCTTTGCCCATGCACACGGAATAAGCCACTTTTACGATGTGGGGAAAATGGGCATTGAGCATGCGCTTTTGCCTGAGGAGGGCGTAGTGGTGGCCGGCGACTGTATTATCGGCGCCGATTCCCACACCTGCACCTACGGCGCGCTTGGCGCGTTTGCCACCGGCGTCGGCTCTACCGATATGGCGGCCGGCATGGCAACGGGGAAGGCGTGGTTTAAGGTGCCTTCGGCGATAAAAATTGTCCTTTCAGGCGCGCTTCCTGCAGGCTGCAGCGGCAAAGATGTGATTTTAAACATCATCGGGAAAATCGGGGTGGACGGCGCCCTTTATAAGAGCATGGAATTTTCGGGTGACGGCATAAAAACGCTTTCGATGGACGACAGGCTCTGCATCTGCAATATGGCGATTGAGGCAGGTGCCAAAAACGGCATTTTCCCCGTCGATGCCGTGACAATGGCCTACATGGAGGGCAGATGCCAGCGGCCGCCTGTTGTTTTCGCGGCCGATGGCGATGCGGTGTATGACGAGATAATCGAAATCCATCTTTCCGACATCCGCCCCACAGTAAGCTGTCCGCATCTTCCCGAAAACACAAAGGATGCAGATGACCTTTCCGCCGTAAAAATCGACCAGGTGGTTATCGGCAGCTGCACAAACGGACGCATGGAGGATATGGAGGCCGCCTATAAGGTGTTAAAGGGCAAAAAGATTGCCGAGGGCGTTCGCTGTATTATTATCCCGGCCACGATGAAAATTTACCGCGAATGTGTAGAAAGGGGATATGTTACCGCCTTTATAGATGCCGGCGCCGTCGTGTCCACGCCGACCTGCTGCCCTTGCCTCGGCGGCTATATGGGCATTTTGGCGGCGGGCGAAAAATGTATTGCCACCACCAACCGCAACTTTGTGGGGCGGATGGGGCATGTGGAAAGCGAAGTGTATTTGGCCTCGCCCCATACGGCGGCGGCCAGCGCCATAAAAGGGTATATCACATCCTACAAGGAGGCGGAGTAGATGGAAACGGTGGGAAAGGTTTTTAAATACGGCGACAATGTTGATACGGATGTTATCATTCCGGCAAGATATTTAAACACGCCCGATGCCAAAGAGCTGGCGCTCCATTGTATGGAGGATATTGACGCCGAATTTGTAAAAAAGGTAGAAAAAGGCGATGTTTTGGTGGCCGGCTGGAATTTTGGCTGCGGCTCTTCGCGTGAGCATGCGCCGCTCGTAATAAAAACGGCAGGCACAGGCTGCGTGATTGCAAAAAGCTTTGCGCGTATTTTTTACCGCAACGCCATCAATATCGGTTTGCCAATCCTCGAATGCGAGGCGGCGGCCGAGGAAATTGCGGCAAACGATAAGGTGCGGGTGAATTTTGATACCGGCGAAATACAAAATATCACGACCGGAAAGCAGTATCAGGCACAGGCCTTTCCGCCGTTTATTCAGAATATTATAAAGAGTGGCGGCCTTCTGGCGTCACTCGGGGAGGCGGAAAAATGAGAAGGAATATTGCAGTCATCCGCGGAGACGGTATAGGCCCCGAAATCGTAGATGAGGCCGTGCGGGTGCTGGACAAAATTGCGGAAAAATACGGGCACACCTTTCTATATACAGATGTGGAAATGGGCGGCTCGGCCATCGATAAATTCGGCGAGCCTCTGCCCGAGGCAGAGCTTGCAAAATGCCTGTTAGCCGACAGCGTACTGCTCGGCGCAGTGGGCGGTGAAAGGTGGAACCATCTGCCGCCGGAAAAAAGACCGGAGAAGGGACTTCTTAGGCTTCGCGCCGCGATGGGTGTTTACGCCAATAACCGACCGGCCAGGATTTGGAAGGCGCTTGCCTCCGCCTCGCCGCTGAAGGACGAAATTGTAGAGAAGGGCGTTGATTTTATTATTGTGCGGGAGCTTACCGGCGGCATCTATTTCGGCGAGCATAAAACGGAAGGCGATACGGCGACCGATGTCCTTTGCTACAGCGAGGGCGAGATTGAAAGAATCGGCCGCATTGGCTTTGAGACGGCGATGCTGCGAAAGAAAAGGCTTTGCTCGGTGGAAAAAAGCAATGTGCTGGCTTCATCGAGGCTCTGGAAAAAGGTGATGCACCGGCTGGAAGCCGAATATCCCGAGGTGGAGCTAACCGATATGCTCGTGGATAACTGCGCCATGCAGATTGTGAAAGACCCGTCGCAATTTGATGTGATTGTGACGGAGAATATGTTTGGCGACATTTTGTCGGACGAGGCCTCCATGATAACAGGCTCTATCGGGATGATTCCGTCCTCCAGCCTCGGGGCCACCACGCGCGGCCTGTATGAGCCGATTCATGGCTCCGCGCCCTCCATCGCGGGGCAGGATATCGCAAACCCCATCGGCACCATTTTGTCGGCGGCCATGATGCTAAGGCATAGCTTTTCTCTGGAGACGGAGGCGGCGGCGATAGAAAACGCGGTTGCGGCTGTTTTGGAAGAAGGGTATCGTACAGCGGACATTATGCCGCAAAACGGGGAGGCGCTGTGCCAAAAGGTTTCCTGCAGCGAAATGGGCAGGCTTATCCTCTCTGCGCTTTCTTAAAAACGGCCAAAGAAATCTGATAAGACAGGAGAAAAAAGGTGGAACCGAAAAATTACATCATAAACAGAATAGAAGGCGAATATGCCTATTTGCAGGAAGAAGAGACGGGAAGCGAGGTCTTTATCGCGCTGGCACTTTTGCCGGAGGGTGTGGACGAGGGAACGCGCCTTCGCTACGAAATGTTTTCTTACACCGTGGAGGAATAAAAGCTTCCCTCCCTTTGCATAAATTCCCGATGCCGGAAACTTGCAATAAAAACAGGTTTCTGTTATACTGAGAAAGGCGCCCCTGGGGGCGCGGAAATCGGTAAAATATCGACAAAAAAACGCAAAAAAGAAGAGATGATTTCAAACATTGTGACATTTTTATCAATTTTTTGCGTTTTCTTTGCGAAAAAGCTTGATAAAGTTTTGACAATGTGATATAAAGTATATAGGAATATCCGCAATGAAGGCGAAAGCCGATAGAAAAGAGGACGAGGAATATGAGTAAAATCACTATCATTGGCGCCGGCAGCGTTGGCTCCACCATCGCTTACACACTTTCTACAGAAAGTATTGCCACGGAGATTGTTCTGATTGACATCAATAAGAAAAAAGCCGGTGGCGAGGTTATGGACATCATGCAGGGCACAAGTTTTCGCGATGCTATCTCCGTTACAAGCGGTGATTATGCGGATGCGAAAGGCTCCGATATTGTCATTATCACCTCCGGTATTGCGAGAAAACCGGGGCAGAGCCGTATTGACCTTGCACAGACCAATGTGGATGTTATCAAGGAAATCGCACCGAAAATCGCGGCAGCGGCACCGGATGCGATGTATATTATTGTAAGTAATCCCGTAGATATTATCACCTATGTATTCCAGAAAAAATCCGGCATTCCGGAGAGACAGATTCTCGGCTCCGGCACGCTTCTCGATACCTCGCGCCTTCGCCATGCGCTTTCGGAGCACTTTGGCGTAGCGCAAAAAAGTATCCATGCCTATGTTTTCGGTGAGCATGGAGACACTTCCTTCGTGCCGTGGTCCTGCGCCCAGATTTCCACAGTAGGGGTGGAGGAATATACGCGCCTTGCCAGAGCCTGCGGCGATAACCTGCCGGAGATGGATACGGCGCTTATCGAAGAAAGAGTACGGAAATCCGGCGGTCTCATTATTGAAGGCAAGGGGGCAACCTACTATGCCGTAGCCATGAGCGTATGCCGCCTTTGCTGCATATTGGTAGCACCCAGAACCTCCATCGTAACGGTTTCTACCATGATGCACGGGGAGTATGACCTTGAGGATGTTTGCCTCAGCACGCTGACGCGCATCGGCGCCGGCGGTGTTATCGGCAAGCTCCCTATACCGCTGAGTGAAGAAGAATACAAAAAACTGCATCACAGCGCCGATGTCTTAAAGGGCGTTATCAATCAGCTGGACCTTAGCTAAAAGAGAGGGGCGAAAACCATGAAATACAGCTATTATCCCGGTTGCACACTGCGGACAAAGGCGAAGGAGCTCGACGCCTACGCCAGAAAATCAGCCGAGGCGCTGGGCTTTGAACTGGAAGAGATAGAAAACTGGCAATGCTGCGGCGGTGTGTATCCTTTGGGAAGCGATGAAATTGCCACCAAGCTTTCCTCCGTGCGCGCGCTCGCTTCAGCCGGCGAAAAGGGGCAGACGCTTGTTACGCTTTGCTCGGCGTGTCACCATGTTCTCGTGCGCGTGAACGATGACATGAAAAATGTGCCTCGCATCCGCGATGCCGCCAACTTATATATGGGAAACGAAAAGCCGTATATGGGCGAAACCGAGGTGCTGCACTTTTTAGAGGTACTGCGCGACAGAATCGGGTTTGACGAGCTGAAAAAGAAGGTAAAAAACCCCCTGACCGGGAAGAAAATCGGCGCCTATTACGGTTGCCTGCTTCTTCGTCCGGGGAAGATAATGGGATTTGATGACCCGGAAAATCCGACGATTATGGAGGATTTCATCCGCGCCATCGGTGCAGAGCCTGTTTCCTATGCCTACCGCAACGAATGCTGCGGCGGATATATTTCCTTAAAAGACGGCGAGGCGGCCGGTGCGATGTGCGAAAAAATCATGGAAAGCGCCGCAGGCTTTGGGGCCGAAATGCTCCTTACTGCGTGCCCCCTTTGTATGTATAACTTAAATAAGAGCGAGAAATTGCCGGTATATTATTTTACTGAGCTTTTGGCCGAGGCGCTCGGCGTAAAGGAGGCGTAGAGGGTGAACACAGCAGAAAAACAGGTGGAACGCGTGCGCGAAATCAGCGGTGTAAACCCGTATAAGTGCATGAAATGCGGAAAATGCTCCGCTACCTGTCCGTCCTTTAACGAAATGGATATAAAGCCCCATCAGTTTGTTTCCTATGTGCTTCGTGGAGATGTGGAGGCGCTGGCCAAATCAGAATCCCTCTGGCGATGCCTTTCCTGCTTTGCCTGCGTGGAGCGTTGCCCGCGCGATGTGCAGCCGGCAAAGCTTATCGATGCGGCGCGCCAGATAGTCGTGCGCGAGCGTGATAATACGGGACTTTCGCCTGACGAAATTCCGGCGCTTTTAGATGAGAAAATGCCGCAGCAGCTGCTTGTGAGCGCATTTCGAAGATACAGGAGGTGAGGAAGGATGCAAAGAATCGGTGTATTCGTTTGCCATTGTGGCAGTAATATTGCGGCAACGGTAGATGTAAAACGCGTGGTGGAGGCCGCAAAAAAAGAACAGGGCGTTGTACACGCGGAGGACTATCCGTATATGTGCTCCGAGGCCGGTCAGGCGCTGATTGCCGCCGCCATAAAAGAGAAAAATTTAGGCGGTATTGTTGTTTGCTCCTGCTCGCCCCGTATGCACGAGGCCACCTTCCGCAAAGCGGCCGAGCGTGCAGGCCTAAACCCTTATATGGTAGAGATTGCAAATATCCGCGAGCAATGCTCGTGGATTCATAAGGATATAGAAGAAGCCACGGAGAAGGCCATCATCTTAGCCCGCGCGGCGATTGCCAAGGTGCATTTAAATACGCATCTGGAGCCGGGCGAGAGTGCCGTTGTAAAGCGCGCGCTCGTCATTGGCGGCGGTATTGCCGGTATTCAGACGGCGCTGGATATTGCCGACGCCGGCTACGAAGTAGATATTGTGGAAAAAACCCCCAGTATCGGCGGCCGGATGAGCCAGCTTGACAAGACCTTCCCTACGCTTGACTGCTCCGCCTGTATTCTCACCCCGAAAATGGTGGAGGCGGCAGCACACGAAAAAATCAATATTTTCACCTATAGTGAGGTGGAAAAGGTGTCCGGCTTTGTGGGCGACTTTTCGGTGGATATCCGGAAGAAGGCCAGAAGCGTGGATATGAATAAATGCACAGGATGCGGCGTTTGCCAGGAAAAATGTCCGTCTAAGAAAGCCAAGAGCGAATTTAACCGCGGCCTCGGCACCCGAAGCGCGATTTACACGCCGTTTGCACAGGCTATCCCAAATGTGCCGGTTATCGACAGGGAAAACTGCATAAAGTTTAAAACCGGCAAATGCGGCCTTTGCGAAAAGGTTTGTCAGGCCGGCGCGATTGATTATACCGCGAAGGACGAAATCATCACGCGGCAGTATGGCGCCATTGTGGTAGCCACAGGCTTTGATACGATAAACCTCGATAAATACGGCGAATATGCCTATAACGAGAGTGCGGATGTTATCACCTCGCTGGAGCTCGAGCGCATTATGAATGCCGCCGGCCCCACAAAGGGACATCTCGAGAGATTGTCCGACGGCAAGGCGCCGAAGGAAATTGTGTTTATCCAATGCGTGGGCAGCCGCTGTGATGACCATAGAGGAAAGCCGTATTGCTCCAAGATTTGCTGTATGTATACGGCTAAGCACGCCATGCTCATCCGCGATAAATATCCGGATGTCCATGTGACGGTGTTTTATATTGATGTGCGTACACCCGGCAAGAACTTTGATGAGTTTTATCGCCGCGCCGTGGAGGAATACGGCGTTGAGTATATAAAAGGGCAGGTGGGCAAGGTAGTGCCCCAGCCGGACGGCACGCTCCTGGTGCAGGGCAGCGACCTTCTTGACCAGAAGCAGCTGCAGATAAAGGCCGATATGGTGGTGCTGGCCACGGCGATAGAGCCCTCCGCCTCGGTGCGGAATATTGCCACGATGCTCACCGCCAGTATTGATACGAATAACTTTTTAACAGAAGCCCATCCGAAGCTCCGCCCCGTTGAATCGCCGACAGCCGGTGTATTTCTCTCCGGCGTCTGTCAGGGACCGAAGGATATTCCCGAAACGGTTTCGCAGGCCGGTGCGGCGGCGGTAAAGGTTATCGGCCTTTTAGCGAAGGATAAGCTGACCACAAATCCGTGCACGGCCGAGTCCGACATTCTGCTTTGTAACGGCTGCTCCGTATGTCAGCATGTCTGTCCCTACGGCGCTATCAGCTACGAGGAGAAAGAAGTAAACGACCACGGCATCCGCGAAACAAGACGCGTGGCGGTGGTAAACGGCGCGCTTTGTCAGGGCTGCGGTGCCTGTACGGTAGCCTGTCCCTCCGGCGCGATGGACCTTAAAGGCTTTTCCAACAGACAAATTATTGCGGAGGTGGATGCTATATGCCGGTAGAAAAAGAATTCAGACCGAAAATCGTTGCCTTTTGCTGTAATTGGTGCAGCTATGCAGGCGCAGACCTTGCCGGCAGCAGCCGTCTTGCGTATCCGGCGGATGTCAAAATCATCCGCGTACCCTGCTCCTGCAGAGTCAACCCCATGTTCATTCTCCGCGCCTTTGAAAAGGGGGCGGACGGGGTGATTATCTGCGGCTGTCACCCCGGCGATTGCCACTATTCCACAGGTAATTATTACGCCAGAAGAAGAATGACGCTGCTCTTCTCGCTCCTTGACTACCTCGGCGTAGAGAAGGGCCGTACCCGTGTAGAATGGGTATCGGCGGCAGAAGGCGTGAAGTTCTCTACGGTGATGAACGAATTTGTAGAAAAAATCCGCTCTCTCGGTGAAAATGTAAGATTGGGGGATTTAAGATGCAAGAATTAGTAAACCGCGCCAAGGCCCTTTTGGCAGACGGTAGCGTCCAGCGCGTGCTGGGCTGGAAGAAGGGCGACCTTGCGTATAATCCCGAGCCGGCCTTCTTTGAAACCGAAGCCGCGCTCGCAGACTTTGTATATGATGGCTTTTGCGGCGCAAACCTCAGTAAATATATGATAGAGGCCTCCAAAATGGAAGGCCGGACCTTAGTATTTTTAAAGCCTTGTGACACTTATAGTTTCAATCAGCTTTTGAAGGAAAACCGCATTTTACGCGATAAGGCGTATATCATCGGCGTAGGCTGCTGCGGCAAAATCAGCGGCGAGAAAATCAAAGAAGCCGGTATCCGCGGCATCTTGGCGGTGGAAGGTGCCGATGCCTTCGCCCCTTCCGAAACCCTTTGTATAAAGACGCTGCACGGCGAAAAAGAAATGCCGTATCGCGAGGCGATGCTCGAGCGCTGCCATGTCTGCAAGGGCAAGGAGCATAAAATTTATGATGAAATCATAGGCGAAAGCCAAGAAACGGCAGACGAAGACCGCTTGGCACAGGTCCGCGAAATTGAGGCGATGTGCCCCGAAGAAAAGTTTGCCTTTTTCCAAAGTGAGCTTTCCCGGTGCATCCGCTGTAATGCGTGCCGGAATGTTTGCCCGGCGTGCAGCTGCCGCAAGTGCGTGTTTGACAGCACGAAGTTTGACAGCGCGCAAAAAGCGAACACCGATTCCTTTGAAGAAAAGATGTTCCATGTCATCCGCGCGTTTCATGTGGCAGGCCGGTGTACCGATTGCGGCGAATGCAGCCGCGTTTGTCCGCAGAATATTCCGCTGCACCTTTTTAACCGCAAGCTGATTGCCGATATAAACGAATTTTACGGCGACTATCAAGCCGGTGCCGATGCGGAAACAAAAGGGCCGCTCACGGCATTTACGAAAGAGGATATCGAGCCTTCCGAAGCTCGGGAAAGGAGCTGACCGAAATGAAAAAGATGGAAAAAGCAAACCTCCCCGCGCTCTATGCCGCGATTTGCGAAGAGGCCAGCTTATTTGTACCCGTGAAAAGCGGAAAGGTAACAAACTTTGCGCTCTGGAGCGAGGGGGCGGAGGTAGACCTCGAAACCTTAAAAACCGTAAAATCCCCCAAAGATGTCTTTTTTCCGCAAAGCGAAACGCTGTATACCTGCGAAAGAGTAGAGGGAAAAATGAAGATAACACCGGGCGAGCGGATGGACGAAACCTTCGTTTTGTTTGGCGTTCGTGCCTGTGATGTCCGCGGCTTTGCCGTTTTGGACAATGTATTTCTTTCCGAGCCGGTGGACTCGTTTTATAAGGCGAGAAGAGAGCACGGCATCGTCGTTTCTCTGGCCTGCAGCACACCGGAGGAAACCTGCTTTTGTACGACCTTTGGTATCGACAGCGCCGAGGGCGGTGCCGATGTAGATACGGTCATGGTGGGGGACACCTTGTACTGGCAGGCCAAAACCGAAAAGGGAACGGCGCTGACGGCGCGACTTTCGGCCTTCTTTACCGATGCCGACGAAGGCGAAGCAGAAAAGGAAAGAGAACGCATCCGCGCGATGATGAAAAAGCTTCCGTATGCTTCGCTTACAACGGAGGGCTGGGGAAAAGAGGCGGAAAAGGAAAAGTTTAATTCTCCCCTTTGGGAAGAGCTTTACAGGCCGTGCATCGCGTGCGGCACCTGTACCTTTGTCTGCCCCACCTGCCAATGCTATGATATAAAAGATTACAAGACGGGCGAAGGCGTACAGCGCTATCGCTGCTGGGATTCCTGTATGTATTCCGATTTTACCATGATGGCGCACGGCAACAACCGCACCAGCCAGATGCAACGGTACCGCCAGCGCTTTATGCACAAGCTCGTTTATTATCCGGCTAATTACGACGGTATGTTCTCCTGCGTAGGCTGCGGCCGCTGCGTGGAAAAATGCCCCACAGGGCTGAATATTGTAAAGGTCATGCAGGCGTTTGCCGGGAAGGAGGAGAAATAATATGTGTGAATGTAATTGCCATACACAGTATTATGAAGACACGCTCATCCCCAAGGTGGGTATCATTACGGATATCCGGCAGGAAACACCGGATGTCAAGACCTTCCGCGTAAACGCGCCCGAAGGCGGCAAGCTTTTTGAACATCTGCCCGGCCAATGTGCCATGCTTTGCGTGCCCGGCATCTCGGAGGCGATGTTCTCCATCACCTCCTCGCCCACGAATAAAGAGTTTCAGGAATTTAGCATCAAAAAATGCGGAGAGCTGACGGATTATCTCCACGGCCTTTCCGTAGGCGACGAAATTACGGTGCGCGGGCCGTACGGCAACCACTTTCCCGTAGAAACAGAGCTGAAAGGCAAAAACCTTCTGTTTATTGCCGGCGGCATTGGCCTTGCACCGCTTCGCTCCGTGATAAACTATGTGCTGGATAATCGCGAAAATTACGGCACAGTTGATATTCTCTACGGCTCGCGCTCGGCAGATGACCTGGTGCAGCTGCAAGAAATCCGCGAGGTTTGGGAGAAAACAGAAGGCGTGAATGTTTATCTGACGATTGACCGCGAGCAGGAGGGCTGGGACGGCCATGTAGGCTTTGTTCCGAGCTACCTCAAGGAAATCGGCTTTACTACCGATAAGACGGCACTCGTCTGCGGTCCCCCCATTATGATTAAGTTTGTGCTGGCGGGCCTTATGGAGCTTGGTTTTTCCAAGGAACAGGTGTACACAACGCTGGAGCTTCGCATGAAATGCGGCGTGGGCAAGTGCGGCCGATGCAATATCGGCTCCAAATATGTCTGCAAGGACGGCCCGGTGTTCCGCTGTGATGAAGTAGACGAAATGCCAAACTAATATTAAGAGAGGAGCGGAAAGACATGGAAAATATGGTAAATGTATATTTTTTCGGTAAGAAATACAGTGTGCCGGCGGATTTGACGATTATGACGGCCATGGAATATGCCGGGTATACCTTGAAAAGAGGATGCGGCTGCCGTCACGGCTTTTGCGGCGCCTGTGCCACTATCTACCGCATCAAAGGGCAAAATGAGCTGAAAACATGCTTAGCTTGCCAGACGCAGGTGCAGGAGGGTATGTATGTGGCGAGTATTCCGTTCTTCCCGACTGATAAGAGAACTTATGCTATAGAAGAAATACGCCCCGACCAGAAGGTGATGATGGAGCTTTATCCGGAGATTTACAGCTGCATCGGCTGTAATGCCTGTACAAAGGCGTGTACCCAGAGTCTGAATGTAATGCAGTATATAGCCTACGCCCAGCGCGGCGAATTTGAAAAGTGCGCCGAGGAATCGTTTGACTGTGTAGGCTGCGGCTGCTGCTCGGTTCGTTGTCCGGCCGGTATTTCCCATCCGATGGTCGGCCTTCTGGCGCGCCGTCTGGTAGGCAAGTATATTGCGCCCGAAACAGAGCATCTTAAGAACCGGGTAGAAGAAATCAACCGCGGCGATTATGACGAGATGATTGAACAGATTATGCAAAAGCCCATTTCCGAAATGCAGGAATTATATAATACAAGAGAGATGGAGAAATAAGGAGGGAGAAGGCTATGTTTACAGCAGAAATGCTCGAATCTATCAAGAAGGTAGAAGCTACGCGCGCCGCCCGTATGGGCACCGAGCCGCGCAGAATGACGGCAGATGAAAAAGATGCGCTCCTTAGGGCCTTTCATCCCGACTATCGTGAGGACGGCTTTACGACTATAGGTATCGGCCCGAATAAAGGGCAGAAGGTGCCGAGAGAGCTTGGGCAGCTTCTTCATTCCAACAGCCGCCTTTTAAACGAAAAAATTGATTTGGATAAGGTCGATTACGATGTGGATGTCCTCGTTATCGGCGGTGGCGGTGCCGGCTCTGCGGCGGCCATTGAGGCTCACGAGGCAGGCGCGAAGGTTATGATTGTAACAAAGCTTCGCATCGGCGATGCCAATACCATGATGGCCGAGGGCGGTATTCAGGCGGCGGATAAGGAGAACGATTCTCCCGTCCAGCATTACCTCGATGCTTTTGGCGGCGGCCACTTTGCGGCACGCCCCGAGCTTCTGCGCCGTCTTGTTATGGAAGCGCCCGATGCCATTCGCTGGCTCAATGCCCTTGGCGTTATGTTTGATAAGGACGAGGACGGCCGTATGGTTACGACGCATGGCGGCGGCACCTCCAGAAAGAGAATGCACGCCTGTAAGGACTATTCCGGCGCAGAAATCATGCGCACCCTTCGCGATGAAGTCATAAACCGCGCCATCCCCGTTGTGGAATTTACCTCCGCGGTGGAGCTTATCAAGGATGATAAGGGACAGGTGGCAGGTGCTGTGCTTATGAACATGGAAACGGAGGATTATCTCGTCGCGCGCGCGAAAACTGTTATTATCGCAACCGGCGGCGCCGGCAGACTCCATTACCAGAATTTCCCCACCTCCAATCACTACGGCGCCACGGCCGATGGTCTGATTCTCGGCTACCGCGCCGGTGCACCGCTTCTTTATCAGGATACCATTCAGTATCATCCCACAGGCGTTGCGTACCCCTCGCAGATTTTCGGCGCACTCGTTACCGAGAAGGTGCGCTCGCTCGGCGCGATGCTGGTAAACCGCGATGGCGTAGCGTACGCCCATCCTCTTGAAACGCGCGATGTTTCGGCATCTGCCATTATCCGCGAATGTGCCGAAGGACGCGGCGTAGACACGCCCCTTGGCAGCGGCGTCTGGCTGGATACGCCGATGATTGAAATGATTGGCGGCGAGGGTACGATTGAAAAGAGAATTCCGGCGATGCACCGTATGTACTTAAACTACGGTATTGATATGCGAAAGCTCCCCATTCTCGTATATCCCACGCTGCATTACCAAAACGGCGGTCTGGAAATCGGGGGCGACGGCTTTACAAAAGCCATCCCCAATCTCCTGGTAGCCGGCGAGGCGGTTGGCGGTATTCACGGCAGAAACCGGCTGATGGGTAATTCCCTTCTTGATATTATCGTATTCGGCAGAAATGCCGGTAAGGCGGCATCTTCGCGTGCAAAGGACATTACCCTCGGCAAGATGAATCTCGACCATGTTGCGGCGTATGCGAAGGAACTTGAAAAGGCAAACCTTGCGGAAGAAGGGGTTTCCCCCTTGCTCCTGCCGCAGTATGCCCGTCACGAGAGATAATAGAGGAATAAAGCGGAGGGCGAAGGCATAAGGCATGCTTTCGCCCTGCGGTGTGTAATTGATTTGGAAAGGAAAGTAGGATTATGACATTATTTGGCGGCGTAATTCCTGTCACCGGAATTACATTTCTGATGTTTTGCGTATTCGTTATTGCAGCGCTTGGGTATTCGCTTGGTCGCATTACGGTTAAAGGCGTAAATCTGGGTACGGCCGGCGTATTTATTGTAGCGCTTCTTTTCGGTTGCTTTTTCTATCCGCAGCTTGAAGGGCAGCTCCCCGCCTATACCGATAAAGCGCTGAAGATTATTGAAAGCCTCGGACTTGTTTTATTTGTTACCTCGGTAGGTTTTATTGCAGGACCCAAGTTTTTCAGCAATATGAAGAAAAACTTTAAGTCCTATGTCCTTTTGGGCCTTCTCATCATTTTGGCCGGCGGTCTTTCCGCAGTCGGCTGTATTTATCTTGGCGAGGTACTGGGTTATGGCAGCGCTATTGAAACGCGCGAAGGCTTTACGGCTATGATAGTGGGCCTCCTCTCCGGCTCCCTCACCTCCACGCCTGCGTTCTCGGCGGCAAAGGACACGGTAAATCCCGCCCTCGAAAGTCTGGTTTCCGTAGGGCACGGTATTGCCTACATATTTGGTGTTTTGGGCGTTGTTCTTTTTGTACAGCTCATCCCGAAATTTACAAAAGCCAACATGGAAGAGGAAAGAGCAAAGCTTACGGCTGTTTCCGACGGCGGACAGAAGAAGGCATATACCGGAAAGCTGATCCATCTGGACGGCTTCGGCTTTGGTGCTTTCGCTTTGGCTGCCATTATCGGCGTCATTGTGGGGATGATTAAAATTCCGCTTACCGGTGCAGGCTATGCCTCTCTCGCGGCCGGGGAAGGCATCAAAGGTACAGCCTTTTCGCTCACGACTACGGGCGGCTGCCTTCTCTTAGCGCTTGTATTCGGTCATTTTGGCAGAGTGGGGCGCATCAGCATTATGCCCCAGGAATCCACCCTCAAGGTGTTCCGCGAATTAGGTCTTATGCTGTTTCTTATAGGGGCAGGCATTCCGGGCGGTGCCAAATTTGTGGAAACCTTTGACCCGATGTACTTCGTATACGGCGTCATTATGACGATTGTGCCCATGATTGTCGGCTATCTTTTCGCAAAATATGTACTGAAATTAAGCCTTCTCAATAATCTCGGCTCCATTACCGGCGGTATGACAAGCACCCCGGCGCTCGGTACCCTTATCAATACGGCCGGCACAGAAGAGGTGGCGGCTGCCTACGCGGCGACTTATCCCATCGCTTTGATTGCCGTTGTGCTGGTTTCCCAGTTTTTAATTATCTTATTTAAGTAAAGGAGAAAACCCATGCGTGAAATAAATGTGGCTCTGGTTACCGATACGGTAGAAAAGCTTTGCATTGAGGCCAATACGCATTTGCCTGAGGATGTAAAGTGTGCTATCCGCACCTGCCGTGCCTGTGAGGACGGCGAGATAGCCAGAGGCGTTTTGGACAATATCATCACAAACTTTGAAATTGCCGACAATGAAAATGTCCCGATTTGTCAGGATACCGGCATGGCTTGCGTGTTCCTCGAAATCGGGCAGGATGTACATTTTGTGGGGGGTGACCTCTCGGAGGCAATCCACGAGGGCGTGCGGCGCGGCTATGATAAGGGGTATCTTAGAAAATCCGTTGTGAAGGACCCTGTGCGCCGCGGCAACACGGGCGACAATACACCGGCCATGATTTATACGGAAATTGTGCCGGGCGAAAATGTGAAAATCACCGTAGGCCCCAAAGGCTTCGGCAGCGAAAATATGAGCCGTATTTGTATGTTCAAGCCTTCTCACGGCATTGAAGGCATTAAAAACTTTATTCTCGAGACGGTAGAACTTGCCGGCCCGAACCCCTGTCCGCCGATGGTGGTGGGCGTTGGCATCGGCGGCACCTTTGACAAGGCGGCGCTTCTCGCTAAAAAGGCGCTCATGCGTCCTGTCGATTCCGAACACCCCGACCCCTATTATGCGGATTTGGAAAAGGAAATGCTGGAAAAAATCAACCAGATGGGCATCGGACCGCAGGGCTTTGGCGGCCGGACAACGGCTATTGGCCTGAATATTGAAACGATGCCTACCCATATCGCAGGAATGCCCTGCGCCATCAATATTAACTGCCATGTAACGCGGCATAAATCGGAGGTGCTTTAATATGGCCAGAAAAATCAAATTGCCGCTCACCGAAGCGCTTGCCAAAACCTTAAAAGCCGGTGAAGAGGTTCTCCTGACAGGCACCATCTACACCTCGCGCGATGCCGGCCACAAAAGAATGTGCGAGGCACTTGAGAGAGGCGAGGAGCTGCCCTTTGACCCGAAGGATGCCACGATTTACTATGTAGGCCCCACTCCCGCAAAGCCGGGACAGGTCATCGGCTCTGCCGGTCCCACCACCAGCGGAAGAATGGATGCGTACGCCCCTACGATGATGCGCGTCGGCGCCAGAGGCATGATTGGAAAGGGCGCACGATTGCCCGAGGTTATTGATGCGATGAAGAAGTATAGCGGCGTGTACTTCGGCGCCATCGGCGGTGCCGGTGCCCTTTTGGCAAAGTGCATTAAAAGCGCCGAGCTGATTGCCTACGAGGATTTGGGTGCGGAGGCGCTCCGAAAGCTCTATGTCGAGGATATGCCCCTTGTGGTTATCATCGACAGCGAGGGAACGAATCTGTACGAAAAGGGACGCGAGGCATATCTTGCCTCCCGCTGAAGCGGTTTCGTATTTAATAGAAGGCCGCCGCATTTTCGGTAGGAAAATGCGGCGGCACATAAACCCTTTGCCGGCGGTAAAAACAAAAATGATATTTTTTGAAAAAACAGTTGACACTCCGCCGTTTTTTTGTTATAATAACTCTGTTCCTGCAGGGAGAGGTGTCCGAGCGGTTTAAGGAGCCGGTCTTGAAAACCGGTGACTCGAAAGAGCCGTGGGTTCGAATCCCACCTTCTCCGCCAAATTCCATCTCCTGCAAAGCTTCACTTCGCCATTTCCCTTTGCAGGAGTGGCGGGAACAAAACAGAATATGGAGAAGTACCCAAGTAGGTCGAAGGGGCTCCCCTGCTAAGGGAGTAGGCTGGGAAACTGGTGCGAGAGTTCGAATCTCTCCTTCTCCGCCAGAAAAAAGACTATTCTTCGGAATAGTCTTTTTTCAATGAAATTTGCCTGCGGCAAGTGAAATAGCTTCGCTATGAAATACACTTCGTGTATGAAATATGGCTACGCAATATGAAAGGGCAAATTTTATTTCACATTTTTCTGAAAGAAAAATGTTCGCCGACGCAGAGTATCTCTCCAACGCCGGAAAATCGTTTTTCTTTTGCGACATATCGCGGGCATCAAAAAAGCGGGTACCCATCGGGCACCCGCTTTTCCTGATTTTAGCCTATTCTTTATTTTCTTTAAAGAAGTCCTCAATTATGCTTATGACAATATTATTAAAGCTTGTATCATGCTTTTTTGCAAGAGCATTCAATTTTTCAGCCAGCTCGTCGGTAATATACAGCGTTTTATATCCGGCTTTAACTTTTTTCCTTGTTTCTTTCGGGACAAATGCCACATCCATCACCCTCTCATTCTATGTTAAGCTCTCTTTCGTGTGCGAAAGTATACCATTTTATTGTTCCGCCCCTATACAGAGGGAGCATGGCTTGTATCCGGCCGAAGCCGCCTCATACATTGTACATTCTGTCACATTATTTCGGTAGCGCACGATAATACAAAAGCTTTGATGATATTTTTTTCCGCCTGATGTTATGTAATATATAGCATCAGAATTTTCGTGCGGGGTGGTATCTATGGTTTGAATGCTTGCCGGCCTTTCTGCAGGGGATGAAAGCATAATAAATAATCCGGTTATACATGCCATCAGCGCCGGTAATCCTATCAACCATTTCCATTTTTTTATCATAAAAATTTCCAGCATAAAGACTTTGCCGGGCTTTTTGCAGTAGAAGGAGAATTCGTTTGCGAATTCTTCTTTTTTTATTTTCGAATAAAGTGTGTCGCTGCTGATAAAAAAGGGGTCCAAAATATGTCCCAGCTCATGGCGCAAAAGGGCGCACTTGTCCTCGTCGGAAACATCCTCGTTTATAAATAAAAGCTTCAGAGTGCTCGTTATATATAAAAACGAGTTGTTCTGCTCAATTTCCTTTTCAATACCCAGTTTTTGTATAAGGGCAGATATATTTTCGGAATTATTGTATTTTTTGTAGGCAATAACGGTAAAGCCATAAAACGCAACAATGCGCTGTAAATCTCTGCAATCCGTTAATGCGAAAAGTTTATTTTGCCGTAATATTGCATGCGCCGTTTGCTTGGATAGATTATTTTTCATGGGCATCCTTTTTTATCTTTTCCACTAAATCTAAAATCAATTTTTCATCATTTGTGAGAGGCTTACCGGCAGTAATACCGGCATAGGCCGCGATAATGGCATTTTCCAAAGCATCAGGATGGACGCGTCTGTATTCTGTTTCCGCTACGGCGGTAACAGTATGCTTCCCCCTATCATCCAGTGCATTATACATTTTTATAAAATTCAGCACGCCGTCATCTACAATAACAGGCTGGCCATCCATCGGATAAATGTCCAGCACCTTTAAAATTTTGCTTACCATACCATAGTTTGAGGTATGCACGCCATTTTTCAAAATAAAATTAATGGTTGTGCGGGGGATGGCCATATATTTTGCGAAATTTTCAATCGTACCGAATTTTTCCTTTATCCTTTTACGAATTAAGTCCTTATACATATTCAAAGCGCATCACTTCCTTACATATATTCTACAATAAAATACAAAATTCGTCAATAAAATAAATAAAACAGTTGACTATCTGTTATTTTATGGTACAATCAAAAGACGATACAATATACAAATATAAAAGGAAGGGCGATGCAATGTCCAAATAGTTTTAGTGAAAAGTAACTTTTAGCCGTAAATTATTGACAGCTTCAAAGAATATTATTATGCTTAAGGTAGGATACTACTATAACAAAAGAAAGGAAGTTGTTAAAATGACGAAACCAAAAATTATCGACAGAGAACTCATTGGAAAATTTAAAAATTATTTAATTGACGAGGAAAAAGCAACGGCAACACGGGAGAAGTATATACGAGACATTACGGCATTTTCCGAATGGAGCGGCGGACAGAAAATGGATAAGAGGACGGTGCTTCTCTACAAGGAGCAGCTGACAGAAAAACTGGCACCGGCCTCCGTAAACTCCGTGCTTTCTTCGCTCAACAGCTTTTTCGACTTTGCCCATTGGTACGAATTAAAGGTCAAAATGCTGAAAATCCAGAAACAGATTTTTGCACAAAACGAGAGGGAGCTTTCAAGAGCCGAGTACGGAAGATTGCTGGACGCTGCTAAATCGAAGAAGAACGAAAGGCTGTATTACCTTATGCAGACGATTTGCGCCAGCGGCATAAGAGTTTCGGAGTTATCCTTTATAACGGTGGAAAGCCTTAAAACGGGAAAGGCAGAAATCAACTGCAAGGGAAAAATGCGCATCTGTATTTTGCCAAAGGAGCTTTGCCGGATGCTGCTGGAATATGCAGGCGGACAAAAAATAAAGAGCGGCCCCGTTTTCATTACTAAAACAGGTAAACCGCTTGACAGAAGCACAATATGGAAAATGATGAAGGCGCTTTGCGAAGATGCAGGCGTTTCCAGAGCGAAGGTTTTTCCGCACAATCTCCGTCACCTTTTTGCACGCACCTATTACAGTATGCAAAAAGACATCGTAAGGCTCGCAGATATTCTTGGCCATTCCAGCGTCAATACCACCCGCATTTACACCATGGAAACAGGCGATGTGCATCGCCGGCAAATACAGGAATTAGGACTGTTGCGATTATAAACAAAACCCATAAGCATTAAATTCGCTATCATGGCTCGCAGTCTTGTACACATTTTAACCACAAAAAAACCACATAATTGAAATTATGTGGTACAGAACCTCCACATTATTGAAATTATGTGGCAAACAACAGATAAAGCTTCTTAAAAACTTATGCTAAAAAACAATTTAATCTCTTATTCACATTTATATATAAATTTATAGGCACAACTGTAAGACCGGCATGTAAAAAATGTTCAACCGGTCTGTTTCGTCTTGCCTTCTTTTTTTGGCATAATGACAATTTGTAAAAAAATAGTCGTAAATCATTGACAAATCTCTCCTACCATGTTATACTATGTAAACAAGCAGTTCATTCTCACTAAAATCTTTCCACATAATTTCAATTATGTTGCAGGCACTTTTTTTTTGCACCACTTGTAATGAGCATTACAACCGAAAAAAAATTGGCGATAAATACAAGAGGGAAAGGGATAGATTGGTATGGACGGTCTTTATGTTTCCGACAAAAGAAAAGCAATTATTGCGGCCACATGGGAGTACCTTTTGCGGACCGGCCTTTCCGGTGCATCCATAGGGGATTTGTGCAGAGAAGAAAAGCTTGCCCAGAGCAGCCTGTACTACTGGTTTGAAAACAAGGACGATATATGGATAAGTGCCGGAAAGTACGGCCTATCCAAAGTTGTGGATGCGCTCATGGCCTTTACCTTAGACCATATTGACAGCGTGCGGAAATATTTTGATACGCTTTTGGATGAGGTGGAAAAGTACAAGTATGAGCTGCGGCTCGCGCTGCAGATAACCACCAGCCCTGTGTTCGGCGCACGCATGCGAGAAAAATCAAAGGATTTCAGATTGTTCTACGAGATATATGCTGAGAAAATCATGGGCATTTTCGGCTGCACGCACCATCAGGCAGAAGTGTTTATCTATTCCATCATTGCGTGTGTAGTGGATTATGCTATATGGGACGATGGGGAAAAAACACAAATGCTTCTTGAAAATCTCTACGAAAGAATCCTGGAGAAAATAGATATACAACAATAGAAACGACAAAAAAACGAAAGGAAAAGTTATGGAACTGCTGGATGCCGTATTGACCATTACCGGGTGCGAAAGCGCCGAACAGCTCAAGGAGTTGCCGCCGGAAAGAAAAGCGAAGCTGGCAGATTCTCTGGAGAATTGCGTTCCAAGCGGTCTGGCCACTATTGCAGAATGGAACGAGCTGCTGGCGTGTTTTATGAGCGCGCCGTGTGAAAGTAAAAATAGAATCGCAAAGAGAAAGCTGCTTTGCCATCTTCGCGGGGAAGAATATGACGCAGAGCAGGCTTTGTAGAGAAATATAAAGCGTCGATTGAACAAGACAACAGAAAGCGAGTAAAAATTTTGAACTACACATGGGCCTACATAATGGAATCCTGGCGGGAGGACGAAGGCGTAAAACTTCTTGTATATATAGGGCTTCTTGTCTTTCTTGCTTTTTGCATAAATGCATATCTTTCCTTCAGGGAAGAAAAAAAGTATATAAAAATGGAATTGGAGCGCTCGGCTGATAAGGCGGAGCACCGATATTGGGAAAAAAGACTCAGAAGGCTTTACATCAGCAAGATACCAGTTGTGCGCTCTATTATATTCCGTAAATATAAAAGATAACCTTCGGGAGGCTTGCAAAGCCCCGAAAAGACGAAATAGGAGGAAGACAATGCACCGGCAAACACACAAAAAAAGCACAGCTCTTATTTTATGCCTTATCCTTATGCTACAGCTGGTTTTCGGTATAATGCCGGCTTATGCTGCGGAGGAGACCATTACGCTCAATGGCCCGGACGAGAGCACGCGTAAGGATTTTACGGTACGGGATATGATGCCCGGCGATGCCGTCCAAAAGGATTATGTTCTGCATATATCGCACAAAAAAAGTATCGACATTATGTTCCGCGCCGAGGTTTTGGCCGGCCACGAAAAGCTGGCCGAGGTTTTAAAGCTGAAGGTTTCGGTGCAGGGGCAAGCGGAACCTTTATATGACGGTCTTATGAAGGATATGCCCGTATGTACCTATACGCTGCCGGCGAGCCAAAAAAGCGCGACCTATCGCCTGACGGCGTATCTGGATACAACCGTGGGAAATAAAAATGCCATCGATACGGATGGCAGGAGGTACCAGAATCAAGAGCTGAAGGCAGATTTCAGCTGGTGGTATATGCCGGAAAGTGGTGGCGGCGCGGGGAGCGGCGGAAGCGCGGGAGGCGGCAACGGCGGCGGAACAAAAATGCTGCGGCGCGCCTATGTAATGGGCAGACCGAATAATTATTTTGAACCCGAGGCGCCCATCACAAGAGCAGAAACAGCAACCATCTTTGCCCGAATTTTTGCAGATTATAATGAGGATAATCTGACATCAAAAGAAACTAAGTTTGCCGATGTCAGTGCTGCCGATTGGTTCGCTAAATATATATCCAGGATGGAATACGAAAATATTATCTTTGGTTATAACGGCTACTTCCGGCCGAATGACGCGATAACAAGGGCCGAATTTGCCGCAATCTGCGTCAGATTCTTTGAAAAGCGCAGCGGAAGTGAGATTCAGCCTGCGGAGATAGCTTTTACCGATTTTGACAGCACGCATTGGGCGTACAATACCATGAAAAAGGCGTATGCTAACCGGTATGTTACCGGCTATCCCGACAAAACGCTCCGGGCGGACAACAGCATCACGCGTGCCGAGGCGGTAACCATCGTCAACAGAATGCTGGAGCGTATTCCCGACAAGGAATATATAGATGACAATTTAGAGAAGCTGATTGATTTTATCGATGTTCGCGATAATACATATTGGGCGTACTACGATATCTTTGAGGCGGCCAATACGCATTACATCCGGTTTGTCAGCGGCTTTGCCAAATGGGTAGACTGAGGAAGACACAGCAGGAAGGCGGGTTTAGGTTGAACAAAAAAATCCAATACATCATAATCGCCTTCCTGGTGTTTTCATTCTCACTCGCCATTATTTGCGTAACCGGCCTAAAACCCGCAGACATCACTGCCACATATACAAGAAACCAGTTGGCCTGGCAAAAGGCCGATGTTTTGGAAGACGGCGCAATAAAACTTCCGCCCTCTGCGGAGAAAATGACTGTCCGGCTGCAAAACGAGGTGGAGGGGGATGTCGGCTACTATATTTATCTGTATACGGAGAAGGAAAACACAGCGGCGTGCGCACTTTCTGCCAAAGGGATAACGGAAATAAGCGAAAAGGAGTATCCTCGTTCTCTCGAAAAGTATGATGTGAAAGGTGCATACCGCGGCTTGCTTGCCGGCAGGAGCAAAAAGAATTTCACCATAAAATCGGACGGGAAGGAAGAGGTACGCTTTTTAATCATCATAGAGGATAATAATTCTTATCCCAAGGAAGAGAGCCCTACCCTTGCCAATGTAAAGTTTAATGCAGAGGTGCTGCTGGATGGGCAGTACCCGCGAGGCGAGGCGTATTCCTTCTCTTTAAAAGAGGAGACAGGCGCCGTAATCGAAACGGTACATAATGAAGATGGATATATTTCCTTTTCCAATATCGCCTTAAAACAAAAAGGAACAACCGTATATTATCTTTCCCAGAACGAGGGGGAAGAGGCGGGGATACACTATGATAACTCCATTTATACAATAAAGGCAGCTGTCGAAGAAAAAAACATCGTCAGGGTTTCCTATGAAAAGGACGGTATGCCAATAGAAACTCTGCCGCGGTTTTCTAATTACACCGAGAATGCGGAAAGTCTGCCTGTCGGCAATGTGGCGGAATATCCGACCAATGCGAAAATAGCCGGGGGACGGCCAAATTATTTGCTCCTATCCGCTGTGACGATTGGGGCTCTCTTGCTTATATTCTACATCTTGACGGGCAAAAAGAGAGGATGATACAAAACATGATTATGAATAAAAAGCTGCAGCTCAATGTCATAACCTTACTGCTCCTTTGTGTGGCGCTTTGTATAACAAGCTTTGCGCTTTCCTATACCGTAATAAAAATCGAGAACAACTTTTTTAAAACAGGGGAAATCAAAATTAATTTAAATGACGGAAAGGCCATTATAAACGAGCGAGACCGGCTGTTCGAGCCGGGGATGACGGTGGAAAAAGACTTCTTTATTCAAAACAACGCCGCCGAACCTATTTATTATAAGCTCCATTTTACAGGCGTATCGGGAGAGCTCAGCCGGGCCATTGAGGTCACGCTCTTAGACAAAAACCACCTTCCGCTCGTATCGGGCAAGGTATATGAATTTGAAACGGAAAAGGAATTGATAGGTTCCTTGAGCGGCTTTGAAAAACAGGATTTGATTGCACGGTTCCATTTTCCGGAAGAAGAAGGGAATGAATACAAAGGAACCGAGTTGCAATTTAAAATGTCAGCCATTGCCGTCCAGACGAAAAACAATCCCGACGGGGATTTTGAATAAGGAGAAATGCAATGAAAGCGTTAAAGGTATTCAAAACGGTAATCACATGGCTATTGGTGGCAGCCGCAGCCTGTATGATGGTGTTTACGGTCGTATCCGTCACAACATTTGACCGCAACGACAGGGCTTTGCTTGGCTATAAAGCCTTCATCTGCCGTTCCGACTCTATGAAGGCAACGGATTTTGCGGCAGGCGATTTGGTGTTTGTGAAAGAGGTTTCACCTGCCACCATAAAGCCCGGCGACATCATTTCCTACCGGTCAGAGGACCCGGACACCTTTGGGGAAACCTTTACCCATAAGGTGCGTTCCCGCATAACAAACGAAGAGGGGCAGCCTTGCTTTATTACCTATGGTACAACAACAGGGGTGGACGATGAGCTGCCTGTAACCTATATGCAGGTGCAAGGCCGATATGCCTTTGCGATACCAAAGCTCGGCATGTTTTTCACATTTCTGAAAACGACGCCCGGATATTTTATCTGTATCTTCCTTCCGTTTATGCTTTTGATTTTAATGCAGGGCCTGAATACCGTCAAGCTGTTCAGAAAATATAAACAGGAACAGATGGAAGAAATGAAAGCGGAGCGTGAAGCGCTGGAGCAGGAGCGGCAAAAGTCCGAGGCCATGATGGCCGAGCTTTTAGAACTGAAAAAGCAGATGGCGGCCGCAAATCTTGGTGAGGGCAGCACGGGCGATGCTGTTTCACATATAAAAGACAGCAATGGGGACACCGTTGCCAACAATCTAAACACTTTACAGGAGGACATACAAAATGACTAATGGCAAAACAACAAAGAGAGCCTTGCTTACAAGCAGCGTATCCATTCTTCTCTGCTTTGCAATGCTCATCGGCACCACTTTTGCGTGGTTTACAGATTCTGTAACCAGCGCAAATAACCGCATCCAGGCAGGAACACTGGATATTGACTTGCTTATGGATAAGGAAAAGAACGGCACCTATGTTTCCATTGGCGGAGATACAGGCGATATCTTCTCTGCAGATGGTAATGGTGTAAATTGGGAACCGGGTAAAACGGAAATCGTTTATCTGGCGGTGGAAAACAAAGGCAGCCTTGCGCTTAAATATAACATCCTTTTGGATATTAAAGACGAAGGCTTAATCGGTTCTCTTGAATACGCACTGTTAGACGGTGCGAAGGCGGCTGATTTGCGCGCCGCAACGAAATGGGCGGATATTACATCGGGCGCACAGACGGGTCTTGTAAAAGCCGGCAGAACGAAAGCGGCCGCCGGCGGTATGCTCGAAGGTATGACGAATGGGGCAAAAGACACCGATTATTTTGCGCTTGCCGTACATATGAAGGAAGAAGCCGGCAACGAATACCAGGATAAAGGCATTAAAATTGATGTGAATATAGTGGCAACCCAGAAAGATGCCGAGGAAGACTCTTTTGGCGATGACTATGATGCGGAAGCCAGCCTCGACTTTTATCCGGTTGCCAATGCGGATGCTTTACAAACAGCCTTAGCAAACCAGGAACCAAACATTCTCTTGAGCCAGAATATAGTCGTACCGGGCGCATATGAGATTGACTATCCTGTAACCATCAACGGTGGCGGTAATAGAATTGCCCGTACAGACGGGACAGCCCTTATGACGCTGGCCGCCGATGAACCGGTAATTTACACAGGGACCATCTTTACCGTAAAAACCGGGCAAACGCTTACCCTCGAAAATGCGATTGTGGATGGTGGCGCTATCTGGACAGGCGAAGTGAATGCGACTCTCCAGAGAGGAACAACAAACGGAGGCGTAACAGCAACAGGCGCTCTGGTGACTATGGAGGGTAATGGTGTTGTTATTCTGGGCGAGGGCGCCGTTTTGCAGAACAATGACGGCGCAAATGCAGTTGCGCACAGCACACGAGGGGGCAGCAAGCTTATTGTAAACGGTGGCGAAATTATCAACAATCACTCGGCAGCCGGTGCTATCTGGGGCGGCGGCGAAACTATCCTCAATTCCGGCAAAATAAATGGCAACCACGGCGGAATCGGCGGTGCTATCCGTGTTGTTACAAATGTTGGTACCGTTTTGACAATGAACGGCGGCGAAATGAACCATAACCTTTCTGATGATGTAGGCGGTGCTATCTGGGCCGGTAGCTCAAGAAGCAGCAATGTCTATGTGCTAAACGGCGGTGAAATGGCGTACAACTATTCTCCCAAAACGGGCGGCGCCATTTATGCAGGTCACTATGAAACGGTTAAAATTGGCGGAACCTTTAAGCTGCATGACAATGCAAGCGCTGCAGATATCGGCGATGCAATCCGCTTCCACGACCACGCAAGTCTGGTTATGACAGGTGGCGAAGTCTATAACAATGGCGATAACTCTTTGTTCTTGAATAACAACTCCGCATCCATCACAGGCGGCAAGATTTCCGATAACTTCGGTTACAGCGGCGGACTGGGCCTTACCATCGGCAAGGCCGATATTGAAGGTGTTATTACATACAATCTTTCTACAAATCACAACACAGCCTACCTCGCGGCCCAGTTCAATGCGTTTGCATTTAAAGTAAATGAAAGCGCGGCAAACTTCAGCCAGTTTAACTTCCAGCCTGCAAATGGTTACACCTACACAGAAGGTGACGAAGCAAAACTTATCTGCAAAAATGCAGGCTATGAAACATACTGGGATGCGGGAACAGGCAGATTCCGTTTGAGGGCAAAATAGTAAAAAGGAGATAAAGGAATATGACAAGCATTAAATCTACAAAGAGAGCCTTGCTGACAAGCAGTTTGTCCATTCTGCTTTGCTTTACAATGCTTCTCGGCACCACTTTTGCGTGGTTTACCGATTCTGTAACGAGCGCAAACAATGTAATTGCCGCAGGCAACTTGGATATTGAGGTTCAATACACGCTTGACGGCATGAATTGGGAAGCCCTCGATGGCGCAGATGACCTGTTTCAGAAAAGCCTTTGGGAGCCGGGACACACCGAGGTTGTAGCTCTCAAAATCGATAACAAGGGTTCCTTGGCTTTAAAATATACAGCCCACATGAACATTGTGAAGGAAATCGCGGGTACAAACAAGGCAGACGAGGACATCGTTTTGTCTAAAATCCTGACTGTGGCATCGCACACAGGAGAGGCCAGTTGTGTAACGGCGGCTTTCGGTGCTGAAGAGGGGCTTACATACACGCACAGCGGCACATTCTATGACACAAATGTCCTTGGTAATGCAGATGGTGAAATCCTTGCAAGCGGAGCCACACAGTACATTGTAATCAAAGTGGATATGGCCGAAACAGTTGGCAACGAGGGTAACCACAAGGGGACAGGCTTTGAGCCTTCTATCGAATTTGGCATCAATGTAGTGGCCGCACAGCTCGCATACGAAAGCGACAGTTTTGGTTCTGACTATGATAAGGGCTCTACATATCCGGCGGCAAACTCTGTCAATGTGCCTGCATTGACGCCTGCCAAAATCACGGCTGGGGAAGTTAGTATTCATATTCCCGCTATGGCAAACGAAGGCAACTATAAATTAGAAGTTTCTAATAAATCTGTTACAAACACGGCAGATGGCACTGTCGCTACATATGATATTTCCTTAACCAGAAACGGCGAAAAAGTAGACGGAGTAACATATCCCGTTGAAATAGAAATTGGCAAATTCCTTGATTTTAAGAGCCTGACACATAATGGGGAGGCGATAGCTGCCGCATACGACCCGGCAACAGGCGTTGTTTCGTTTGAAACCGATTCATTCGGCCCGTTTATCGCAACCTATGAGTCGTTGGGAGAAGATATCAAAGTTTCTGACGGCAAGATTGTCGGCGGTGTGTTTGAAGGTGTAAACCCTGCAGAGTTTGACGCTTCTCTTGCGGAGGAAAATTCTGAATACATTGCAATTAATTACAAAGAGGGAGAAACAGACAAATTTGTTGTTGCAAAGCGCGCAACTACTGTAATTTTAGCAGCGCCGGATACGGTGTACGCGCAGGCTAACGGAAACTATAATGTGACAACGGTTGCATCTAATGGCCTTTATGCACAAATTAGCGCGCTTCAGAACAATGCGTTCACAACCGTTTATATGCTCCCGGGTACATACGATGTAGCAACAGTTGTATATGTATACTCCAGCATGGACATTATTGGGCTCGGCGATAAAAATGCAGTTCGTGTTATTAAGAGCGCTTCTTCTAAATCTAACCGGCACATTTTCAACTGCAGCGGTACCAAGTCTGATTATATAGAGGTAACAATACGCAATATGTATTTAGATGCCTCTGCTAAAAATGATTTAACTAACTTTTCCGACAGAGATAATGCGGCCGTGCAAAGTATTCGCAAAAGCAAGGTTAAGTGCTACGACCTTACTATTATAAAGGGTACAGGCACTGGGTATGCATTTTATATCAATGCAAACAACGCGGTTGACGGAGTAAAATATCCGGCATATATGTATGTTGAAAATTGTATGGTGGATGTTACCAATAGTGCGTATATTCGTACAACAAACGGAAGTAAGCCATATTTCTACCACACCAATCTTACCTACAATAATGGCCAAAGCACATACACAACTAACAGCGGCAACACCAAGAATCAGTCAATGGCTGCGAATGATTGGGAATGGTAATACCTATCTAAATGGTATAGACAGTAAAACGCTGTTTATATATTCGTCTGACAAAAATATTACATAAGGAGGTAAACAAAATGACGAATAGCAAATCACTCAAAAGAGCATTGCTGACAAGCAGCCTGTCCATTCTTCTCTGTGTTGCCATGCTCATCGGCACAACCTTTGCGTGGTTTACAGATTCTGTAACGAGCGCCAACAACATCATTAAGTCCGGTAA
>JAZSLT010000008.1:0-54184 GCA_045535515.1 Clostridia bacterium | reverse complement strand
ATGGAAGAAGTTGTTGAGCAAAAGGAAACCGGTGAAAAGAAAACCGTTCTCCGTAAAATTTACCCCGGTTACGTTTTCATTAAAATGGTGATGACAGACGAAAGCTGGTATGTTGTTCGCAATACTCGCGGATGTACAGGCTTTGTAGGTCCCGGTTCCAAACCCGTTCCCCTTTCCGATGCGGAAGTGGAAGCTATGGGCGTGGAAGCACAGGTTGTCAAGTTTGACATGCAGGTTGGCGATAATGTCCGCGTAACGGACGGTCCCCTTGAAAGCTTTGTCGGCGTGATTGAAGAAATCAATATGGAAAAGCGCAAACTGCGCGTATGTGTTTCCATGTTCAGCCGTGAAACACCTGTCGAACTTGAGTTTCACCAGGTTGAAGCATTGTCATAATAAGCCATCCGGCTTTTTATGGTGGGAGGACGCCGAAGAGGAAGCGTCCGCCATTAACCACAATATTAGGAGGAAAGAAAAATGGCACAGAAAATCATGGGCTACATTAAACTGCAGATTCCCGCAGGTAAAGCTACGCCCGCACCCCCGGTTGGTCCCGCACTGGGTCAGTACGGTGTAAACATCGTACAGTTCACAAAAGAATTTAACGAAAAGACTGCAAAGGATGCAGGTCTCATCATCCCGGTTGTTATTACCGTGTATGCAGACAGATCCTTCTCGTTCATTACGAAAACGCCTCCTGCAGCAGTACTTCTCAAGAAAGCATGTAAGATTGAGAGCGGCTCCGGCGTTCCGAACAAAACCAAGGTTGCTACTATCAAGAAGAGCCAGGTTAAGGAAATCGCTGAAATGAAGATGCCGGATTTGAATGCTGCAAGTGTTGAAGCGGCTATGAGCATGATTGCTGGTACCGCACGCAGCATGGGTATTGTTGTAGAAGAAGATTAAGTGGGAGGATTTATTCCGCGTAACCACAAGGAGGTATATTCGTGAAAAGAGGAAAGAATTATCAGGAAAGCGCAAAGCTTATCGAGCAGGGAAAGCTCTATGATATAGACGAAGCCTTTGATATTGCCGTAAAATCGGCAAAGGCAAAGTTTGATGAAACCGTAGAAGCCCACATTAAGCTGGGTGTTGACTCCCGTCATGCTGACCAGCAGGTCAGAGGCGCGGTTGTTCTGCCGCACGGTACCGGTAAAAAGGTACGCGTTCTTGTTTTCGCCAAGGGCGACAAGATTGCAGAAGCCGAGGCAGCCGGTGCAGATTACGCAGGCGGCGAGGAGCTGGTACAGAAAATCCAGAGTGAAAACTGGTTTGAATTTGATGTTGTTGTAGCCACGCCCGATATGATGGGTGTTGTTGGTCGCATCGGTCGTGTACTCGGTCCTAAGGGCCTCATGCCGAACCCGAAGGCCGGCACGGTTACCATGGATATCACTAAGGCAGTTGCCGACATTAAGTCCGGTAAAATTGAGTATCGTCTCGACAAGACGAACATCATTCACTGCCCCATCGGCAAAGCTTCTTTCGGTAAGGAAAAGCTTGGCGAAAACTTCAAGGCTTTAATGGATGCCGTTATCAAGGCAAAGCCGTCCGCTGCAAAAGGTCAGTACCTGCGTAGCGTAGCCATCGCCTCTACGATGGGCCCCGGCATTAAGCTCAACCCCGCAAAGCTTACCGACTAATCGGTAGAAAAAAGAATATTTTGTCCGTCCGCAGACAGCCGGCCGCCTATTGTGCGTAAGACCCGCCGAGGAAGGAAAATCGTTACAAGAAAACGGTTCTCTGTCTGCATTTGGATAGAGAACCTTTTTATATAGGAGGTGAAAGATATGCCCAGCACAAAGATTTTGGAACAGAAAAAAGCGGTTGTTGCAGACCTCGCTGAAAAGATGAAGGGCGCAACGGCCGGCGTATTCGTAGACTATCGCGGTTTAACTGTAGAAGAAGATACGCAGCTTCGTGTAAAGCTCAGAGAGGCCGGTGTATACTACAAGGTGGTAAAGAACACCCTCACTCGCTTTGCAGCAAACGAAATTGGGTATAGCGAGCTGGACCCCGTTTTAAACGGCCCCACCGCTCTTGCTCTTAGTGATGACCCGGTAGCACCCGCTAAGGTTCTGGCTGATTTTGCAAAGACCAACCCGAACCTGGAAATTAAGGCAGGTTTCCTCGATGGCAGCGTAATTTCGATTGACGAAATCAACAAGCTCGCCGCAACACCTTCTCGCGATACTCTTATTGCGAAGATTATGGGAAGCCTCAATGCACCGGTTTCCAATTTGGTGCGTACATTACAGGCTTTGGTCGATGGTGGCGTAGAGCCGGCTGATGCAGCAAATGCAAAGGCCGCCGAAGCAGCCCCGGCTGAAGAGGCACCGGCAGCAGAAGCTCCGGCAGAGGAAGCTCCCGCCGTAGAAGCTCCGGTAGAAGAAGCGACAGAAGCTCCGGCTGAAGAAGCAGCCGAAGCACCCGCGGAAGCGGAACAGGAATAATAAAGAAAAAATTTTTTAAGGAGGAAATTTCAAAATGAGCAAACTCGAACAGATTATTGCTGATATCAAAGAACTGAAGTTGTTAGAAGTTGCCGAGCTCGTTAAGATGATGGAAGAAGAATTCGGCGTAAGCGCAGCTGCACCGGTTGCAGTTGTAGCAGCAGGTGATGCAGGTGCTGCAGCAGGCGAAGAAAAGTCTGAATTTGATGTTATCTTAGCCGATGCAGGTGCTGAAAAGATTAAGGTTATCAAGGTAGTTCGCGAACTCACCGGCCTTGGTCTGAAGGAAGCTAAGGACCTTGTTGACAATGCTCCGAAGCCCATCAAGGAAGGCGTAGGCAAGGAAGATGCAGAAAGCTACAAGGCAAAGCTGGAAGAAGTTGGCGCAAAGGTAGAACTGAAGTAGTTTTCCCTTCCCCTTCTTTAGGTAAAGAAATGAGGCGAGGATATAGGCTATGCTTATATCCTCGCTTTTTTGCCTTTTTTCGCGGTTTTCTCTATAAAACAGTTGTCAAATGGGCCTTAGTATGATATAATATATGTTTAGCATAAGGAGATGAATTTATGGAAAGAAAAAACATACGGAATATAGCGATTATCGCCCATGTTGACCACGGCAAAACCACGCTGGTGGATGCGATGCTGCGGCAAAGCGGCACATTCCGGGAAAACGAGCAGGTGGCGGAACGCGTTATGGATTCCGATGCGATTGAGAGGGAGCGCGGCATTACAATCTTAGCAAAAAACACCGCGCTTTTCTATAAAGATGTAAAGATAAACATTATCGACACACCCGGCCATGCCGACTTTGGTGGTGAGGTGGAACGCGGCCTGAAAATGGCAGACGGCGTTCTTCTTTTGGTAGATGCCTTTGAAGGGTGCATGCCGCAGACGCGCTTTGTTCTGAAAAAGGCACTCGGGCTTAATTTGCGCCCCATTGTCGTTATCAACAAGGCGGACCGCCCCAATGCAAGACCGGCCGCGGTGGCCGACGAGGTGCTGGATTTATTTATTGATTTGGGTGCAGACGATGACCAGCTGGAGGCGCCGTTTATCTATGCCTCGGGGCGTGACGGCTGGGCCAGCACGGACCCGGATGTGCCGGGTACGGATTTGAAGGTGCTGTTTGATTTGATTTTGGAAACCATTCCTTGCCCCGAGGGCGAGGAGGAAGCACCCTTGCAAATGCTAATTTCGAACATCGACTACGATAATTATACAGGCCGTATTGCCATCGGCAAGGTGCAAAGAGGGCAGGTACGGGTTGGCGATACGGTAAGTGTTTGCTGCATGGGGCAAGAGGGCGTCCGCCGCGCGAGGGTGAATACGCTGTATACATACGAAGGTCTTGAAAAGGCAGATGCCGAGAGTGTTTCCGCCGGCGATATTGCCGCCATTTCCGGTATTGCCGATATCAATATCGGCGAAACGGTTTGTGCGTCCGACGCCGCGGAGCCGTTGCCGTTTGTGGAAATTGACCGCCCCGTTTTGTCGATGACCTTCTCGGTAAATGACAGCCCCTTTGCCGGCAAGGATGGTACCTTTGTAACCTCCCGCCATTTAAGAGCCAGACTGTACAAGGAACTGGAATCGAACATCAGCCTCAGCGTCGAGGATACGGATACGACCGAGGCCTTCATCGTTTCCGGCAGAGGGGAGCTGCACCTCTCCGTTCTGATAGAAAATATGCGCCGGCAAGGGTATGAGTTTCAGGTATCCGGCCCGCGCGTTATTACGAAAACGATTGACGGCGTGCTCCATGAGCCGGTAGAATATCTTATGATTGATGTGCCGGACGAATATACCGGTGCCGTTATTGAAAGCGCGGGCCTGCGCCGGGCAAGCCTTGTAAACATGGCGCCGGGCGCGCAAGGCTACACGCGCATTGAATTTCGCATCCCTGCCCGCGGCCTTTTAGGGTATCGCAGCCAGCTGCTTACGGAAACGCGCGGCACCTGTGTTATGAACCATGTTTTTGACTCCTTTGAGCCGTATAAAGGCGACCTTCCCACGCGCACGCGCGGCTCCCTGGTTGCCTTCGAGGATGGGGAAGCCGTTTCCTACGGCCTTTTCAACGCGCAGGACAGGGGAACCATGTTTATCGGTGCAGGTACCAAGGTGTATCAGGGCATGATTGTAGGCGAAAACAGCCGGGCCGACGATATTGTGGTCAATGTATGCAAGCGCAAGCATGTTACGAATATGCGCGCCTCCGGCTCGGACGAGGCCCTACGCCTGACACCGCCGCGCAACATGAGTCTGGAGCAATATATTGAATTTTTGGCCGACGATGAGCTACTCGAGGTCACGCCTTCTGCGCTCCGCGTTCGTAAACGCATTCTCGATAACAGTCTGCGCGCCAAAAAAAACAGTAATAAATAAAATTTCTCTTGACTTTATCGTGTTAATGTGTTATCATACTAAAGTGATAAAGCAAAAATAAGGGGAGAATACTATGCAAATCAGCAGCTCTTTATTGAAAAATGATGAAAAAGCTATCTTTTCTTTGCGCGGATTATACCGGAAATACGGCTATTCGCAGTACAAGATGAGTAAATTTGAGGCTTACGATTTATATGTGCGAAACAAGGATTTCTTGGTGTCGGACAATATTATTACCTTTACCGATGCCGGTGGCAAGCTGATGGCACTAAAGCCGGATGTTACGCTTTCTATCATCAAGAATAGTCCCGAGGAGCGGGGCGTGGTGCAAAAGGTATACTACAATGAAAATGTATACCGCGCCACCAAGGAAAGCGGTGCATACAAGGAAATTATGCAGATGGGGCTGGAATGTCTCGGCGATATTGACGCGTACAGCGTGGCCGAGGTTTGCATGCTGGCGGCCGAAAGTCTTAGCTTTATTTCCCCCGATTTTGTACTGGACATATCGCACATGGGGATTATTTCCCCCATTTTGGAGGAGATAGGTGCCTCGCACGCGGCCAAGCAGGAAATCCTCAAATGTATCGGGGAAAAGAACGCGCACGAGCTGGCCGCCATCTGTGCACGCGATAATTTAGATGCGACGCTTCTTTGTGCGCTGGTGCAGACCTACGGCGCACCCGCCGTGGTTTTACCGCGGCTCGATGCCCTTCGTATAGAGGGCAACAGTAGCGCGATAGATGACCTCATCTCGGTTATCTCTGCGCTCGAAAAGAATGGTTTTGGCGATAAAATCCGTATTGACTTTTCGGTTGTCAATGATATGAACTATTATAACGGCTTTGTGTTCCGCGGCTTTATAGAAGGTCTTTCGGCCGGCATTTTGTCCGGCGGGCAGTACGATGCGCTGATGGCCAAAATGGGCAAGAAGGCCGGCGCTATCGGCTTTGCCATTTATCTCGATATGCTCGAGCAGCTTCCCGAGGAGGAAGAGGCGTTTGATGTAGATGCCGTGCTTTTATATGAGGAGGGTGCCGCGCTGGAAGAGGTTTCCGATGCGGTGCGGCTTTTGGCAGAGGACGGAAAAAGTGTGATGGCGCAAAAATGCGTGCCGAAAAAGCTAAAATACAAGCAGCTACTACAATTACAGGAGAGAGGGGTTGCAGTCATTGAAAACCATGCTTAATATCGCGCTCCCAAAAGGGAGGCTTGGCGAAAAGGTATACGCTATGTTTGAAAAGGCTGGCTTTCCTTGCCCTTCTATCCATGAAAATAACAGAAAGCTCATCTTTGAAAATCCCGAGAAAGGCGTTCGGTACTTTTGGGTGAAGCCTTCGGATGTGGCCATTTATGTAGAGCGCGGTGCGGCCGATATCGGGGTTGCCGGGAAGGACATTCTGCTGGAATATGCGCCCGATGTGTACGAGCTTTTAGACCTTGACATCGGCAAGTGCCGCATGGCCGTTGCCGCTAAAAAGGGGTTTCGCGATAATCCCCAGAAAACCTTGCGCGTGGCTACAAAGTTTACGAATATCACCAAAGCCTACTACGCGGCCAAGGGACGGGATATTGATATTATCCGTCTAAACGGTTCTATCGAAATTGCGCCCATATTAGGCCTTTCCGATGTAATTGCCGACATTGTGGAAACGGGAACTACCTTAAAGGAAAACAATCTGGAGGTCGTGGAAACAATCGTTCCCATCAGCGCGCGGCTGATTGCCAACAAGGCCGGTTTTAAATTCAAGTCTGCCCAGGTGGAGGCGCTGATTGCGGCTCTTCGGGAGAACGGAGAAAAAGATGATTAAGATTTTATCCTACGGTAGCGTAAAAACGGAAGAAATTTTCTCCCGTGTGGAGCCCGCGGTGGATGTGTCCGCCATTGTAAAGGATATTCTGGCCGATGTCCGCCAAAACGGAGATGCCGCGCTGTATCGCTACTGTGAAAAATTTGATAAGGCACGCCTTGACAATCTGCAGGTAACGAAAGAGGAGATAGAGGCGGCGCTGGAGATGGTGGAGCCTCGTTTTCTGGAGGTTCTCCGCCGTGCGGCCGCCAATATCCGGCGGTTTCATGAAAAACAGGTGCGTACCGGCTTTATTCTCAATGATGAGAGCGGTGTTGTTATGGGGCAGAAGATTATCCCCGTGGACAGGGCAGGCCTGTATGTGCCGGGCGGTACAGCCGCCTATCCCTCTACCGTTTTAATGGATGCCATTCCGGCAAAAATTGCGGGATGTCCCGAGCTTTTTATGGTAACACCGCCCACCGCTGACGGGAAAATAAACCCCGTTATTCTGGCGGCGGCACATATTGCGGGTGTCGATAAAATCTTCAAGGTGGGCGGCGCACAGGCGATTGCGGCGCTGGCCTATGGGACGGAGAGCATCCCAAAAGTCGATAAAATCGTAGGTCCCGGAAACGCCTTTGTGGCCGAGGCGAAAAGGCAGGTATACGGCCTTGTATCTATTGACATGATAGCCGGCCCGAGCGAAATTCTGATTGTGGCGGACGGCACGAATAACCCTTCTACGCTGGCGGCCGACCTTCTTTCACAGGCGGAGCACGATAAGCTGGCGAGCGCCGTTTTGGTAACGGATTCCATGCCGCTTGCCGAAAGTGTGCAGGCGGAAATTGAAAAGCAGATTCCGCGTTTGCCGCGTGCCGAAATTGCGCGCGCCTCGATTGACGAAAACGGCAAAATTATTGTGGTGGATTCCCTTTTAAAAGCGATAGAAATTGCCAACGAAATCGCACCCGAGCATCTCGAAATATGCGTAGATAATCCTTTTGATTATTTGGACGCTATTCGCCATGCCGGCAGTATTTTCTTAGGAAAAAACTGCCCCGAGGCGCTGGGCGATTATATGGCAGGGCCAAATCACACCCTTCCTACAAGCGGAACGGCGCGATTTGCAAGTCCCCTGTCGGTAGATGATTTTATAAAGAAAACGCAGTACACCTATTTCACGCGCGAGGCTTTGGCCCGTTATGCGGCGGATGTGGGGTACTTCGCCGAGCAGGAGGGGCTGGACGCGCACGCGGAGAGTGCGCGCTGCCGTACGGAGGGAGAAGCATGAGCCGTTTTTTTAGTCAAAAATTTGCCTCGCTTGTCCCGTACACGCCCGGCGAACAACCGAAAAACAGAACCTACATAAAACTGAACACAAATGAATCGCCTTTCCCACCATCGGAAAAAGCTATCGGGAAGGCGGAGGGGGCGGCGCGAAATCTCCAGCTGTATCCCGACCCTGAATGCTGCGCGCTGACCGCGGCGATGGCGGACTTTCTCGGTGTGGACCACGCGGAAGTGCTTATGACAAACGGCTCGGACGAGATTTTAAACTTCGCCTTCATGGCGTATTGTGACGAAAACACCCCGGCCCTTTTCCCCGATATCACCTACGGCTTTTACCCCGTGTTTGCGGACATCAATCAGGTGCCGTACGAGGAAATTCCCTTAAAAGACGATTTTACGATAGATATCGCGGACTATATCGGGCGAAAGGGCACGGTTTTCATCGCAAACCCCAATGCTCCCACAGGGATTCTTTTAGGGGTAGAGGAGATAGAAAAAATCGTCAGCAGTAATCCCGACCGCATGGTCGTGGTGGATGAGGCGTACATCGATTTCGGAGGAGAAAGTGCGGTGCCGCTTACAAAGAAGTACGATAATCTTCTCGTTACCGGCACCTTCTCCAAATCCCGCTCCATGGCAGGGGCGCGCCTTGGATTTGGCGTCGGGAACAGCGCACTGACCGCAGATTTGCGTACTTTGAAATATTCGACAAATCCGTATAACATCAATGCGATGACGATGGCGGCAGGCCTTGGCACGCTGGAAGATGGCGCCTACACCGCAAAAAACTGCCGGGCGATTATCGAAAACCGCCGGTATACGAAGGAAAAACTCGAGGAACTCGGTTTCTTCGTTACGGAAAGCTACGCGAATTTCGTGTTTGCCAGGCACCCGCAGATTTCGGGCGAGGAACTTTATAAGGAGCTTCGCGCGCGCGGCATTTTAGTACGGCATTTCAAAGTACCACGCATACAGGAATTTAACCGCATTACCATAGGAACCCGCGAGGATATGGAAACCCTTATCAAAACCATTCGGGAAATACAGGAGGGAAAATAGATGAGAACAGCTACGATAAACAGAAAAACGGGCGAAACCGATATTTCGCTTTCCCTTGCGCTTGACGGCACAGGGAAAAGCGAAATCAAAACAGGCTGTGGTTTTCTGGACCACATGCTGACGCTTTTTGCAAAGCACGGCCGCTTTGACCTTGCGGTAAATTGCAAGGGCGATATCGAGGTGGATGACCACCACACCGTAGAGGACATCGGTATTACCCTCGGCATGGCTTTTCGGGAGGCGCTGGGCGAAAAACGCGGCATCACCCGTTATGGCAGCACGATTTTGCCGATGGACGAGGCGCTGATTCTTTCTGCCTGCGACCTTTCCGGCAGAAGCTTTCTCGGATATGACCTGCAAATTCCCACCGAAAAGGTAGGCACCTTTGACACACAGCTTACGGAGGAATTCTGGCTGGCATTCACAAGAGAGGCCGCGTGCAATCTGCATCTGCGTTCCCTTGCGGGACAAAATGCGCACCACATTATCGAGGGCGCCTTCAAATCGGTTGCCCGCTCTCTTCGCGAGGCGGTAAAGATTGAGGCGGCTTTTGCCGACGAAATTCCTTCCACAAAAGGAGTACTTTCATGATAGCGATTGCAGATTACGGCATAGGAAATTTATTCTCACTCAAAAGCTCCCTTTCCGCTATAGGCGCCGAGGCCTTCGTAACGCGCGATGTCGGGGAAATCGAAAAAGCGGAAAAAATTATTCTGCCGGGGGTAGGGGCCTTCCGGGATGCCGCGAAAAAGCTAGAAGAATGCGGCATGGCAAAGGTGATAAAGGAAGAGGCAGGAAAAGGCAAGCCGATTCTCGGCATTTGCCTCGGGATGCAGCTTCTCTTTGAAAAAAGCTATGAGTACGGCGAGTATGATGGACTTGGCCTTTTAAAGGGCAAAATCTGCCCGATTGCCGACAAAATACCGGCAGACCTGAAAATCCCCCATATCGGGTGGAATGCGCTGGCGTTTACCGAAAAGCCGTCGAGGCTCTTCCGCTATATTAAAGATGGCGATTTCGTTTATTTTGTCCACTCCTTTGCGGCGATGGACTGCGAGGAAAGCGTGATTGCCACCGCCGAGTACGGCGCACCCCTGACGGCGGCGGTCGAATATAAAAACATTTTCGGCTGTCAGTTTCACCCCGAAAAAAGCGGCGATGTGGGCCTTTCCATTTTGCGCGGCTTTTGCGACTTGGAGGTGGGCGCATGTTAATTTTTCCTGCCATTGACCTATACGAAGGAAAAGCCGTTCGCCTTTTGCGCGGCGAATATGATAAGATGACCGTGTATAGCGAAAGCCCTTGGGAAATCGCGGCCGATTTTGAAAGACAAGGGGCCACCGCGGTTCATCTTGTGGATTTGGAGGGTGCCAAGGCAGGCACAACACCCAATCTGCCCGTCGTGCAGAAAATGTTGGAAAACACTTCCCTTTTTACGGAAATCGGCGGCGGCATACGGAGTATGGATGTAATTGAAAAATATATTTCCATCGGCATAGACCGCGTTATCCTGGGAACCGCGGCGGTGGAGGATGCAGATTTTCTTAGCCGCGCCGTCGAAAAATACGGCGAGAAAATCGCGGTGGGTGCGGATATAAAGGATGGCTTTATTGCCGTTCGCGGATGGACGGAGAAGTCGGAAAAGGACGCGTTTTCTTTCTGCCGGCAAATGGAAAGCCTCGGCGTTAAAACGCTCATTTGTACCGACATTTCCAAGGACGGCGCCATGCAGGGCACAAACCGGGCGCTGTATCGCGAGCTGTCGGAAGAATTTAATATGCAGATTGTGGCGTCAGGCGGCGTTTCGAGCATAGACGATGTGCGCCATCTTGCCGGTCTTGGCCTTTACGGGGCGATTATCGGCAAGGCGTATTATACCGGCGCGATAGATTTAAAAGAAGCCCTTGCGGCGGCAAAGGAATGAGAAAGAAATGATTACAAAAAGAATTATCCCCTGTCTGGATGTGCGGGACGGGCGCGTGGTGAAGGGCGTCAATTTTGAAGGCCTTGCGGATGTTTCCTCGCCTGTGGCACTCGGGCAGTTTTACAGCAGCTGCGGCGCAGACGAGCTTGTGTTTTATGATATTACGGCCTCGGCCGAAGGCAGGGCGCTGTTTACCGACATTTTGTGTGAGGTCGCGCGAACGATTTTTATTCCGCTCACGGTGGGCGGCGGTATCAATACGGTAGAGGATTTTGACCGCGTTTTAAAGTGCGGTGCCGATAAAGTAAGCGTAAACTCCGGCGCTATCCGAAATCCCGACCTTATCCATCAGGCGGCGCAGAAATATGGCGACCAATGCGTGGTTTTATCGGCGGATATCAAGAGGGTAGACGGCGTATTTCGCGTTTTCGCCAAAGGCGGAAGGGAAAATACGGGCATGGAGGCCATTTCCTGGATAAAAAGGTGCGTTTCGCAGGGCGCAGGCGAGGTCGTTGTCAACTCCATTGATACCGACGGCGTGAAAAACGGCTTTGATATCGAAATGCTGTCTGCCGTTTGCGACGCCGTGTCGGTTCCCGTTATAGCATCGGGCGGCGCCGGCTCCAAAGAAGATTTTGTTTCACTTTTTAAGAAGCTCCCCAAGGTAGATGCAGGCCTCGCGGCGTCCATTTTCCATTTTGGCGAGGTTTCCATCGGGGATTTAAAGAAAACATTGGCCGCGGAGAATATCCCGGTGCGATTATAGGAGGATTACCATGCTGAATGTGGATGCGTTAAAATTTGATGAAAAGGGACTGATTCCGGCGATTGTGGTGGATGCAGAAACGAAAGAGGTGCTGACGCTTGCGTACATGAACCGGGAAAGCCTTGCAATTTCCATGGAGAAGGGCCTTACCTGCTTTTACAGCCGTTCCCGAGAAAAGCTTTGGCTTAAAGGCGAAACGAGCGGAAATTATCAGCATATTGTTTCCATTACGGCGGATTGCGATAACGATGCGCTTGTCGTTTTAGTGGATAAGGAAGGCCCTGCGTGCCATACGGGGACGGACTCGTGCTTTACAAAGCCCGTATGGGAAAGCGAGGAAAGAAGCGCGTTTTCGCTCGCGAGCCTCATGTCCCTGATAGAAGGCCGGAAAACCGAGAAAAAGGAAGGCTCCTACACCACCTACCTGTTTGAGAAGGGACTCGATAAAATCCTTAAAAAGGTGGGCGAGGAGAGCACCGAGGTCATCATCGCCGCGAAGGATAACGACAAAAAGGAAACGATATACGAAATTGCCGACCTTACCTATCATGTGATGGTGATGATGATTGAAATGGGTATTTCCCTTTCGGATATCCACCACGAGCTTGCCTCGCGCCATGTGATTGACCATAAGGTAAAGCAGGAGAAGATGACAAAGTGAGTACCATGGATTTACATGTACACACCACCTTTTGTGACGGGGCCTCCTCGCCGCGTGCACTTGTTATGGCCGCGGTGGAGAAGGGTATGGATATGCTCGGCTTTTCGGCGCATGCCCATACGGCTTTTGATGAAAGTTACTGCATGCTACGGGGGGTGGAGGCCGTATATCAAAAGGAAATTCGCGCGCTCTCTCGGGAATTTGCCGGAAAAATCCGTATTCTCTGCGGTATCGAGCAGGATTTCTTTTCCGATACACCCACCGATGCGTATGACTATGTGATAGGCTCGGTACACTATGTTCTCAAAGACGGGCAGTATTATTCGGTGGATACGAGTGCCGAAGGGTTTAGCCGCATGCTTCGGGAGGGGTATGCCGGCGATGCGTATGCCGCCGCCGAGGATTATTATCGGGAAGTTTCCGAGATGGCGGAAAAAATGCGCCCCACCTTTATCGGGCACTTTGATTTGTTCACTAAGTTTAATGAAAAATACGCGTTTTTTGACGAGCAGCACCCCCGGTACCGGGCGGCGTGGCAAGCGGCGCTCGATAAAATTTTGCCCCTTGGTATTCCCTTTGAGGTTAACACCGGCGCGATAGCGCGCGGATACAAAACCGTTCCCTACCCCTCGCACGAGCAGCTTTTGTACATACAAGAAGGGGGCGGACAGGTTCTCCTTTCAGGAGATACCCATTCCTGCGATGCGCTTTGCTTTGGCTTTGCCGAGTGGGAGAAGGCACTTTCGGCGCTTTCTCTTGTACCGCTTGTGCGGTAAGAGGAGAGAGGAACTCGCGTTTTGCTTGACAAGACGGGGCGAATACGATACAATAAAGACACAATGTTAGTAAGGAAGGATAAGCAAGGTATGAGTCAGATTTCCGAATTATTTGGCAGTATGGTTTTTAATGACCGCGTGATGCAGGCGCGTCTGCCCGAGGAGACCTATAAAGCTGTACGGCAAACGGTGGAGGAGGGCAAACCGCTCGACTCTGCGGTGGCCCACATCGTAGCCGGTGCCATGAAGGACTGGGCGGTGGAAAAGGGCGCCACGCATTATACGCATTGGTTTCAGCCGATGACGGGGATTACGGCGGAAAAGCACGATAGCTTTGTTTCCCCCGGTGATGCCGACGGTGTCATCATGGAGTTTTCAGGCAAGGAGCTTTTAAAAGGCGAATCCGATGCCTCCAGCTTCCCCTCCGGCGGTCTGCGTACAACCTTTGAGGCCAGAGGATATACGGCCTGGGACCCTACCTCCTATGCCTTCATTAAAGATAATACACTTTGCATCCCCACGGCTTTTTGCGCCTTCAACGGCGAATGTCTGGACAAAAAAACGCCGGTGCTTCGTTCTATGGAGGCGATAAACCGGCAGGCCTGCCGCGTGCTGCGCGTGTTCGGGGATAAGGACACAAAGCGTGTCACCCCCACCGTGGGTGCGGAGCAGGAATATTTCCTGATAGACAAGGAAATGTATGAAAAGCGGCAGGACCTCGTGTTTACGGGGCGCACCCTCTTTGGCGCCAAGCCCCCGAAAGGGCAGGAGATGGACGACCATTATTTTGGCACCATCAAGCCGCGCGTGCTGGCCTTTATGAAGGATTTGGACAGAGAGCTGTGGAAGCTGGGTGTCCTTGCCAAAACGGAGCATAACGAGGCGGCACCGTCCCAGCATGAGCTGGCACCGGTGTTCACCTCTGTCAATACAGCTACCGACCATAATCAGCTGACCATGGAGCTTATGAAAAAGGTCGCGGAAAAGCATGGCATGGTTTGCCTGTTGCACGAAAAGCCTTTCAGGGGCGTCAACGGAAGCGGTAAGCACAACAACTGGTCGCTTTCCACAAACCGCGGCGAGAACCTCTTAAATCCCGGAAAAGCACCGCAGGACAATAAGCGTTTCCTCCTTTTCCTGGCGGCCGTTATCAAGGCGGTGGATTCCTTCCAGGATTTATTCCGTATTTCTGTGGCGACGGCCGGTAATGACCACCGTCTCGGTGCCGCAGAAGCGCCGCCTGCCATTTTGTCCATTTTTCTGGGCGATGAGCTGACGGCGGTGCTGGATGCTATCGAAAAAGGGAAAACCTATGATGAGCAGGAAAGACAGACGATGGCGGTAGGCGTTCGCGTTCTGCCGGAGTTTACGAAGGACACCACCGACCGAAACCGCACCTCTCCGCTCGCCTTTACCGGCAATAAATTTGAGTTCCGTATGCTCGGCTCGGCCGCATCGATTGCGGAGGCCAACATTATTTTAAATACGGCAGTAGCCGATGCCCTCTCTGATTTTGCGGATGTGCTGGAGGTTTCGGCCGACTTTGAAAACGATGTTTTGTCCCTCATTCAATCGACCTATCGTGCGCACAAGAGAATTGTTTTCAATGGCGACAACTATGCCCACGAATGGGAGGACGAGGCGGCGCGGCGCGGACTTTTAAATCTCCGCACAACACCGGAGGCTTTGCCGTATCTCGTAAGCGAAAAAAATCTGGCCCTCTTTGCGCGGCATCAGATTTTCACGGAGGACGAGCTTCGTTCCCGCTATGAAATCCAGACGGAGGAATACTGCAAAACCTTGCATATTGAAGCGCGTACCATGCTGGAGATGACAGGCCGGACCATCATCCCCGCCATTATGGCGTACGCGACCGAAATGGCCCGCAGTTTGGAGGCCAGACAAAGGTTCTTCCCCGGCGGAGAAGGGGAAAAGGCGCATCTTGCCTCCCTTTACCGGGTGTTAGACGGCCTGTACGAAGCAAAGGCAGACCTTTCCGAGCTTTTGGCGCAGGCGGAGACGATGGGCGCCGGACAGAAGGCAGCCGCCTTCTATAAAGACTTTGTGCGCCGTGCGATGGACAAGGTGCGCGCCCTTGCCGATGAAGGGGAAATGCTGACGGCGGCGAAAGCCTGGCCGTTCCCCACCTACGCACAGATGCTCTTTTGATAGGAGAAGCCATGAATAAAACGAATGCGATGCGCCTTTTGGACAAGGCTCACATTTCTTATAAAACGGCGGAATATCCGGTAGATGAAAACGACCTTTCCGGCACGCACATTGCCGACACGCTCGGGATGCCGTACGAGGGCGTTTACAAAACACTCGTGGCGCGTGGGGATAAAACGGGCGTAGTTGTTTTTTGTATCCCCGTACATCTCGAGCTTGACCTGAAAAAAGCGGCGCGGGTAAGTGGAAACAAAAAGGTGGAAATGGTGCAGATGAAGGAGCTACTGGGACTGACGGGATACATCCGCGGTGGCTGCAGTCCTATCGGCATGAAGAAAAAATACCCCACTTTTTTAGAGGAAAGCGCATGTGCCCAGCCGGAAATTGCTGTTAGTGCCGGTGTGCGCGGTGCACAGATTATTCTGCCGCCCGAGGTACTGGCCGGCTTTGTCGGGGCTACCTTTTCGGAATTAACCATATAAAAGAAAGGCTGAACGAATGGAATCGTTCAGCCTTTCTTTTATGCTGTCGGAATTATTCAAAATGGAAGGTAGCCGATGCCGACGCAGGCCCGAGAACCTCAACATTTTCCGGATACGAAAGCCGGACCTGTCCGCTTTTGGCCGGGGAGGAGGCAAAATCCACCCAGACCGTGTAGGCGCCTTCCACCGCGTCCGCCTCCAAAAGGGCGGAAAGCTCACCGCGTACATCCGCCGTTTCGGGCGTACAGACCACTTCGCGGATGGTTTTGTTTTCCGGCACACTTGCGGCTTCAATTTTTACAGGCAGGGAACGGGTGGCGGAAATGGTGACCTTATCGTTTGCGATGGAAACGCTGTTTCCATCATATCGGTTGCCTGTCTGGTCAGAGAGCGATACGGTATACGATTCAGCAGCGTCGCCCCCGGTGAGGTCCACATATACGGCGGCCTTCAGCGTATCCAGAACAGCCTTCGGGCCGGTTAGCTGTATGGTTGACGGATAGGCAGAAAAATCATGGATACCCAGACTCTCCGCACCCGACGAGGTGATGGTTACGGTTTTATCCACCGTAACCAAAACATCGGTCCGGCAGGACACGCTTTCGACAGAAAGCTTCGTTACACGAAGTGCATTTTCCGGAAGGGAAACTTGTATGGGCAGGGTATGCGTTCCTGCATCGCCGATGGACGCATAATTTACGCTGGCGTGTATATTGGATGCGCTCAGGCGCCGCAAAACGGATTTGCGGCCGGAGATTTTAACGCCTACCGTTTCCGGCTCTTCCTGCTGGACAAAGGTGATGCCGCGGTCGTACAGCTCCTGTGCTCCTGTATAGCTAATGGGAACGCCACGCACCCACAGCTGCATCTCGGGGTCCTCCGTATAGGTAACAAAGAGCCAGAGAATAATTGCACTTAAAACGCAGAGAATTCGCGTCACATGCTTCCTTACTTTTTCTTCCACCGCAGACTCCCCTTCCATTTTTTAAGTTCCTCTACAGGCTTGGTCGCTTCAGCCTCGGTGAGGTTTTTATATAAGGTGCGGCGGAGCGTATCCCCGGTGAGATTGCGCACCATATTGCCGTCACGCGCTACCGATATTTTCCCCGTTTCCTCGGAAACGACTATGACAATGGCATCGGAAATTTCCGTCATGCCGAGAGCAGCGCGGTGACGCGTCCCAAGCTCGCGGCTCAAGGAGTCGTTTTGCGTCAGCGGCAAAAGACAGCTTGCCGCGCTGATACGGCCGTCCTGAATGACCACAGCACCATCGTGCAGAGGTGTATTCGGCATAAAGATATTAATTAAAAGGGCGGAGGAAATATCGGCAAGGAGCATGGTCCCCGTCGTCACAATCTCCCCGATTTTTGTGCCACGCTCCAGAACAATGAGTGCGCCGATTTTATGCTCGGAAAGATAGGTGGCCGCCTCCGCAAGCTCTTCCACCATATGGTCCACATTCTCCGGCGCAGGGCTGAATATGTTTCCGATTTTACTTCTGCCCACCTTTTCGAGTAAGCGGCGAAGCTCCGGCTGGAAGATAATGATAAGCGCAATAAAGCCGACCTGCATTACATTTTCCAGAATGTAGGTGATGGTGTGCAGACGAAACAGCGTACTTCCCCACAGAATTACGAGCAAAATAACAATCGCCTTTACAAGCTGTTGTGCGCGCGTTTCCCGCACAAGCTTAATGCCCTTATAAATGGCGAAAGCCACAATGGCAATATCGATAAAATCAGACAGGCGCATAAGGGAAATAAACCGCCATACGGATTCCAGAATATGCACGAAATCACCCTTTCTTCCTTGTATATACATATTCATTATATAATAAACCACACGACTTGTCAAGAAATAAGACACTCGCTTCCTCCCGTTTTTCTAAAAAGCGGATTTCTTTTGTATCTGCTTGACTTTTCTCGGGGGATTGCATATAATATAGACGAAGATAAAAGACGCGTAAAGAGGTGACAAGAATATGAAATCAAGCGCAGAACGCAGACAGGCCAAAATAGAAAAGCGCAAGCAGATAGAAAAAGAAATGCGGCAGATTGTGCTGGAGAGTAACCGCGAAATCCTTTTTGATAATATGCGTCGCCGTCACCGCCGGGAATTTTCCAAAGGGGACGAGGTAACGGTTGTAGAGTGGATTGCCGGCGGATACGGCAAGGAAAAGGACGGGGAAAGACTGTACCGCGTGACGGAAGGGACGGTAATCGCTGTCCTGCCCGGCGGATACTTCATTGAAGGGAAGACGGCAAGAGGGAAAACGGCGCGCGATTTCGTAAATCGGGCGCACATTATAAACGGTACCGTAAAAATGTTTCCGCGTACGGAGGGATAAAACGAGCATGGTAAATATGCAGGTATATGGCTTTGTCGGCCCCAGCGGGACAGGAAAGAGCTACCGCGTGACCGAGGTGGCCAAGGAAAATAAAATCCCGCTGATTATTGATGATGGCCTCCTAATTCGCGAGGGGAATGCTATCGCGGGCGTGTCCGCCAAAGGCGAAAAAACAAAATTTGCCTCGGTGAAGCGTGCCCTCTTTTTTGCACCGGCGCATGCGGGAGAGGTGCGCGAGGCTATCCGGGAGGCAGATGCCGGGAAAATCCTGATTGTGGGGACCTCGGTCGCTATGGTGGAAAAAATCGCGCAGGCCCTTTCGCTCCCTGTGCCGGAAAAAATTATATTTATTTCGGATGTGGCGACAAAGGAAGAAATGGAAACGGCCCAGCATATACGAAAAACCGAAGGGAAGCATGTTATTCCCGTTCCCACCTTTCAAATCCGTAAAGACTTTTCCGGCTACTGGCTGGACCCCCTGCAGCTGTTTCGGCCGGCCACACGGGGCGGCGAAACAGACAAAACGCTGATACGCCCCACATACAGTTATCTCGGTGACTTTACGATTGCGCACGGCGTATTGGTGATGCTTTGCTCCCACGAGGCCCGCTCGGTCGAGGGGGTTACACGCCTTTGGATTTGCAGCGCGGAGGAGAGAGGAAAGAATTTAGTGTTCTATCTGGAGCTGAATATGGCGTATGGCGTGCGCGTGCCGGAAATTGCCGAAAAAGTGAAAAGCCGCGTGATGGAAAATGTGATGCACTACACCGGTATCTATGTGGAGGATGTGCGTATTACGGTGCGCGGTTTGGATTTTAAATAGTTTTATCGTAAGAAACACTTGACTTTTTTGTTTTGCATGATATAATTTTTTTATGGTGTTTTTTACACATGAGGGAGGGTATCATGCAAAAGATAGGGTTTGATAATGAAGCGTACATAAAAAAGCAATCCGAGCAAATTCAAAAGCGTATCCGTCAGTTTGGCGGCAAGCTGTATCTGGAGTTTGGCGGCAAGCTGTTTGACGATTATCATGCGGCGCGCGTTCTGCCGGGCTTTCGGCCGGACAGCAAGGTGCTGATGCTGAAGAATATCGCCAAGGATGTGGAAATTGTTATCGCGATTAACGCGGATGCGATTGAAAAGAATAAAATGCGCAGCGACCTTGGGATTACCTACGATGCCGATGTGCTTCGTCTTATAGATGCCTTCCGTTCCATCGGCCTTTATGTGGGAAGTGTGGTTATCACGCAGTTTGACGGGCAGCCGTCCGCGTCCACTTTCCGCGAAAAGCTGGAAAAGCTGGGTATCCGAACATATCTCAACTACTCTATCGCCGGCTATCCGACAGATATTAAGGGAATTGTCAGCGAGGAAGGCTTTGGGAAAAACGATTATATAGAAACCACATGCCCCCTTGTTGTGGTCACGGCACCCGGCCCCGGCAGCGGCAAAATGGCCACCTGCCTTTCGCAGCTGTATCATGACTCTCTTCGTGGCATCGCCGCCGGCTATGCGAAGTTTGAGACCTTCCCTATCTGGAATTTGCCGCTGAAGCATCCGGTAAATCTTGCGTACGAAGCGGCCACGGCCGATTTGAATGATGTGAATATGATAGACCCGTATCATCTGGAGGCGTATGGCGATATTGCGGTAAATTACAATCGTGATGTAGAGGTTTTCCCGGTTCTGAATGCCATGTTTGAGCGTATCGCCGGAAAAAGCCCCTATAAGTCGCCTACGGATATGGGCGTAAATATGGCGGGGTACTGCATTACGGACGATGCGGCCGTTGAAGAAGCGGCGCAGGACGAAATTATCCGCCGCTATTACGGCGCGCTTACGGAAAACCGCCTTGGTCGCTGGAGCGAGGAGCCGGCACAGAAAATTGAGATAATTATGAACCATGCCGGAATTACAACGGAAAACCGCAAGGTTGTGGGAGCGGCGCTTTCGAAAAGCGCACAAACCGGCGATGCACCGGCGGTGGCTATACAGCTGCATGACGGGCAGATTATAACAGGAAAAACCTCCAATCTCTTAGGGGCCTCCTCGGCGGCGCTTTTAAATGCCGTTAAGGTAGCCGGCAATATAGAGGATTCGATACATCTTATTGAACCGTCGGTTATTGAGCCGATTCAAAAGCTTAAGACGGATATTTTAGGGAACCATAACCCGCGATTGCATTCGGACGAGGTGCTGATTGCGCTTACGATGAGCGCCACGCAAAGTCCGGCGGCAAAGCTTGCCACCGAGCAGCTTGCCTCTTTGCGCGGATGCGAGGCACATTCTACGGTGCTTTTGTCGCAGGTGGACAAGGATGTGTACCGGAAACTGGGAATACATTTGACCTGCGAGCCGAAGTATCAGACGAAAAAATTATACCATAAATAAGTAGAAAAAACCGAGGATATCCTCGGTTTTTACTTTACACAAATCTTGTCCGCTATATTTTGGTAGAGGCTCTCACCAATGCCGGCCACCTCGGTAATACAGGCCGGATGCGGAAAAGGGCCGTATTCCTCGCGATAGGCCACGATGCGCCCGGCCAGAGCGGGGCCGATGCCCGGGAGCGTGTCAAGAAGTGCCGCGTCTGCCGTATTGATATTGATGCCGCCTGTCGCCTTCAGCACCGGCGCGCGGGTGCTGTCATACAGCGCATCCTTCCTGTTTTGCACTTCGGCGTTCTCTTTGGGCAAAACGAACGGATACAGGTAAAGCGAGGCCAGAAGTAAAGCCAGGCTTGTCACAACGACGGCCATTATTTTTTCTTCCTTCCGCATGCTTCTCTCCTGCCTTTTCCTCTGCTTTTCCCCAAGAGTATAACATTTCCCCGAACGGATGTCAAGGAAAGGGGATGTATTTTTTGTCCGCCTTGACAAAGGGGGGACGATATGCTATACTGGTGGAGAAGAAAAAGGGGGCATTTTTTATGTGGAAAAACCTTCGCTATGATATCCGGACGATTATGGAGCGCGACCCGGCCGCCAAAAGCGCGGCACAGGTTTTTTTCTTATATCCCGGGCTTTGGGCCGTCATTTTTCATCGGCTTGCCCATGCCCTCCACCGCCGCAGACACAACTTTCTGGCACGCATGGTATCGAATTTTTCGCGTAGCGTGACCGGCATTGAAATCCATCCCGGCGCCACGATTGGCCGTGGGCTTTTGATTGACCATGGTATGGGCGTGGTAATCGGAGAAACGGCGGAAATCGGAGATAATGTAACCATATATCAGGGGGTTACCTTGGGCGGTACGGGCAAGGATGTCGGCAAGCGCCACCCCACCATAGGCAACAATGTGCTTATCGGCGCCGGGGCGAAGGTGCTGGGGCCGTTTCGTGTGGGCGATAACTCCAAGATTGCCGCGAATTCCGTTGTCCTAAGCGAGGTGCCGCCGGATTGTACCTGCGTTGGTGCGCCGGCCAGGATTGTAAAGCGCGAAAATGAGCGCGTTAACAACTTCGACCAGATTCATCTGCCGGACCCGGTATCGCAGGAAATCTGCCGATTGCTCATTCGTTTGGAAAAGCTGGAAAAGGAAAACGAAAAAAGAAGGACAGAAAACCGGTAGAAAAATAAAAATTTTAAGGAAAAGCTTGACAAAAGGGAAAAGCTTCGCTATAATAAGATAGTATCTGTGCCCATGTGCACAAATTGATTTTGTTTATTTCGGAAAAGCAAAAGGAGGTGGAAACATGCTTCAGACATATCAGCCTTCCAAACGGTACAGAAAGAAGGAGCATGGCTTCAGAAAGAGAATGAGTACGGCAAACGGCCGCAAGGTTCTCGCCAGAAGAAGACGCAGAGGCAGAAAGGTTCTTTGTGCGTAAGTTTGTATGGAAAAGACGGTAGCAATACGACAAAACCATGAATTTCGTAGTTTGTATTACAAAGGCGGTTCAAAGGCGTCCGGCCTTTTGGTCGTGTACTTCAAAAAGAACAGATACGGCCAAAGCCGCCTCGGTATTACCGTCAGCAAAAAGGTCGGAAACGCCGTAACGCGCAATCGTGTGCGGCGTTTGATTAAAGAAAATTATCGTCTTATGGAGAAGGAAATCCGCTCTGGTTACGATGTTGTCATTGTGGCGCGCGCACGCATGGCCACAGCTGATTTTCACGCGACCGGAGCTGCGCTCCGTACACTCCTTGGAAAGTGTGAACTGCTGGCATGAAAAAGGTATTGCTTTTCTGTATCCGCGGGTACAGAAAATACATTTCGCCCCATAAAAAACCGTGCTGTCGGTTTTATCCGTCTTGCTCGGTCTATGCCCAGGAGGCGATTGCGCGGTACGGAGCATGTCGTGGCAGTTTTTTGGCTTTAAGGCGCATTTTGCGCTGTCATCCGTGGAATCCCGGCGGGTATGACCCTGTAAAATAACCGGGCATCCGGAAAGGAAGAAGAAATGTTAAATTGGCTCTATGAGTTGTTTGGCTCCATTATCCGGTATATCTATTTCACATGCGGAGAAAATTTTGGCATTGCCCTGATTATTTTTACGATTTTGATGAAGATTCTGCTTTTGCCGCTTGGCATAAAGCAGCAACGCTCCATGTCGGCCATGCAGAAGCTGCAGCCGCAGCTGAATGAACTGCAGAAAAAATATGCGCATGATAAAGACAAGCTGAGTCGGGAAACGATGGAGCTGTATAAGAAAAACAACGCAAGCCCCTTTGGCGGTTGCATGCCCATGATATTGCAGTTTTTAGTTTTAATTGTTATGGTGAACATCGTGTACAGACCCGGCACCTACATTATGGGTCTGGAAGGCGTTTCTCGCGATTTAGGCGCCCAGATTACAGCGGCACAGGCGGCAGGTATGAATTTCCAGTTTCTCTGGTGGGATTTGGCTGTGAAGCCGACCTTTACCTTCTCGCCCACCCTAGCCATTTTGGTAACATGGGTTCTGCCTCTTCTGGCAACGGCGGCCACCTATTTTTCCGGTGTAGCCTCTCAGAAGATGAGCGGCGCGCCGTCCGGCGCGGCCAACAATCCGCAGAATGAGCAGGCGCAGCAGATGACGAAGAGCATGACTACCTTCATGCCGATTATGACCTTGGTGTTCACTTTTACCCTGCCGCTGAGCGCATCGCTGTATTGGTGCATCAGCAGCATTACGCAGGTGCTCCAGCAGGCTATTTTGACGAAGGTACTCAAGGTTGAGATAAAAGACGAGGGAGGATTAACCTATCATGAGAAGCACAACAAAAAGCGCAAAAAGCATTGAGGAGGCCATTGCTCTGGCCCTGGAAGAGCTTGGCGTAACAGAGGATATGGCAACCATTACGGTACTGGAAGAAGGCAAAAAAGGCTTTTTGGGTTTAAATGGTAAGGATGCCACCGTCTATGTTACGGTAGCGGAAACAGAAGAGTACGAGACAGATACGCCGGAGGGACGCGCGGAAGATTTCCTTCGTCACATCCTTAGTGCGATGGAGCTGGATGCAGAGCTTAGCATCGAGACGGGGGAAGACAATGGCATGACCATTGACATTAAGGGCGACGACATGGGTATTTTAATCGGTCGCCGCGGCGAAACGCTTTCGGCGCTGCAATACCTGACGAACTTGGTCGTAAACCGCCATACCGAAGAGTATTACCGCATCGTGCTGGATACGGAAAATTATAAAAAGCGCCGTGAGGAAACCCTCAAGAAGCTTGCGAAGAAGCTGGCCGGTAACGCTGTAAGATACAGACGGAATGTGACGCTGGAGGCCATGAACCCCTACGAGCGCCGTATTATTCACGCCGTACTGCAGGATGACCCGATGGTTTCCACCTATTCGACAGGCGAAGAACCAAATCGCAAGGTTGTTATTGTTTACAAGGGCAAAAAGAACGACTTGGCGTAACAGGATAAAAGGTAGTATAAACGGAGGCGTCTTATATTGAGAATAGACGATACTATTACGGCCATCGCCACCCCGCGCGGAACGGGTGGGGTGGCCGTTATCCGCATTAGCGGACCCGAAGCTTTATCCATAGGGGACAAGGTGTTCGCATCCTCTGTACCGCTTGCCGAGGCCGCGCCGCGGTTTATGCAGTACGGCAAAATTGTGTGTGGGGAAGAAACACTCGATATGGGCATGTGCGTCACCTTCTGCGCACCGCACTCCTTCACGGGAGAGGATACGGTGGAGCTGCATACGCACGGCGGGGCGCATCTTGCCGAGCGCGTGCTCGGTGCTGTGCTGGATGCCGGTGCGCGGCTTGCGCTGCCCGGCGAATTTACGAGGCGAGCTTTTTTAAACGGAAAGATAGACCTCGCGCGTGCCGAGGCGGTAGGGGACTTAATTCATGCCGAGGCGGACAGCGCGATTACGGCGGCGGTAAACCAGCTTTCCGGGCGGCTTTCCGGGGCAATCCATGCTATCCGGGACGGCGTAATTGACCTGGTAGCTAGGCTTTCGGTGGCGGCCGATTATCCGGAGGAGGATATGGACTACTTGTCGCTGGCCGATTTCAAAGAAGGTCTTATGGCACTTATCCGCGAGCTTGACAAGCTCATTTTGTCTGCCAAAGGCGGACAGATGATGCGCGAGGGCGTAAGGTGCGCCATTGTGGGGCGGCCCAATACAGGAAAATCCTCGCTTTTAAATGCCATGGTCGGCACATACCGTGCGATTGTCACGCCGGCGGCCGGTACCACGCGGGATATTGTGGAGGAAATGGTTTCCATCGGTGGGATGGCGGTGAAAATAGGCGATACGGCAGGCCTTCGCGAGGGCGAGGGCGAGGCCGAGAAGATGGGGATTGAAATGGCGCGCCGCTATGTCAGCGAGGCCGATTTTTGTCTGGTGGTGCTGGACAGTACCCGCATTGAGGAAGAGGATATGGAAATTTTGCAGTTTGTGCAAAATAAACCCCATATTGTGGTACTGAATAAGAAAGACCTTGCAGAGCATGCACGCGTATCCGCCGCGCCCACGGTGCAGATTTCTACCGTAACGGGCGAAGGCATGGAAGAACTGGAGAGAGCCATTTTAGCGCTTTTGGATACGATTTCGGAGGGCGAATCGCTCCGCCGCGCGGATGCGGTGCGGCTTACGAACATACGCCAGCGCGATGCGGCCGTAAAGGCGCGCGAGGCGCTTGTGCTCGCCCTGTCTACGGTGGAGGATGGATTTCCGCCGGACATGTGCGCGGTGGATTTGGAAAATGCCGCGGCGGCGCTTGGCGAAATTGTAGGCCTGTCCGTTTCGGATGAGGTTATCAGCCGCATTTTTGAAAAGTTTTGTCTGGGCAAATAAACCGGAAGGAGAGCAAAGCGCTATGACAGAAGAGCTTTTAAAGAGAATAAATTTTCTGGCGAAAAAGGCAAGGGATACAGGGCTGAGCGAGGCGGAAAAAGAGGAACAGGCCGCGCTTCGTCAGCAGTATATCCGCGAATTTCGGCAGGGCATGGAGAATACCCTCTCCGCCGTATATGTCATGGATAAGGACGGCAATAAGAAAAAAATCGAAAAGAAGAAATAGAGGCGAGACGGATGGAAAACAAAACGCCCTGCGAAACATGTGCGTACTATGAAGAGGACCGAGATGACGGATATACCTGTATGGTAAACTTTGATGAGGACGAGCAGGCAAGCTTTTACGGCGCGCGTGCCGCATGCCCCTATTACCGGTTTTATGACGAGTATAAGATGGTGCAGAAACAAAACTAAAGATTGCCCAATAAAAAAGGAAGGTGAATTTCACCTTCCTTTTTGTTCTTTATGCGTGCAGTATCTTGTGTGGTGTGCGCATTTTTATAGGGTGGACGAAAAATAGCGCAGATTGGACAAACTGAGCGAAAACAAGGCCAGCCTTGTTTTCGGTTACCCGAAGGCGTACATGGGTACGCCGAGCGGCGAAGTTTGTTCAAAACACAAGGCAACAAAATGAAAAGGAATTCGTATTTTGCAACGAATTCCTTTCTTACATTTTATTCGAGCAAGTTTTAGAATTTCAAATAACAGGCTTTATCCTGCAAAATCCTTGCCTTGTGTGGTGTGCGCATTTTTCTACACCCTATGTGTTATCTCTTTACGCGGGCATTCCCTTCCCAGATGCTCCATACCTGTTCTTCATCGGCAGGCTGTGCATAGTCTGTGAGGAAGGTTGTGGCCATAGCGCCGCTGGCCCAGCCGAACTGAATCCACTTCTCCGGTGCCCAGTCGCGCAGGATAGCGTAGAGCATACCGCCTACAAAGCCATCGCCGCCGCCGATACGGTCGAGAACATGAATTTCGCGCGGCTCAACCACATGCCAGTTGTCGCCCTCCAGCATAATGCCGCCCCACAGGTGGCAGTTGGTGTTGACAACCTGACGAAGTGTGGTTGCGTATACAGAGGTATGCGGATACGCTTTCTTTACTTCCATAATCATACCCTTGAAGGATTCAATTTTAGCACCGATATCCTTGCCGCCGGCTTCCGGACCCTTCATGCCGAGGCACAGCTGGAAGTCCTCTTCATTACCGATGAGAATATCGGAAACGCTGGCAATTTCTGCAAAGCTCTTGCCAAGCTCTTCCTCGCGGCCCACCCAGAAGGAGGCACGGTAGTTAAGGTCAAAGGAAATGAGGGTGCCGTACTTTTTGGCAGCACGGGCAAGCTCTAAGCAGAAGGTTGTGGTATCGGGAGAAAGGGCAGCGATAAGACCGGAAAGGTGCAGTATCTGTACACCCTCTTCGCCGAAAATACGCTCCAGGTCAAAATCCTTGATATTGAGGGTTCGGCCAACTTCGCCGGCTCTGTCATTCTGTACGCGCGGACCACGGGAGCCGTAGCCGCTGTCAGCAATATTGAACTGGTGACGATAGCCCCAGGGACCACCCTGCTCTACCTCTTTGCCTTCATACGCCATGTGGCGGGCGGACAGATTGCTCTTGATAAAGTGGGCAATCGGGCTGCCTTTTACGAAGGTGGTCAGCACCTTAACCGGCAGACCGAGATAGGAGGCAACGCTGGCCACATTGGTTTCTGCGCTGGTCGCCTGCATGATAAAACGGTCGCTCGCGTGGGTGGGCTGGCCGTTTTCCGGTGTAATTCTCACTCCCATACTGGTAGGAACCACCAAGGACCATTTGCAATTTTCTTTCAGTTTCATTGTACATACCTCTTTCTTATATTTTTATAAAATTTTACGCAAAAAGGATTGGGTACGCGCGTTTTGGGGATTTTCAAAAATTTCGGAAGGCGTACCTTTTTCAATAATGGCACCGCTGTCCATGAAAATAACGGTGTCTGCCACCTCGCGGGCAAAGCCCATTTCATGGGTAACGATAACCATGGTCATGCCTTCCTGTGCAAGCTGCTTCATAACATCCAGCACCTCGCCGACCATTTCGGGGTCAAGCGCGCTCGTCGGCTCGTCAAAAAGCATAACATCGGGGTTCATGCAAAGCGCACGCACAATGGCGATACGCTGCTTCTGGCCGCCGGAAAGCTGGGAGGGATAAGCATCGGCGCGGTCACGAAGACCTACGCGCTCAAGCAGCTGGTAGGCTTTTTCCTCGGCCTCCTCGCGGCTCATTTTCAAAAGCTTCATCGGCGCCAGCGTCATGTTTTTCAGCACCGTGTAATGAGGAAACAGATTGAACTGCTGAAAAACCATACCCATTTTCTGGCGCATACGATTGATGTCTACCTTCGGGTCCGTAATATCAGTACCTTCAAAGTAGATGTGTCCGCCCGTCGGGTCCTCCAAGAGGTTCAGAGAGCGGAGATAAGTGGATTTACCACTTCCGGAAGGGCCGATGACTACCACAACCTCGCCGCGGTGAATTTCCGTATCCACCTCGCGCAGGGCATGAATGGTGCCTTTGAAGCATTTGGAAAGTTTTTCGGTGCGGATAATAATATCGCCGTTATCTTTCACTATTACGCAGCCTCCTTTCCAGAAGTGTTACGAGATGCTGGAGCGCCAGCACCATAATAAGGTAAATTACCGCAACCGCAATCAGGGGCATAAAGGCCGAATAGGTGGCCGCGCGGATTGCGTTACCGGCATACATAAGGTCGCCAAGACCAATGTAGAAGGCAATAGAAGTTTCCTTCAGAAGAACAACAAACTCGTTGGCAAGGGCAGGTAGTACTGCCTTGAAGGCCTGCGGAAATACGATATAAAACATCGTTTGCATATAACCAAAGCCAAGACTTCTGCCGGCCTCGGTTTGCCCGTTGTCGATACTCATGATACCGCCGCGGACAATTTCGGCCACATAAGCACCGGAGTTTAAACCGAAGCAGATAACAGCGGCCAGAAATTTATCAATGCCGAGGGGCATGAAAATAACGAAGTAGATAATCATAATCTGCACCACCACCGGGGTGCCGCGGATAACGGTGAGATATACCCGCGCGATACCGTCTAAAAGCTGCAATAGCCAACCCGGCCGCGTGGTTTTCAGCGCGGTGGAGCGAATAAAGGCGATGAGAAAGCCGATAACAATACCAAGACAAAGCGCAAAAACGGTAAGCTTTATCGTTACCCAAAGTCCTGTAAATATCGTCTTCCAGCGATTTGCCTCCAGAAAATTGCGATTAAAATCCTTTTTAATACCATTCCAGAAGCCGACCAGCGGAGAGGCCGTATCCGGCTTCGCATTTTGCGTGACCTTCAGACATTCCAAAAACCCTTTTTTGATGTTATCCGAGGAAAATTCCTTTACCTCGGTGCGGCCGTCAGGCAAGGTGACGGTGGCAGAGGTTTTGGACAGGATGTCCTTCTGTATGTTAACAACACCGCCGAAAACGGCATTTACAACGGCATCCTCGGCGTAAAGCACAAGACCGGCGCGCGTGTCATAAAGCTTTATCTGGCAGGGGACTGTTTTTTCCGCCGCAGATGAAAGAAGTTCTGCTAAAAGCGGCTCAAATTCCAGCTTGAAGTGAAGAGAGGATTTAAACATGGTAGAGCCGGCCTTCTTCTCGTCTGCAGACAAAAACGCATCATAGGAAGGGGCCAGAGCCGCATGCACATCCAGCGTATGTACCGTACAATCTAAAATAATGTCCTTTTCCGTTCCGTAGGCCACACTGTCGACCACAACGGAATTCTTTTCCGCTACCAGCTGCATGGCGCGGGAGGCGGCAATAGCGTCCAGTTGTTGGTTTACAAACTCTTCGGCCTTTTCTTTTGTGATTTCAGAGGCCATCGTTTCATTTTTAAGGGCCAGTGCCAGCCCCGCTATGAGGGAGGCCACTAAAACGAGAACAAGCCCCAGGACGGCCAGTTTCTTTTTACGCATCGCTTTTCTCCTTTAAACAATTCTTTTAAAGGCAAACATATTTTGCATTTAAAACAGTTGTTTACCAAAATCGGACAGAAAGCGGGAGAAACTCCCGCTTTCTGCGCAGATTTATCGTAAGATTATTCCGCTTTGATGTACTCTGCAATAATAGCATCCAGAGTGCCGTCAGCCGTCAGCTTTTCGAGAGCCTTATTCAGGTCGGAAAGGAGAGTGGCCTGGTCCTTGGCAACTGCAATTGCATAGTCCTCAACAGCATACTCGGTGTCTAAAATCTTGAGGCCTTCATTTTCGGCTACGAAAGCCTTTGCCGGCTCGTTGTCGATAATAACAGCATCTACATCGCCGCCCTTAAGCGCGATAACAGCGTCTGCACCCTTGCCGTAGCTGGTTACATTCTCTTCGCCGTAATCGTCTTTAGAGTACATATCACCGGTGGTGCCGAGCTGTGTACCAATTTTCTTGCCTTCGAGGTCATCGAGGGAAGCAATAGTGGAGTTTTCCGGAACGATAACAACCTGTACGCCGGTAGCATAGCTATCCGTGAAGTTTACTTCTTCCTTGCGTTCATCGGTAACGGTCATACCGGCCATACCGAAGGTAACTTCGCCCTGCTGTACGGAAGCGATGATGGAATCAAATTCCATATCCACAACTTCCAGCGTGGTGCCGAGTTCTTTGGCAATCGCGGTAGCGATATCTACATCGATGCCCTTGAAAGCTTCGCCCTCCTTGTACTCGTACGGCGGGAAAGCAGCGTTGGTGCCCATCTTCAGGGGCTCAGCGTAGGTGCCTTCGTAATTAGCGGCGTCAGGGGTAGGTACATTCGGTACATTGGTCTTGGTTTCGCCCTGGCATGCAGCAATAGAGAAAACCATTACCGCTGCAAGCAGAAACAATAATGCTTTTTTCATGGTAAAAACCTCCAAAAAAATTTTATCGCGTATATTATACATAATAGGGAGAAAAAATGCAAGTATTTTTACAAAAAAATTACAGTACGATTACGAAGAAGGATTTATTTCGGGGCAGGCAGGTGTCACATATACTGTATGTTGCTTTTCGTAAAGCACCATTCCCGGCTTTGCGCCCGATGGCTTCCACACATTTTTCACCACTGTATAATCCACCGGAACCTGCGCGCTTTGCCGTCCCGCGCTGTGATAGGCGGCAAGCTGGGCGGCGCGGTAAATAACGGCATCGGGAACGGCGCGATGGTCGGCCTTTATGAGAACATGGGAGCCGGGTGCGTTTTTCACATGCAGCCAGACATCCTCGGCGCGCGAAAGGCGCAAGGTAAGAAGGTCGTTCTGGCGGTTATTCCGCCCGACTAAAACGGAAAAACCGTCTATTTCAAAGGAAAGGGGCACAGACGGCGCTTCCTTTTTTTGCCTGGCGCGTGTTTCTGCCTTCATATAACCGCCGCTTTCCAGCTCGTGGCGGATTTCGGAAAGCGCCTCGGCATCCTCCGCGCGGGTGATGGCCTCCAGCACCGTTTCCAGATAGGCGGCCTCCTCTCTGGCGCGGGCAAGCTCCGCCTCCACAACGCGGGCGGCCGTTTTCAGCTTGCGATACTTTTTAAAGTACAGCTGGGCATTGGCGGAGGCGTTTTTGGTGCGGTCAAGCGGTATGACTACGGGCCGCATATCCTCGTAGAAGTTTTCTAAGGTTACTTCGGTGGCGCCGGGTGCTACGCGGTAGAGATTAGCGCAGAGAAGCTCGCCATATACGCGGTATTTTTCCATATTTTCCGTATCGGCCAGCGTGGCCTCGTGAATGCCGATTTTCCGGTGCAGCCGTTCTAAAAGCGAGGTGGTGCGTTTTCGGAGCGTAGCGCTTTTTTGCCGCATTCTGTCTTCGTGGTCGCGGCCGGAAAAGAAGGCATCCAAAACGGCGGACAGGCTTTCGCCCTTCTCCGCCTGCCAAATGTCGAGGCATGCCGTCGGCTCGTACGCGGTAAAATCCACCGCCGCCCCGTCAGGCGTGCGAAGAAGTGTGGGAGAAAAGGCGTTTTCCCGAACGCGGTCAAAAAATGCGGTAAACCCACGCGAAAGGCGCTCTTCGTTGCCGCGGACGGGGATATCCTCATCGCCGCAGCTTTCGGCGGCAATACAGCGCGCCGCCATGGGGCTGAGGCCGCGATATAAGGTAACGAGCGCTTTATGGGCCAGCGCATCGGGCATGGTGCGAAGGCGCATGGCGCAGTCTGCCTCCGTCTCGGAAAGCGGGTTTGCCTTATCCTGCAGGGGTGGGGGTATATAGGGAAGGCCGGGCAAAATGGTGCGGCCGGCCGAAAGGTCGGTATGGTGCGCGGCCTCGATAATCTTATGGTTTTCGTCCGTCAGGATAATATTCGGGTTGCGGCCGGTAAATTCCGCGTATAAAAAACGCTCGGTGCGGTCGCCCATTTCATTATATATGTTGACGGTAAAACGGATGACGCGTTCAAAATCCGGCTGGGATATGTCGGCAATTTTTCCGCCGCCGAGATGCTTTCGCAAAAGCATACAGAACATGGGCGCCTCATCGGGGTTCTTTTTCCGGACCTCCGTCAGGTGCAGGCGCGGATTTTGATGTGCCGCGCTGATAAGAAGGCGCAGATGCTCGCGCGGCGTGCGGACAGAAAGCGTAATCTCATCGCGCTCCGGCTGATATATTTTATCTATGCGCGCCTCTCTAAGGCGCGTTTTCAGCTCGTGTACCAGACAGGCAACACAGGTGGCATCCAGTGGCATAAGTTTCTCCCATTTTTTCGTTTTTTTCTATTGTATCACATCTGTTTTACACCGTCAAGTACATAAAAAAGCAAAAATAGCGAATGAGAAAACGGGAGATATCAGGAGAAAAAACGAGGAAACGAGAGAAATGCAAAAATAAAATAAAAATTTCAGAAAAACCTCTTGACAAAAGTGGAAAACTGTCATATAATAGGCAAGCATTGAAAAAAACGGAGGTAAAAGCACATGAGTAGTTTTATGGCAAAGCCGTCTGATGTAAAGAGAAGCTGGTATGTGATTGACGCAGCAGGCAAGCCCGTCGGCCGTGTGGCCGCAACGGCTGCCACCCTTCTGCGTGGCAAGCATAAGCCCACTTTCACCCCCCATGTAGATTGCGGTGACCATGTTATCGTAATCAACTGCGCGGAGGCGGTGTTCACAGGCAAGAAGCTGGACCAGAAGTCGTATTACAGACACAGCGGATATGTCGGAGGCTTAAAGGAAACAAGCGCACGCGCTATGATGCGCACGAATGCGGACCGTGCTATGTTCCTGGCAATCAAGGGCATGGTACCGGACACAACTATCGGCAGAGAGGCGCTGACAAGACTGCGTGTATATAAGGACGCAGAGCATAAGCATACAGCGCAGAAGCCCGAAGTATGGGAATAAGGAGGTAACAGATTATGGCAGAGAAAACTGAATTCTACGGCACAGGCAGAAGAAAGAAATCCGTTGCCAGGGTACGCCTTTTCCCCGGTACGGGCAATGTAACCATCAATGACAGAAATATTGACGATTACTTTGGTCTGGAAACTTTAAAGACTATCGTTCGTCAGCCGCTTGACATTACCGGTCAGCTCGGCAAAATGGATGTTGTTTGCAGAGTAGCCGGCGGCGGTGTAACCGGTCAGGCCGGTGCTATTCGCCACGGTATTGCTAGAGCACTGCTGATTGTAGATGAAAACAATCGCGCAGTACTGAAAAAGGCAGGCTTCTTAACGCGTGACCCGAGAATGAAGGAAAGAAAGAAGTATGGTCTGAAGGCTGCTCGTCGCGCACCGCAGTTCTCCAAGAGATAGTTTTCTTTCGGACAAAAGTATCCCATACCTGTTTTGGTATGCAGATATAAGATTTATTACGGTTATTAAATCATGTTACAAGGAGTGAAAAAAATGAACAAGGCAGAACTGATAGCTGCAATCGCAGCAAACGCAGAACTTTCCAAGAAGGATGCAGACAAGGCTTTAGCCGCTGCTATCAACACCATCACCGAAACACTGGCAAAGGGTGGCAAGGTACAGCTCGTAGGCTTTGGCACATTTGAAACCCGTCAGCGCGCCGCTCGCAAGGGCAAGAACCCCCAGACAGGCGCTGAGGTTATGATTCCGGCAGCCAAGGTTCCGGTATTCAAGGCCGGCAAGGCTCTGAAGGAAAATGTGAAATAAGCATTTTTGCAAAAGGAAAACAGCAGTCTACATAGACTGCTGTTTTTGTATGTGCGTTTATTCTTCCATCGTCTCCGTCTGCGCCCGATATTTCTCGCCGGCGCGGACAGGAGATTTATAGATAGCACCGCGCATAACGCTCGAGGAGCCAAAGCGGGCGCGGAGCGAGTCCACCGCGCGGTCAATTTTTTCCTCTTTATTCCGCTTAGGGCTGTGAAAAAAGCTGATTTGCGCATTTTCCTCATGCGAAAGCCTTGTGAGGGAAACGCCCAGCAGGCGGAGGGGCGTGCTTCCGTTCCAGAGTGCGGAAAAAAGCTGACAGGCATGCTCGTAAATCTCCATCGTGCCGTCTGTGGGAACGGATAAGGTTTTCTGGTGGGAATGATTTTTAAAATCGCTCGCGCGCGTGGTAACGGCTATGCAGGCGCATTTTACCTTGTCGGCGCGCATGCGGGCCGATACGCTGTCGGAAAGGGCGAGAAGAATGCGCCTGGCCTCTTCGCTATCCGTGACATCTTCTTCAAGCGTTGTTGAAATGCTGTAGCCCTTCGCCTCTTCGGGGACGGCCAAAACCGGCGAATCGTCCTCGCCGTGCGCGCGGGCATATAGCTGCGCGCCATGCTTTGCCCCTAAAAGAGATTGCAAAAGGGAGATATCCACCGTAGCCAGCTCCCCGATAGTGCGGATATTCATTTTGGCCAGCTTTTCGGCGCTCGCCCGTCCCGTCATAAACAGCGCGCAAGCCGGCAATGGCCAGAGCTTTTCGGGGATTTCATGGCGGAAAAGAGTATGCACGCGGTCCGGCTTTTCAAAGTCGGACGCCATTTTGGCAAGGAGCTTGTTTTCGCCGATGCCGATATTGACGGTAAAGCCAAGCTCTGCATGAATACGGTCCTTTATCGTATGCGCAAGCGCCACAGGGTCGGGATAGAGGAGCGAGGTGCCGGTCATATCGAGAAAGCACTCGTCAATCGAAAATTTCTCCACTACCGGCGTATAGGCGCGGCAGATGTCCATAAAGGCACGCGAGGAGCGCTCGTAAAGGCGAAAATCAGGCGGCACCAGCGTAAGGGATGGGCATTTTTGCAGAGCCATGGATACCGGCTCACCCGTTTTAATGCCGAGCTTTTTGGCGGACATGGATTTAGCCAGAATAATGCCCGTTCGTTTTTCGGGGTTTCCGCCTACGGCCGAAGGAATAAGGCGCAGGTCCTCTCCCGTTTTGGCAAGGTGCCGCACAGCTTCCCACGACAAATACGCGCTGTTTACATCAATATGAAAAATCAGTCGTTCCAATTTCGGCACCTCCTTTCCTATATCATAACATAATGCGGGGGATTTTGCAAAAGTTATTGACAAAAAGACGGGTTTCGTGTACTATACAAAAAGAAACGCCGCACCGCGGCGAAGAAAAAAGGAAGGCTTTGAAAAATGATAGAAAATTTTTGGCTTTGTGTCAACGGAATTGCCCCTATTTTCCTTCTTGTCGGGCTGGGTATTCTCCTTCGGAAATGGAAAATTGCCGATGAGTGCTTTGGCGAAAAGGCAACAAAACTTGTGTTCCGGCTTGTGCTGCCGCTTATGATTTTTCAGGATATTGCCACCTCCGATATCGGGACGGGGTTTGACGGGCGGCTTATTTTGTTTGTCATTGTTTCCATTTTGATTATGTTTGCGGCCTGCTATATGTTGGCGCGCGTGGCCACGAAGGATAACCGCCGCCGCGCCGCCTTTGCGCAAGGGGCGTTCCGCGCAAACTATGCGATTTTGGGCCTGCCGCTTACGAAAGCACTTTTTGGCGAGGCTGCCGCGGCAAACGGTACGGTCATTCTGGCGGTGAGCATGGTGCTTTTAAATATTTTCTCCGTGGTTTGCCTGGAAAGCTTTTTAAATCGGGAAGGCGGCATCAAAAATACGCTTTTGGGCATCGCTAAAAATCCGATTATCATAGGGGCGGTGCTGGGCACGGTTTTTTATGTTACCGGGCTGAGAATGCCTGTCGTTTTAGATAAAACGATTGCCTACATAAGCGATATGTGCATACCGCTTTCGCTCATTACGATAGGGATTTCCATGCGGTACGCAAACCTTCGGGAAACGCTGCCGCTCTCCCTTTTGTCCTCGCTTATCAAAACAGGCATAACACCGCTTTTGTTTTTGGTGCCGGCGCTTTTATGCGGCATCCGCGGTGCAGGACTTGGGACGCTTTTCGTTTTCTGGGCGTCGCCGGCGGCGGTGGCGGGCTATGCGATGACGCGCAACATGGGCGGCGATTATGATTTATACGGCAATATTATTATGCTGAGTACGGCCATGAGCTTTATATTTGTCTTTTTGGGTGTATTTATTATGAAGAATCTGGGCATAGTGTAATCTGAGGTGAACAGATTTGAAAGACAGAAAAGTGGTCATTGTAGGAGCAGGCTTTGTAGGCGCCACGATAGGGTATACCCTGATGGCAAAGGAGAGCGTGCGGGAAATTGTACTGATAGATATTGACCGGAAAAAAGCAGAAGGGGAGGCTATGGACATTGTACATGGCGTCCCCTTTGTTCGTCCGGCCAGGGTGTATGCTGGGGATTACCCCGATTGTAAAAACGCCGATATCGTGATACTGGCGGCGGGCGTCGCCCAAAAACCGGGGGAGGAGCGAACGGACCTTCTGTCCCGAAACGCCGCCGTTTTTGCTGATATTTTAGATGGGGTTATGCGCTATGCGCCGCCGGAGGTTCTCCTTCTCGTGGTTACAAATCCGGTAGATATTCTCACGCTTATCACCGCCCGACGAACCGGCCTTCCCAAAGGACAGGTTATCGGCAGCGGGACGGTGCTCGACACAGCGCGCCTTCGCGCCCGTCTTTCCGCCCACACCGGCATTGATGCGCGCAATATCCATGCGTATATCGTAGGGGAGCATGGGGACAGCGAGGTGGCGGCGTGGCACGCGGCCACAATCGCCGGCCTGCCCATTGCCGCGTTTTGCCAGAAGGGGGGCTTTTGCAGCGGCAGCAGCATGGAGGAAATACGGGAGAATGTAAAGAATGCGGCGTACGAAATCGTAGAAAAAAAGGGCGCCACCTATTACGCCGTTTCGCTGGCCGCGGAGCGCATTGTGCGTGCGCTGGGCGGCGGAGAAAATTCCGTTTTAACGGTTTCCGGCATGCTTTGCGGTGAGTACGGCATCCGGGATGTCTGCCTTTCCATTCCGCGCGCGGTGGGCGTTCGCGGCATAGAAAGGAGCATCGAAATTCCCCTTTCGGAAGGAGAATTATGCGCCCTTCGCGCCGGCGCGGAGAGACTCCGCAGCCTGGCACGCGAGGTGGGGTATTAAAAAACAGGAGCCGTTTTGATAGGCTCCTGTTCATGGTTTATTCTTTGTTTTTGTATAAGATTTTCCAGCGCAGGGTTTCCTTTTCGTCCTTCATGCCGCGATAGCCGAAGGCGTAAGCGATGGCCGCCGTTACCGGCAAAATCAGAAGCACCAGTCCGTATCCTGGGGTCACATGTGTTTCGGGAACAAAACCCATATAAGGGCCGATGCAAAGGACGCGGTAAAAGGGGAGAAGACGCGGGAAAAGCAGAAGGAATATATAGAAAACGAAAAACGGTATTTCGCCGAGAAGGCCTATAACCAGCCCTTTTAGGGCGTAATGCTTTTCCGTCGCATAGCTTTTGCGGTCATGCTGCCCGACCTTCCACACCATGTCCGCAGCGATGGCCAGATAAAAACAACAAACCATCACGGAGAACAAGGCCGCGCCAAACGAAAGGTTTGCGATAAAGGGAATAAAAACGGGAATCATAATAAGAGCCAGAAAATTAAAAAATACACGCTCACCAAAAAGCTTTGCGGCATACCGCAGATGTTGCTTCATAAAATCACCTCAAAGGGTAGTATACACGATTTTCCCGAAAAGGTCAAGCCTTTGGCAGATTTCGCAAAAAATTCATAAAAATAGTTGCAAAATTCATAATAGTATACTATAATAATAGAATATACCAAAATGAAGAAGTAGGGAAAGCCATTGTACAGCAAAGTGATTTTTGATTTAGATGGTGTCATCACCACAGAGAACACCTTTTGGGATGCCGCGGCACTGACAACGGCGGAATTTTTAGGTGTACCTTTGCTTTCACCACGGGAGCTGCGCGCCATGCTTTTTTATGAGGACAGGCTGATTCGCCTTGTAAAAAACCGCGGTGTAAACTCGAATTGGGACCTTGTGTATCTCGCGGTGGCCTTCTGGGAAACAGACGGCAGCGCTTTATATGCGGCGATACAGAGGGAGGAAGGGCGCGCGTTCGAGCTTTACGAAAAGGCCGGAAAAAAGCTGGCGGAAAAAACGGGGCAGGCGCTGGAAACGGTACGGCGCGGCGGTCCCCTCTGGCAGGAAATGGCGGACTCTATGCAGGAATGGTTCCTTGGCAGCCGTACTTTTGAAGCCGTATATAAAAAGAAGGCGCGCGGCGAGCGTGCCGGACTTTGGGATAAGGAAGAGCCGATTGTGGAGCGCGAGGCGCTTTTGAAAACGCTTCTTTTTCTGAAGGAGAAGGGCGTATCCCTTCGTATCGCAACGGCGCGTCCCCTTCCGGAGGGCAGGGAGCCGCTGGTGCGCTGGGGCATATTCCCCTATTTTGATGAAGAGGGTGCCATCACCCATAACTTTATTCGCGCCGCGGAGGAGAAAAGCGGAGAAACGGGGCTGGGCAAGCCACACCCGTATATTTTCCTCAAGGCCTATTTCGGCAAGGATTTTCCCGATGAAGCCATTTTAAGCGGCGCGTACGAAAAGGATTTTTCCGATTGTCTGATTGTAGGAGATGCCGGCGCGGATTTGTTTGCCGCCCAGAAAATGGGGGCCGATTTTGCCGCCGTGCTTACCGGCGTTTCCGGCCGGGAGGCCAGAAGTTTTTTTGAAGAAAACGGAGCCAAATATATTCTTCCGGATGTAACGGCGTTGCCGGAAATCTGGAAAAAAACGGAGGAAAAAAAGTGAACATAGCAAATTTTCTCACACTACTTCGTCTGTGCATGATTCCGGTTGCGGCGTATATGTTTCATTTAGAAGCATTTTCGTCCGCCGCCCTCATCTTTTTTGTTGCCTGCCTTACCGATGTTTTAGACGGCTTTATTGCCCGCCACTTTAACATGATAACCGATGTAGGGAAGCTTCTGGACCCCATGGCGGACAAGGGCATGCAGCTTACGGTGCTGATTTCCCTGGCGTTTTGCGAGCGTATGCCGGTGATAGCCGTCTGGGTGATTTTAGCAAAGGAAATGATGATGTTTGTAGGCGGATTGTTTTTATACCGCAAGAAAGTGGTGGTGGCGGCAAACTGGTACGGGAAAGCCGCTACGGTGCTCGTTTCCGCGTGTGTTATGGCGGTGCTCTTGTTCTATGAAAAAATGCCGCAGGCACTACTGGCGGTGGTACAATGGTTGCCTGTTTTTGCGGCACTCAGCGCTTTTATTCTCTATTTCCTTTCTTTTATCAGAACGGTTCGGGAAGGAAGGCTTTTATGAAGGAACATAATTACACCATTCCGCTGACAGATGCGCTCGGTGCCGGCGGTGCTTGCTTCCTGTGCAAAATCGAGGACGAGCTGGAGGCAAGAGCGCTTGACTATTATATGGGCGCGGCGGTGATGGAGCCGAGCGTGCGCATAGAAACGAACGAGAAGGGCTTTTGCCGCCTGCACGCGGAGAAAATGCTCAAAATGCCGAAGAAGCTGCCGCTGATGCTGGCCCTCGGGACGCGTCTTTCCACTCTGGAAAAGATGCTGACAAAGGCAAAAAAACCGGCAAAACACCATGTGGCCACCTGCGCCGTGTGTGAGAGAGTGGCGGGGCAGATGGAAAAATGTATAGAAAACTGCGTGTGGCTTTTGGAAACGGAGCCGGATTTTCTGGCAAAGTATCTGGCCTCCGAGGGTGTTTGTCTGCATCATTTTTACAGGCTGACGGCTCTATGCGGGCGCGGAAACGGCGCACTTTATAAAAAACTGCACAGCCACATGCAGGCAAAAATGCGGGCGCTGGCGGAAGATATCGATACCTTTACGAAAAGCTTTGATTATCGGAATACACCGGGCGAAAACCTCGGAGAAATCCCTGCGCGCGCGGTGGAAACCCTGACAGAAAGGAAGGCATAGCATGGCGGGATTTTTCGGAATGTTCAATTTTGATAAGCCGGGGCGCGGCGTATATAAGGATGCGCCGGAAAAACGCGGCGTTTTCCTTTTTCTGGACATATATGGCCGCAAGTTCTGGCGTGTTGGCACGCTCAGCCTTTTCTATACGCTTTTTGCCTTGCCGGCGTTTGTTATTTACTTTTTGCTGACGACGGCGTGGCAAAATATGTTCAGCCCGATTTCGGACCCGGCCTTCATTACTCACATGGGCATTTACCTTACCTTGTTTTTCATTTGCTTTATAGGCGTAGGACCTGCCAGTGCAGGTCAGGCCTATGTTTTGCGGAATTTTTCGCGGCAGGAGCATGCGTGGGTGTGGGAGGAGTTCTGGACCAAAACGCGTGAAAATTTCCGGCAGGCCATCGTCCTCTTTGTGCTGGATATATTGATTATAGCGATTTTGCCCTCGGCCGCTGTGCTGTACCTTGCACACGGCAATTTGTTGCCGCTTCCGCCTCTGGTCTCCCAGATTTGCGGCTTTTTCGCTCTCGTACTTTTGGTCATCTATATCATGATGCATTTCTTCCTCTATCCGCTGATGGTTACGATGGATATGAAGCTGGGCATGCTTTTGAAAACCGCGTTTCAGCTTACGATGGCCCACTTGCCGGGATGCGTTTTCACCTTGTTACTGAGTTTGGCCACCTGCGGTGCGTTTTTAGCGCTGTACTATGTGAATATAGGCTTTATTCTTCTTTTCATGGCGCTCGGTTTTTCTACGGTGACCTTCTCGTATGTGTTTTATGCCACGCGGGTCATGGATAATGAGCTGGCAAAGCACCGGTAAAATACAGGGAGCTTCCGTAAAACAGAAATAAAACCCCCTTTTTCCGCATATACATATGGGAAAAAGGGGGTTTTTGGACATGCAGGTTTATACAGAAACAGGTATATACATGGCAAGCTTTTTGCTTTTACTGCTTTTTTTGCGGATTTTCCGCGGACCGCTCCGCCTTGTGCTGCGGCTGGCAGTAAGCTCACTACTGGGTGGGATAGGGCTGTTACTGCTGAATACTTTTGGGGCCGCGGCAGGGATTGGGATTGCCGTTAACCCCTTTACCGCAATCGTGGCAGGCCTTCTGGGTGTGCCGGGGGTGGCCGTTCTCTTCGCCCTGCAGATTATGCTTTAGACAAAATCGCCAGCGCGGCACCAATGCCGTCAATCGCGGCGGACATAATACCGCCGGCATAGCCGCTGCCTTCTCCGGCCGGATATAGGCCGGAAAGATTACTTTCGCCCGACCCTCCGCGCAAAATGCGAAGGGGCGAGGAACTGCGGGTTTCCGGCGCAGTCAGGAGCGCATCGCCGCGCCCGAAGGGGGCGATGCGACCTGCGAACACAGGCAGGGCCGCACGCATGGCATCGGTAACGAGGCGCGGCAGACAATCGCCGATATGCCCTGGCACTACGCCCCGCGCATAGGTGGGAGAAATAGCGCCAAACGAAGTGGTACGCCTGTCGGCCAGAAAATCGTCCACTCTCTGACATGGTGCCTTATAAGCACAGCCGCCGGCCTTGTAGGCGGCTTCTTCGATTTCGCGCTGGAGCTTTACGCCATCAAACGCATCGGTGCCGAAATCCGCCGGCGAAAGGCTGACGAGGACGGCGGCGTTTGAATTTTCGCCATCTCGCGCGTACAAGCTGTAGCCGTTTGTGACTACGCCCCCTTCTTCGCTTGCGGCCGGAATTACATACCCGCCGGGGCACATACAGAAGGTGTACACCGAGGGGAGAGAAGGCAGATGGCAAACCAGCCGGTATTCGGCGGCAGGCAGAAGGGACGCGCTTTCGCCATAGAGCGCGCGGTCAATCTCGGCACGCGGATGCTCTATGCGCGCGCCGACGGAAAAAGGCTTCGCTATCATATCGGCACCCTTTTTCCGAAGAAGGGCAAAGGTATCCCGGGCGCTATGCCCCACCGCCAGCAAAAGGGCATCGGTTTCGTACACGGCCACGGGTGTTTCCACCCCGCGGATTTTTCCGCCCGTAAGGCGAAGGTCCGTCATCGGCTCGTCAAAATGCACCTCGCCGCCTAAAGCGATAATTTCCTCGCGCATGCTTTTTACCACGGCCGGCAAACGGTCCGAGCCGATGTGGGGATGCGCATCGTAGGCGATTTCCGGCGGTGCGCCGTGCTGTATAAAGGTCTCCCGTACAAAACGAAGCAGGGGACTTTTGATGCCGGTACCGATTTTCCCGTCCGAAAATGCGCCCGCACCGCCTTCCCCGAACTGGACATTGGTGGAGGGGGAGAGCGTACCGCCTTCCATAAAATGGCGTACAACCTCGGCGCGTTTGTCTATATTGGCACCGCGCTCTAAGACAAGCGGGCAAAGACCGGCTCTCGCCAAAACGAGCGCACCGAAAAGACCTGCCGGCCCAAGGCCTACCACCACAGGGCGCTTTCCCTTTTTGCCTTTCGGGATTACAAAGGGTGCGGGCGCCTTGTAAAGCGGCGCGCGGATGCCTTTTTCCTCTTTTACCGTAACAGCAAGGCGGTATACAAAAAAAGGCGTGCGGCGGGCATCTATCGAACGCTTTATAATTTCAATATGGGTAATATTTTCTTCTGCCGTGGCGAGGGCTTTGGCGGCGGCTTCCGTAAGCCGGACGCCGCGAGGCGGAAGATTGCAGGTGACGCAAAATGTCTGCATAATACCCTCCTTTTTGCTACCATTTTGTATCAGTATATCACAAGACGAAACGCCCGTCAATTCCATATTCCATTTTTTCACGCCGGAAATGTTGCAAAAGGTTAGAAAAAAGTGGTATAATGATTTCGCAGATAAAAATTGTTACAGCAAAACCGAGCGCGGAAGGAAGGAATGCCATGCTTTTAAAAATCAAAGCATTTTTCAAAAGAAATCTGTTTTTATATACCATGATTACCTCCCTTTTGATACCGGATGTGGTACTGCGGACGCTGAGCCGGGGGTATGCCGTAGAAGGGGTGCGCGGTGTTCCCGCCTTGTTCACGCTCCTTTGGGCAGGCCTTTTGGTGCTGGCCCTGACCGGCTTTATGTCCAAAAAGTGGGGGCGAGGCTTATATCTCGGCGTTGTCAGCCTGTTTTCCGTTTTTATGGTGTCAGCCTATGTGTACTTTCGTATTTTTAACCAGTTTTTCTGGCTGGATAATATAGGAATGACGGGGCAGGCTATGGATTATACCGGCTATATTATCAGCTATGTGGATTGGAAGCTGATTTTGGTAACACTCTTACAAATCTGGCTGATTATTCTGACCTGCCGCTTTTGGCGGAAGGAGCATTTCGCCATTCCCGGTCTTTGGCTTGTTATACCGATGCTGGGGCTGGTAACCTTGCATACCTTTATGATGACGGATGCGGCAACGGCCTCCAAGGCCGATAGTGCCGCGCTGGTGCGCGCGAAAAATGTGTACCGCGCCTTTACGGATTCCAGCCGCTCCATGCACACGGCCGGCACCTATCAGTATGTTTTCCGGAATGTGGTGCGGATGGCCTTTCCGGAGATAGAGCTGGACGAGAGCCGTGCCGATGTGGCGGCGGAATATTTTACGGAAAAAACGGTGTGGGAAGATAACGAGATGACAGGCCTTTTAGAGGGCAAAAATGTTATTATGGTTATGATGGAGAGCATAGACGATTGGATGGTAGACGAAAAGTATATGCCCACCGTAAGCTATATGATGGAAAACGGCATAGATTTCACCAACCATTTCTCCTGCACCTTTGGCACGGGCTATACCTTCAACACGGAATTTTCCGCCAATACCGGCTACCATGCACGCAGCGCCGGCACACCGGCGGCCGCGCTTTCCGAGAATGCGTATCCGTATTCGCTGGCAAATCTCTTCCGTGCGAAGGGTTATTCGGCGCGCTCCTTCCACTTTAACACGCCCGATTTTTACAATCGCGGCGAAATGCACCGCGCTTTTGGCTATGAGGAATATGTATCCTTCCAGAAATACATGCCGGCGTCCGTGGCACAATGCGACTCGGAGGCGATAGCAAACGAGGAAGTGTACAGGGCGATGGTGCCAGAGCAGGAAAATCCGTTTTTCGATTATGTGATTACCTATTCGGCACACCTGCCGTATACCTATGAGGATGAAAAGCTCCGGCAAATCAAGGGGAAGTATCCGCACCTTTTAGACTGGCGGATGGACAGGGAGATTAATCACGCCCTGCTGCTGGCGCATGATACGGACGAGTTTTTCCGCGTGCTAATAGAAAACCTCGAGCGCGACGGTCTTTTGGAGGACACGGTCATCGTGGCGTTTTCCGACCATTTTTCCTATGGCCTTTCAAGCTGGGAAAAAATGTATGCCATGGGCAACGCCACAACGAGCGATATGCTGGAAAAGACGCCGTTCTTTATTTACGGCAAGGGGCTGGAGAAGGAAAAAATTAAGAAGGTTACGAATTCGCTGGATATTCTGCCTACGATAGTCAATTTGTTCGGCCTTGAAAAAACACCGTACTGGATAGGGGAGGATGCCTTTTGCCCTGCGTATACGGGGTATGCGTATTTTTCCGGCGGCTCGTGGTACGATGGGGAAATTTATTATTTCGGCGAGGAAAATACAGGCACCCGGACAAAAGCCGTGCAGGCGTATGTGGAGGCCATGAATGAAAAGTTCTCTATCCGGGAACAGGTAAACGAGGTTGTTTTATCTACCGACTATTTCAGAGAAGAGTAAAAGGGGGGCTTTCGCATGGCGGATTTTCAGCTGCATGCACCCTATCAGCCGACCGGCGACCAGCCGGCCGCTATAAACGCGCTGACGGAAGGAATCCTCTCGGGGCAGAGAGAGCAAACGCTGCTAGGCGTTACCGGCTCGGGCAAAACCTTCACCGTGGCCAATACTATCGCGCGCGTAGGCAAGCCTACGCTTGTGCTGGCACACAACAAAACGCTGGCGGCGCAGCTCTGCAACGAGTTTCGGGCCTTCTTCCCCAATAATGCGGTGGAATATTTTGTGTCCTACTACGATTACTATCAGCCCGAGGCCTACATTCCGCAAACGGACACCTATATTGAGAAGGATGCACAGATTAACGATGAGATAGACAAGCTTCGCCATAGCGCCACCGCGGCGCTGTTTGAGCGGCGCGATGTGATTGTGGTGTCAAGCGTATCTTGTATTTACAGCCTTGGCGACCCTGTGGACTACGCCCGCCTGATTGTTTCTTTAAGGCCCGGCATGCAAAGGGACAGAGATGCCGTTATCCGGCAGCTTGTGGATATTCAGTACACGAGAAACGATATAAACTTTACGCGCGGTAAGTTCCGCGTGCGCGGCGATGTACTCGAAATCTTCCCCGCCGGTTCCGGCGATAGGGCCGTTCGTGTGGAGTTTTTCGGTGATGAAATTGACCGCATTACGGAAATTGATGTATTGACCGGCGAGATTATCGGCAGGCGAAACCATGTGGCCATTTATCCGGCCTCGCATTATGTCACAACGGGCGAGCGGCTGGCGGAGGCGATTCGCCATATCCGCGAGGAGGCCGACGAGCGCGTGGCCTTTTTCCAGAAAGAGGGAAAGCTTCTGGAGGCACAGCGGATTGCCCAGCGTGTCAATTACGATATTGAGATGATGCAGGAAATAGGCTTTTGCCAAGGGATTGAGAACTATTCCCGCTATATAAGCGGACGCGAGGCCGGCAGCGCACCGTATACGCTTATGGATTATTTTCCGGACGATTATCTTCTGGTAGTGGACGAAAGTCATGTCACCATTCCGCAGGTCCGCGCGATGTACGCGGGCGACAGGGCCAGAAAGGAAACACTGGTGGAATATGGGTTCCGTCTGCCTTCGGCCTTCGATAACCGCCCTTTGAATTTTGCGGAATTTCAGGAGAGAGTGGGACAGGTTATTTATGTCAGCGCCACACCTGCCGAATATGAGCGCACGCGCTCTGGGAAAATTGCCGAGCAGGTTATCCGCCCCACGGGACTTCTCGACCCGATGGTGGAGGTGCGGCCTGTTAAGGGGCAGATTGATGACCTTCTGGCAGAAATTTATAAGCGCACCGAGAAAAAGGAACGCGTACTCGTGACTACCTTGACGAAAAAGATGGCGGAGGATTTGACCGACTATCTGCGCGAAATGGGCGTAAAGGTAAAATATATGCACCACGGGGTAGAGGCGCTGGAACGAATGGAAATTATACGCGACCTTCGCATGGGCGTTTTTGATGTACTCGTCGGCATTAACCTTCTGCGCGAGGGGCTGGATTTGCCGGAGGTGTCGCTCGTGGCTATCCTTGACGCGGATAAGGAGGGCTTCCTTCGCAGCGAAACCTCGCTTATCCAGACAATCGGCCGCGCGGCGAGAAATGCCGAGGGCATGGTCATCATGTATGCCGACACCATAACCGGCTCCATGCGCCGCGCCATAGACGAAACGAACCGGCGCCGGGGAAAACAGGCGGCCTATAATGCAGAACACGGCATTGTGCCGAAAACCATCCAAAAGTCGGTACATGCGGTGATAGAAGCGACCGTATATGACGAAGAAGAGGACAAGACGGAGAACAAGGCCGAGGTGCTGGCCCGCCTGACGGAAGAAATGAAGAAGGCCGCAAAAGAACTGCGGTTTGAGGATGCGGCAAGACTGCGCGACAGAATTGCCCTTCTAGAGGCCGGAGAATAGGAGAAGAAACATGAAAAAAGCAGAGCTTTTGGCCCCTGCGGGGGATTTAGAACGCCTGAAGGTGGCTATTTTGTACGGCGCAGATGCCGTATATATCGGCGGCGAGGAGTTTTCCATGCGTACCGCCTGTGATAATTTTACGCCGGACGATATAAAACGCGGGCTCGAATTTGCCAAAGCGCGGGACAAAAAGGTGTATGTGGCGCTGAATGTCATTATGCGCGAGGCCGACATGGAAAAAATCGGGGAATACGCAAAGAGTCTATCGGAAATGGGCGTGGACGGCGTGATTGTTTCCGACCTCGGTGCTTTCGGTGTTATCCGAAAGGCCGCGCCGCACCTGCCCATTCATATCAGCACGCAGGCAAACATTACGAACGCAGAGACGGCCAAGGCGTGGCATGCGATGGGCGCCGAGCGCGTGGTACTGGCGCGGGAGCTTTCGCGTGAGGAGGTACAGTCTATCCGAAAAAACACGCCCCCCGAGTTAGAACTCGAAATGTTTGTGCATGGCGCGATGTGCGTTTCGTATTCGGGACGCTGTCTTCTCAGTAATTACCTTATCGGGCGCGATGCTAACCGTGGCGATTGCGCGCAGGCCTGCCGTTGGAAGTATACCTTAATGGAAGAAAAACGGCCGGGTGCCTATATGCCCATTATAGAAAATGACAGGGGCAGTTATATTTTCAATGCGTATGATTTATGTCTTCTCGAATTTCTGCCGGAAATTTTGTCTGCCGGTGTTTCCAGCCTGAAAATTGAGGGAAGAGTGAAAACGGAATATTATGTGGCAACGGTGGTCGGGGCGTACCGGCGCGAGATAGACCGTTACTATGAAAATCCGGAAGGCTATGTGGTATCGAAGGAGGCGCTCGAGCAGGTGGAGAAGGTCAGCCACCGCCGGTACTGCCACGGCTTTTGGACGGGAGAGGCTAAGGAGGGTTGCCAAAATCTTGCGGCCAATTCCTATGAGCGCCCGTATCAGGTAATCGGGATGGTCACGGAGGAAGAGGAGAACTTTCTGCGCTTTTCTACGCGCAACAAATTTTCCGTAGGCGATACGATTGAGATTATGACGCCTCTCGGGCAAAACTACTTAAAAACCGTAACCGAGCTGTATGACGGCGAAGGAAACGCGATAGAATCGGCACCACATCCCACTATGACGGTGCGTATTCCCATGGCCGGGAAGTTTCCGGCGTATTCTATGGTACGCAAGAGAATTTCGGACAATTTTTAAACATTTTATAAAATTTGCTTGACATTCCTGTAAAAATTTAGTATACTGTATTCATCGCGTAAAAGCTTTTAGGAGGTATGGAATGCAAAATAATGTGCGTTCGGACAAGTGGGAAGCTTTGAGCGATGAGGCTTTAGCCCTGCTTTCACAACAAGGTGACAATTCGGCTATGGAGTATCTTCTCTCCAAATATCGCGCGCTGGTCCGCCGTAAGGCGAGAACTTATTTTCTCATCGGGGCAGACCGTGAGGATATTGTGCAGGAGGGTATGATAGGGCTGTTTAAGGCCGTCAGGGATTTTAGAGAGGACAGGCAGTCCGGCTTTCGTGCGTTTGCCGAGCTTTGCATCACGCGTCAGATTATTTCTGCGATTAAGATGGCCACGCGCCAAAAGCATGCCCCTCTCAATTCGTATGTTTCTTTAAATTACCCGCTGGGCTTTGCAGAATATGAGATGACGCTTATGGATGTGGTGCACAGCGAGGAAAAAACGGCCGACCCGGAGGAAATTCTGATTTCCCGCGAAAATTTCACTGATATCGGGTCAAGACTCGTTAGCCTCCTAAGCGCGTATGAGCGCAAGGTGCTGAGTTTGTATATGCAAGGAAGGTCGTATCAGGAAATAGGCATAGCCCTGGGAAAAGAGCCGAAGTCGATTGATAATGCTTTGCAGCGCATCAAGCATAAAATCGAGAAATATGTGGAACGCTATCCAAAATGATGCGGGTATAGCTCAATGGTAGAGTTCCAGCTTCCCAAGCTGGCTGTGCGGGTTCGATTCCCGTTACCCGCTCCATACGGTTTTAAGGCCCGGGGGCCTTTAAAATACAAATGCCCAAAGACTCAGGGAGAGTGACTGCGCGAGGTGCGCAGAGAGGTCGGTTCGACTCCGGCAAGGGTAACATTTATCAAAGTGAGGAGATCATTATGTTCGAGGACAAAACATTAGTTTGCAAGGATTGCGGTCAGGAATTCGTTTTCACCGCCGGTGAGCAGGAATTCTACGCAGAAAAGGGCTTCCAGAATGAACCGATGCGTTGCAAGGAATGCCGTATTGCAAAGAAGCAGGCACTTCGTGAAAACCGCGAAATGCACACAACCGTTTGCGCAGCTTGCGGCAAGGAAGCAAAGGTTCCGTTCATTCCGAAGAATGACAGACCGATTTATTGCAGCGAATGTTTCGCAAATCACCAATAATCTCTCGCTTTGTTTGAGAGTTATACAGTGTGAAAAAAGGGCACGCAAGCTTTTGCGTGTCCTTTTCTCAAAAAACGACCCGCGTATGTATAGGGGAGGGATAAAATATGAAAAAAACAATAGCTGTTTTTCTGGCGGCACTTCTGCTTTTGCCCATCTCCGCCTGCAAAAAGAACGAGGGGCCGGATAATACGACAGGGGCTACGGCCGAAATCTCCACGGAGAAAAGGGCGGCGGCCGAGGCGGTGCTTGCCGAAATGTCGTTGGAGGAAAAAATATACCAGCTTTTTCTGGTTGCGCCGGAGGCGCTCGGGGACGGCACACCGGTTACGGAGGTAACGGATACCATTCGTGAGGGACTCACAAAGTATCCCGTGGGCGGCATTGTGCTCTTCGGGGATAACATAAAGGACTCCCAGCAGGTGGAAAAGCTTTTAGGCGAGATGCAAGGCGCCTCCAAAATCCCGCTCTTTACGGCGATAGATGAGGAAGGCGGCTCCGTTTCCCGCCTTGGAAGTGCAGAAGGAATGGGCGTTACGGCGCAGCCCTCCATGCAAGAGGTAGGAAAAGAGGGGGATGCCGGGAAGGCGTACGATATCGGAAAAACGATAGCGGCGGAAATTCGTGCGCTTGGCTTTAATACAGATTTTGCCCCCGTGGCCGACCTTCTTTTGTCGGAGGACAATACGGAAATCGGCTCCCGCTCGTTTGGGAGCGACCCCGAGGTGGTAAGCGCCATGGTAGAAAATATGGTAAAGGGACTTCGTGACGGCGGTGTAGCCTGTGCCCTAAAGCACTTCCCGGGGCACGGGAGCGCCGAAGCGGATTCCCACACCGGCAGAGCAAGGAGTGAGCGGACCATCGAGGAGATGCAAGAGGCAGATTTTCTGCCGTTTGCGGCCGGCATTGGTGCGCATGCCGATTTTGTAATGGTTTCGCACATGGTCAATCGCCACATTACCAAAACCGACATGGAATGCTCCATGTCTACGAATGTGATGACAAATTATTTGCGAAAGGGCATGGGTTTCCCGAACATTATCATTACCGATTCGCTTTCCATGGGCGCCATTACGAAATATTATTCGCCCGGTGCCGCCGCGCTGACGGCGTTTGAGGCAGGGGCCGATATGCTGCTTATGCCGGAGGACATAGAAGCGGCCGCGGAGGCCTTGCGTGGCGCTTTGAGAAGCGGCAGAGTAACGAGCGAGCGGCTGGATGCCAGCGTTTTGCGTATTTTGCAGGTAAAGCTCGAACGCGGCATCCTGTAGAGGAGAAAAATTATGGATTTTGTACATCTGCATGTGCACAGTGAATACAGCCTGCTTGACGGCGCGTGCCGTATTCGCGATGTGGTAAAAAAAGCAAAGGCGCAGGGACAAAAAGCCCTTGCGCTGACTGACCATGGCGTGATGTACGGTGTCATTGATTTTTACGATGCGGCTAAGGAAGAGGGCATAAAGCCGATTATCGGGTGCGAGGTCTACACCTGTGAGGGCGACCGCGCGCAGAAAACGGCGGGGCGCGATGAGGAAATCGGGCATCTTGTCCTGCTCGTGAAAAACGAAACAGGGTATAAGAACCTTATCCGCATTGTGTCGGTAGGCTTTACGGAAGGATTTTACTATAAGCCGCGTGTGGATATCGAAACGCTGTCTGCGCACAGCGAAGGTCTGATTGCCCTTTCGGCGTGTCTTGCAGGCGACATTCCGCGTGCGCTTTTGCGTGGTGACTACGAGGATGCAAAAAGGCGCGCGCTGCGGTATCAGGAAATTTTCGGCGAAGGCAATTTTTATCTGGAATTACAGGACCACGGCATAGAGGAGCAGCGGCGGATAAATCCGCTCCTCGTCCGGCTTTCCGAGGAAACGGGCATCGGGCTTGTGGCGACAAACGATGTGCATTACATAGAAAAGAAGGATGCGCGCTATCAGGATGTTCTTCTTTGTATCCAGACAGGGAAAAATGTAAGCGATACCGACAGGATGCGCTTTACCGGCGAGGAGTTTTATTTAAAAAGCACCGAGGAGATGGAGGCACTGTTTCCGTATGCCCCCTCCTCTATTGCAAATACCGGGAAAATTGCGGATTTGTGCGATTTTGATTTTACTTTTCACCAGCGCCTTTTGCCGAAATACGATGTGCCGGACGGGAAAGACGCCCTGTCTTATCTTACGGCGCTTTGCGAAGAGGGCCTTCGCGCGCGGTACGGGGACCCTTCTGCCGAGGCGCGGGAGCGGCTTTCGTATGAGCTGGGCGTGATTGAAAGCATGGGCTTTGTGGATTATTTTCTCATCGTCTGGGATTTTGTGCATTACGCAAAGAAAAACGGGATTGCCGTAGGCCCCGGGCGTGGCTCGGCGGCCGGCAGTATTGTGGCGTATACCTTGCACATTACCGACATTGACCCGCTTCGCTACCAGCTTCTCTTTGAACGCTTTTTAAATCCGGAGCGCGTGAGTATGCCGGATATTGATATTGATTTTTGTTATGTGAGAAGGCCGGAGGTTATTGCGTATGTAAACCGCAAGTACGGGGCCGACCATGTGGCGCAGATTATCACCTTCGGTACGATGGCGGCGCGCGCCGTTATCCGCGATGTGGGGCGGGCGCTGGCGATGCCGTATGCCGATGTGGATGTCGTGGCCAAAATGGTGCCGAATGTTTTAAACATCCGCCTCGGGGATGCGATAGAGATGAACCCAAAGCTGAAGGAGGCGTATGAAAGCGACAATCGTATTCACGAGCTTCTTGACATATCGCTGGCGCTGGAGGGCTTGCCGCGTCATGCCTCTACCCATGCGGCCGGCGTGGTCATTTCCAATGCACCCGTCTTTGTGCATGTGCCGCTGCAAAAAAACGAAGATGTCATTACCACCCAGTTCCCGATGGGAACGCTGGAGCGGCTGGGGCTTCTCAAAATGGACTTTTTAGGACTTCGCAACCTCACCGTTATTCAGGATGCGGCGTCCATGGCAGGAATTACCCTCGACACCGGTAACATGACCTACGATGCTCCCGAGGTGTTTGCGCTTATCAGCCGCGGCGATACGGCCGGCGTTTTCCAGCTTGAGAGCGCAGGCATGAAGGCCTTTATGCGCGAGCTTATGCCGGATAGCCTGGAGGATGTTATCGCCGGTATTTCTCTGTACCGACCGGGGCCGATGGATTCTATTCCTACCTATATAAAGAATAAGAAAAATCCCGATAAAATTCAGTATCTGCACCCCCTCCTGGAGCCGATTTTGCGCGTGACCTACGGCTGTATTGTGTATCAGGAGCAGGTTATGCAGATTGTACGGGATATCGGCGGCTACAGCATGGCCAGAGCCGACTCGGTGCGAAAAGCCATGAGCAAAAAGAAAACCGATGTGATGGAACAGGAACGCGAGGTTTTCATAAACGGCCTTACCGAAAACGGCGAAATTGTCATCCGCGGTGCGGTACGAAACGGCGTAGACGCGAAAACGGCCAATCGCATATACGATGATATGATTGACTTTGCCAAATACGCCTTCAACAAATCGCACGCCGCGGCGTATGCCGTCCTGGCGTATGAAACGGCGTATTTAAAGTGCTTTTATAAGGTGTATTTCATGGCGGCGCTTTTCAACAGCGTTCTCGGAAATGCCGACAAGATTTCGGCCTATGCGGTGGAATGTGAGAAAATGGGCATTACCCTTCTTCCGCCCGATTGTAATAAAAGCTTTTATAAGTTCGCCGAAGAAGACGGCAACATCCGTTTTGGCCTTGGCGCCGTTCGCGGCGTGGGGCAAGGCTTTGCGGAAAACATCGTGCGCGAGCGCGAAGAAAGCGGTGCTTTTTCAGGCCTTGGCGATTTTATAGAAAGAATGTTGGGGAAGGATATGAACCGGCGTGCGCTGGAGGAGCTTCTCTCGGGCGGTGCCTTTGATTTCACAGGGGCATCGCGGGCGCAGATGCTGGCCGGCTACGGCTTTATGCTGGAGGCCAAGGGCAACCGACAGAAGAATAATATTGCCGGGCAGTTTTCGCTTTTCGGGGACGCACTCCCCGAGGAGGACAGCTATCCGGATGTGCCCGAGTTTTCCGAAAAGGTGCGCCTTGCTAAAGAAAAAGAGGCGCTCGGGATTTACATGTCCGGTCATCCGCTGGATGCGTATAAGGCGGTCATCGCGGCCATAAATCCGGCGATGATACTGGCCCTTAAGGATACGGAGGGCGGACAGTATCATGACCGCCAGACGACCCAGGTGGCCGGCATTATATCGGCGCGGAAAAATAAAATGACCAAGAAAAATACGATGATGGCGTTTTTATCGGTTGAGGATTTAACGGGGAGCATGGAGGTTATTGTATTTCCCAAGGTGCTGGCTGCTTGCGACGAGGTGGCGCGGGAAGGCATACCGGTTTTCGTGCGCGGCACACTCAGCCTTCGGGAGGACGAGGAGCCGAAAATTCTGGCCGAGGAAATCCGCATGCTGCCGGGTACGCTGCCGAAGGAAGAAACCGTAACGGTTGTAGTACCGTCCGGCAGGACCGACCGCATAGATGCCTTCCATGATGTGGTATTGCGGCATCGGGGCAGCGCGGCGCTGATACTGGAGGTTGAGGGGAAAAAGTATAAAACCCAAATGACCGTCCGCACCGAAGATGCCTTTATAGAGGCGGCGGAAAAGCTTTTCGGCAAGGGCGCGGTGGAAAAGACTGAATAGATTGCATCGGAGGGCGAACATGGAAAGAATAAAACTGGCTTTACGGAAACTGCCAAGCTATACAAAAGGCGAAGAAATTATGAATATGGTGACGCACATCGTCGGCGGTGCGGCCGGCATTGTGGCACTCGTTTTAGGCCTTGTCCGCGCCGTGTGGTTTGGGGACGGCTTTTCGTTAGCCGGGGCCATTGTATATGGCGTTTCCATGATTTTACTCTATACCTTTTCCAGTATTTATCATGGACTCGGAGCGCAGCTATTAGCAAAAAAGGTTATGCAGGTCATTGACCATTGTTCCATTTTTATTCTGATTGCCGGCACCTATACGCCCATTTTGCTCTCTGCGGTTCGGCTTTACAGTCCGCCCCTTTGCTGGGGACTGTTCGGCATCGTCTGGACGGCGGCGGTAATAGGCATTGTGCTAAACAGCATCGACATTCACCGGTATAAAAAGTTTTCCGCGGCGTGCTATCTTTTGATGGGGTGGTGCATCGTATTTGCTTATCCGGCGCTCGGTTTTCTCGTCTCGCGCGGCGGCACGGCGCTGCTTGTCGCCGGCGGAATGAGCTATACAATCGGCGCGGCCTTTTACTACTTCTTTAAAAAGGTCCGGTATATGCACTCTGTCTTTCATCTTTTTGTACTGGCCGGGAGCATTACGCACATGCTATATATTATACTGTACATTTTATAAAAGCTGCCCGAAAGCCTCGCTTTC
>JAZSLT010000012.1:0-39365 GCA_045535515.1 Clostridia bacterium | reverse complement strand
CTATGAAAACAAAAAACTTTCAAATGAGGATATGTCGGATTTGAAAAAAATGTTTGAATTGGAGTGATACTATGTTTGAGCTTTTCAAAACAGTGCTTATATTAAGCCTTTTTGGTTTTGGGATAACAGCTTTACTGCTTTTCTTAAAACCCATTACCGCAAAAAAATTCCCTGCCAAGTGGCAATATTATGTATGGATTGCGGTATTGCTCTCAATGATTATACCTACATACAAACTGATTCCCCCAAAAGAAGCGGGGAAGCTCCCGCTGCTCCCTCAAAATGAAGTTGTGCAGCCGGAGGCTCCGCAGAATATAGAAGAGGCTCCGAGAACGGTTATAATCGAGGAAACACCCACTCTATACAGAGAGGTAAACATCACGGCGAACTATCGCATTAAGCTACTTGATTTGTTGGCTTATATATGGCTTGTCGGTATGTGTGTTTTTCTAATTATTGTTATCAGCAGCTATATTATTTATCTCATACGAAAGCATAAGAAATCCATACGAATAACGGAAAATCCTGTGCTGAATGAGGTTAAAAAGGAATTGAAGATAAAACGGCATATCAAAATCAGAATGTCGCCGGACATACAATCGCCCCTGCTTGTTGGCGTTCTATTCCCGGTTATCTACATTCCTTGCAGAGAAATCCAGGACGAAAATATGCGAATGGTATTCCTGCACGAACTTACGCATTACAAGAGAAAAGATTTGCTTATAAAATGGCTATCTCTCTTTGTAAACGCTGTGCATTGGTTTAACCCTCTTGCATATCTGGTTTGTGCGAATGTCAGCGAGGCCTGCGAGGTTTCCTGTGATATGGCAGTTACAAAAAATATGTCCGATACAGAACAAAAAATCTATATGAAAACGATTCTTGATTTAGTTGAATAGGAGGCGAAATTTATATGTTGGAAAACCTATACACGACAAAAATGAGTATGGATAAGAAAAAGTTGCAAAACAGATTCACAAAAATCCGTTCAAAAAACGGACGAATTTCTAAACTTATGGCTCTTATTATTTTTGCCGTAATTCTTCTTGTTATGGCTTGCGTATCTATCATTATCGCCGCTAATATGAAAAGTGATGAATATACTATGACAGAAAAGGAGTTTTCCGATTATATCAATCGTCCTATCGGCGCAGTAATGGCAAATATAAACTATGCTGATGAAAACAAAATAGTGTTCCATTATGCAGAAGGCTTTTTCATTGACAATCTTAAAACCGAAGAAATTGACTATGCAATAAACCTTGAAAAGCTGGATATTGCATACAATCAGCAAGGCAGCAGCGCACTTGAAATCCAAGTTGATAAAGGCGGAAAATATGCGTACCTTTCAACTGTCGGCCCCGCTGATGAAATCAAAGGATATGAGAAATATATCGTCAATCTTGATAATGGCGAGGTCAAAAAAGGTGCTATGCCGGAGAACGCAGAACTATTCGCAGGAATAGCAGATACCTTTACAACAGTACAGAATCCTGTTGGTTGGTACAGCAACAACTGCATTGTAAATAGCGATAAAACATATTATCTGACATCTGAAATAGGAACAGTCAATGGTATGCAGCTTATAACAGTGAATAAAGCTGACGGAGAAATTGAACCCAAACCAATCTTTGGCAATCTCTCCGTACCGACACATTCGCAAATTGAATTATTTTCACCCGATGATATAAAAGATATTACAAATGTTGAGCTTGTCGTTGGCGGCATTCAATATCCCCTTGCAACCACAAATGCACATACAGAAATTGAAAAAGCCTTTTCGTCAGCCGAAAAAATTAAAATGGGCGGTACAGGTTGTCCGTTTGATGCTGAACTTGTATTCACAAGAAAAGACGGTAAAAAAGGCTTTGTAACTATCGCCACTGATTCCTGTGCTGTTTTTCATGATGGAAATGTCTATTATAAATACGGCGAAGATAATGCAATGCTGCTGGGATATTTCGGCCTTGACGAAAAAACTGTGATTGACTTGACAACTATCGATAAATCATATATGGATAACGCTGAAACGGTCGTAAGGAACTTTTTTGCTGCCTTTGCCGTATCAGACCTTATAACAATGAAAACACTTGCGACAAACGAGTTTATTGCACAAGGGTATATTGATGATGCTTACGGAATTTGTTACGGTATGACGAGGGCAACATTGGAAACCTGTTCGGAAACAAACATAAATGAATTTTTAAAGCATTATTCTTCTAAGTCAAAAGAAAACCGAGCCGTTTTTTCGGATAATGATATGATGCTTTTAAAATCAAACTCGGAGGAGATTAAAGTTTATACCGCAATCGTAACCGCAGAAAGTAACATAAAAGGTGAAATAAAACCGCCGTTTAAAAGATTCCTCATCATACTATGCAAAAGGCAAAACGACGGAAGCTGGTTAGTACATAAATTAGAAAGTTAAATGAAATGGAGGGAAGAACCATGCTGGAAAACATCTACACCACAAAAATTAGTGCAAATAAAAAGCAGTTACAGAACAGATTTACAAAAATCCGTTCCTCAAGCGGAAAAATTTCAAAAATGATGTCTTTTGTAATGGCAATATTTGTTGCGGTAACATTTGTTTGTGCAACTGTTGTTATGGCTGCTTTGAATAGTGAAGAAGAAACCAAAGAGCCGATAACTTTATATTCAAGAGGCGAAATTATCACACTTGAAAACAAACCTTTCCTACAAGATAATATGACCTATTTCCCATTACGAGAAACCTTTGAAAAATTGGGTGTATTTGATATTGAGGGTAACGAGCTTGTATGGGATAACGGAACAATTTATATAACTGTTGCAGAGGCAACAGAGCAAAAGGCAGTTTCTTATATAATAAAAATTGGTAGCGATATGATAGAGATAAAGCATACCCGTGATGTTCGACTAACAGTTGCGTTAAATCAGCAGCCGTCGATAGGTGTAAAATTATGTCTGCCGGAAGAAAAACCGCTTTTAATCGGAGATAAAACCTATGTTCCGTACACATATATTGATTATATGCTTAATCGTGGTTTAGGCATTAGAAACAAAACAAGTATATTTGATTTTATGTTTATTATTAACGGAGAAACACCGTCAGCATTTTTATCACAAGGATTTGTATGGCCATGTAATGGCGATATTTCGTATCCCTTTGGTGAAAAAATGAATCCCGCAACAAAAGAAGTAATCAAGCATAATGGTATTGATATTGTTGCGCCGGAGGGGACAGATGTAAAATCAGCTATAAACGGAACTGTATCAGAAACGGGATATAATGCTGAAAGAGGTTATTTCATCATAATTGAAAGAGATAATATTCAAATCGTATATGCCGGACTTACACAAGAATTGCTCGTAACAAAAGGTGATGCAGTTGTAAGAGGTCAAAATATTGGCAAGGTTGGTAAAACAGGAATGTCAACAGGCACACATCTGCATTTTGAGGTACTTATAAACGGAGAATACTTTAACCCTGAACTTATTGGATAATATATAAAAGACTGCTGTTAATGAGTGTTGTTTATACTTGTTGACAGCAGCTTTTTTGTATATATGCCTTAAAAAACACAAAAACATTGACATTGTTCTATTTGTAGTATATAATATATTACATGAGGTGTTGATATGGATATACTAACCATAAAAGAAGCAAGTTCAATTTGGGGAATTTCGGCAAGAAGGATTGCGGTTTTGTGTAATGAGGGCAGAATTGTCGGCGCAAAGAAAATTGCAGGGGCCTGGCTTTTGCCGAAAGATGCAGAGAAACCTGCTGATGCAAGAATTAAATCCGGTAAATATACAGATTGGAGAAATAAAACGGATATGGCATCTAAGGATTTTGAAAGTAATTTAAAAAATTTAAAAGGAACCTTCGCTGTTGAAAGCATGACGGTTAGTGAGGAAAGCATTAAAAATCTCAAAAGAATTGATAGCGGCAAAGTAAGCTATACAGATGTAATTGAAGAATTGAAGCTTAAATATATGCAGAGGGCGTAACTATGTTTTCAAAATATGATGTTTATACGACAACACAATCAATCTATTGCTATCCGGATAGTAATGTTTTGAAGAACAAATTAAATATAAGAGAAAATAAGCTTCTCAAAACGGCCGAAGAAGAAATTACCTTGATTAAACAGATGGAGCTTTTGAAAAATCCGATTAAGGGCAATTTTACAAAAGCGCATCTTATGCATATACACAAGTTTATTTTTGAAGACATTTATTCCTTTGCCGGAAAAATCAGACGAGAGCAAATCAGCAGAGCAGATACAAAGTTTTATCCCCAAAACTTGATTGATAGAGAGTTTGATAAGGTGTTTGCCAAAATTAAAGAGAAAAATATGCTTAAAGAAACTGACAAAGAAAAGGTCTTTGACGGCTTGGCGTATGTGATGGCGGAACTTAATGTGATACATCCCTTCAGAGAAGGCAATGGTCGTTCTATCCGTGAATTTATCCGCCTCATGGCAAAACGCATGGGATATGACCTTAATTGGGGAAATGTAGAGAAAGAGGAACTCTTGGAAGCATCCATATTGTCGGTTGATAACTATAGGGTATTGACAAGCGTACTTGAGGCTTGTGTGGAATAAATTTCCCAAAGTGCTTGAAATATTTGGGCGTTTGTGATATCATAATTTATAATTTAATAAAATCACACAGAGTGTCGATTATGTTGCAAGGGCTTATGAACCAGACATAATCGGTGAAAAGGGAATGGGGTGAGAATCCCCTGCGGTTAACTGTCGGTGTGTGCATCGAATGTTTTTATACCCGTTATCGAAAGATAGTCATTGGGAAACTGAGAAGGCAGGATATAAAAACGCGGACCTTTTAGTCTATATGGTGCGAGTCACAAGACCTGCTTTGATGTTATTCCGTAAGTGCGCATTAGCATAGGAATAATGTTTTCAGACGGAGGTGCCCGAATGTAATATTCGGGGGCTTTGTTCCGCATTCTCCTCTGAATTGTGATTCATCACAGAAAAAAACAGCTGTGGTAATTTTTTGAAAGAAAAATTGCCGCAGTTTTTTATTGTCTGCGGTAAAAAAGGAGGTGCAACAACCAAAAACGCAAAACGCTTTTAAACCAAAAGCATCGGTCGGCACAAAATTTACAAAAAGGAGATTTTTTTATGAACAGAAAATTTTTTAGTGCGTTACTTCTCGCCGCAATCCTGGTTACTATGCTACCGAGTGGCTCCTTGGCCCACGAAAATGCCTTGTTGACTTTGGAGGAACTCCGGGAAGAAAAAGGCGCAATTACAGTAGAAGCTTACAATATTGGACAAGGGTTCCTGCTGGAGCCGTCCCTCTACGACAAGAATGAAAAATCAACGGGAGATATTACCGCAGAGGTTCTGGAAAGCAAAAATATTGATTATTTAGGTGACCCCTCCTATTTCAGCGGGTTTTCTTTTGATGACACGGTTGAGGCGACATATCCCGAATATCTGGAAGAGTTCTCCTCTTTCTTTACGACGGGAGATGGGAATGGCTATCTGGAACAGCTTGAGTATAGCGAGTGGGCAGGCTGGTGTTATACCATTAATGATTGGTGGGCATCCTGGGGTGCGGATATGTCCTATCCCGGGGGAATAATTACTGACTATAACACCGGTGGAGAAGTTACTCTCGGGGATGTAATCCGCTGGCATTTTTCCGTTTACGGTTATGGAGCCGATTGTGGTTTCCCGGGCAATGTAATGGCGGAGGCGGTGGGTGGAAGCTTATTCACACAAGAAGATAAGTCGGATTTCATCTTTATTCTGGCCGCCATAAACGATTATTATGGTAATTTGGATACCGATGATGTTTATGAAACGGCGCTTGCGGTAGCCGCCAATCCTCTTGCAACCGCTTCGGAAATTCAAAGCCAGGAAACGATTTTAAGGCGTTATATTGAAGATACTTTTTTCCGCGTCCGTGTGCAAAATGAAATTACAAAGTATGATACGAACCATGTATATTTTACTTTTCCCGAAGAAGGAGCCAGCCTATCGGTAATCTTTGCCGATTATGAAGGAATTTGTCTAAACCAGATAAAATCGCTTCCGGTAGTCACCCGAAAAACAGACGGTGAAAATATTATGGCCGTACCCGTTCCGGACGAAATAAACCTTTCTGCCGGCGACAAAATTATGCTGTGGGAGAATTTCGCAATATGCGTTCCGCTTTGCGGGGCATACCTTATAAGCGGTGAAGAAACAGAGTAACGGCTCATGGATGGAACAAAATCAACAAAAAGGTCTTCGTTTTCCCATTAAAACAAGAAAGCAAAGTTGCGAAAGGAAATCGTTACATGAAGAAAAGATTTTTTAACAGCTTAATCTGTATAATCATGATATTTGTCATGCTGCCATTTAGTTTATCGGCTGTATTTGCCACAGAGGATACTGCGGAGGACGCCGCTTTTGACGCCGCGGCTGCCGTTATGGATAAAATCAACGAAATCGGGAATGTAACTATGTATTCCGGCAATAAAATCCGGGAGGCTCGCACCGCTTATGACGAGTTGCCCGATTCAGACAAAGACTGTGTTGAAAATTTAAGCATACTAACCGATGCTGAGAGTGCGCTTCTCCGTCTGTATGCAGAGGTTGCAGACACGGACCATGCGGCTACATATGAAGCGACAGGGCAGTATATAGAAGGGCTTGGCACCCCCACCGTAGGTTCTGTTGGCGGAGAATGGATGGTTATCTGTCTCACCCGTTCGGGCCGTGCCTGTCCCGATGGTTACTATGAAAATGCGGCCGGCTACATACAAGAAAATATTAATGACAGCGAGCAGCTTCACAAAGCCAAGTCCACCGATAATGCCCGCGTGATTCTTGCCCTTACGGCCGCAGGATATGATGTCACCGATGTTGACGGGCACAATTTGCTCCGGGGCCTTTCCGACATGAATTATTTGAAAAAGCAAGGCTTAAACGGCCCTATCTGGGCATTGATAGCCTTTGACAGCTATGCTTATGAACTCCCCCAAAATGAAAATGAAGACGCACAGGCCACCCGCGAAGGAATTATATCCTATATTCTTGAAAAACAAATTTCCGACGGCGGCTGGTCCATCTATGGCAAGATAGCGGACCCGGATATGACCGGCATGGCCATTCAGGCTCTTGCCCCCTATTATAACACAAACCCCGATGTTGCGGCCGCAGTAGAAAGAGCGCTGGATTGTCTTTCTGCCATACAGCACGAAAACGGAGGTTTTGGTTCCATTGATGGAAGTTGCAGCGAATCATGCGCACAAGTTATCGTTGCCCTAACAGCGCTCGGTATTGACCCGGAAGCGGATGCGCGTTTTGTGAAAAACGGGGTCTCGGTTTTAGACGCATTGTGTATGTTTGCTATTGATGAAGGTGGCTTTGCGCATATTCAAAATGGTGGCTTAAACGGTATGGCTACCGAGCAAGGGTACTACGCCTTGGCTTCATATTTTCGTTTTCTTGCCGGAGAAACTTCTCTTTATGATATGACGGATGTAGAAATATACATAGAAGAAGACCCAAATGGCTCTGAAGCTATTGAGGATTCTGCCGACACGGAAGATACTGAACACTTTGAAGATACCGAATACTCGGAAGAAAACGAGTACTTTGAAGATACGGAATATACGGAAGATAGCGAATATTCTGAAGATACGGAATACACAGAAGATTACGACGCCGATGCTTCTGAAAATGATTATGACGAGCCGGAGGACTCCTTGCCCACGGAAGGGGATATCACGGAAGAAGAGGTTGTGGAAGAGGCGGAAGTCACCGAAAAAATCATATTTACCGAAAACACATTTGCCGATGTTACGAAAGATGCGTGGTATTATGAAGCTGTAAAGTATGTTTATGAAAACGATATTATGCAGGGAACAAGTAACGGCTTTGAACCGGAAGGCGAAATGACAAGGGCTATGCTGGTAACGGTCCTTTACAAATGGGAAAACCCTGAAAACACAGAAAATGCGCATAGCTTTACAGATGTACCAAAAGGAGAATGGTATTCAGATGCCGTTATGTGGGCCGCAGAAAAAAATATTGTAAACGGGGTAAGCGAAAATAAATTTGCACCGGATAAGGCCGTTACCCGCGAGCAAATGGCGCTTATCCTTTATCGCTATGCAAAGATGCAGGGATACGATGTGAATGTTAAAGCCGATATCCCCTGTTTTACCGATATGGAAGATGTAAGCGATTGGGCTTTGGATGCAACGCTTTGGGCAAATTCTGTTTCGCTCGTCAGCGGCACAAGCAAAACTACATTATCGCCCAAAGATACCGCCACACGGGCACAGGTTGCGACAATTCTGATGCGGTTTTGCGAAACGATTTCAAAATGATTGGAAGGAAGGGAAAAGGCTTGAAGCAATATAAGAACAAAATAATACTCGGCGTCGTTGTCGTAGCGGTATTCGCCTTTATGTTCTGGTATGGCGGCGATGCGCCGGCTCTTCGTGGATGGACGCCTCAGCCACAAAAGACGGCGGAGATAGTCCAAAACAGCCATCCCGCACAAGAAGCCTCTGACGGAACGCCCACCCCCCTGCCTCCTGCAACAACAGACAGCAGGGGGATGCAGGACGGCAATACAGAATACACCGATAAAAGCGGAATGGTTATAGATGCGGCTACCGGAAAAGACAAATACCAGACGGACCCCGTTCCGGAAGGAAAGCCCATTCCTGTTGAACCGGAAAATGCGGTTATTGCCGACAAAGAGCTTGCATGCACCTTATCTGTCCGATGCGACACCATTCTCCAAAACATGGAATGGCTGGATAGTGAGAAGGTTGACATAGTGCCAAAAGACGGAATTATATTTGCAGAAAGGACCGTCACCTTCTATGAGGGCGAAAGCGTATTTACTCTTTTGCTTCGTGAAATGCAGCAGAATAAAATACACATGGAATATGAAAATACGCCCCTATATAACAGTGCCTATATTGAAGGGATAGCCAATCTTTATGAGTTTGACTTAGGAGAGCTTTCGGGATGGATGTATAAGGTAAACGGATGGTTCCCTAATTACGGATGCTCCCGTTATCAGCTTAAAGATGGCGATAAAGTTGAATGGGTATATACTTGTGATTTAGGTGTTGATGTTGGCGGACATTATGCCGCAAGCAAAAACTGATTATCCAGGAGAGCAGATATGATACAAACTTATTATGGAAATGGCAAAGGAAAGACAACTGCAGCTATCGGCCTGTCCGTGCGATGTGTGGGCTGTGGTAACAAGGTATTATTCGTACAATTCCTGAAAAACAACGATTCAGCGGAGTTTAAGGTTTTAGAGAAAATTCGGGGTGTGGATATCCTATACGCAGAGGAACGCTATGCGCTTTATGATAATCTGAAAAAAGAACGCACCCCCGCCCTTACCAAAGCATATAACAAGCTTCTTTTTGAAGATACAAAGCGTAAAGCCGGTTCGTACCAGATGATTGTTCTGGATGAGATACTGGATGCGGCGGAATATGGCTATATTGACGAAGCTGCGTTAATTCGGTGTCTTGCCGAAATGAAAAAGCAGGCAGAAATTATACTTACCGGACACAATCTTACAGAAAGAATAGCAGATGTATCGGATTATATTTCTGAGATTAAAGAGGTAAGTCACCCCTATACAAAAGGCATTTTGGCACGAGAGGGATTTGAATTTTAAAATGAACGAATTTAAAACATATCATCCGATTGTAAATTTCGTATACTTCGTATTTGTAATCGGACTTGCCTGCTTTTTTATGCATCCTGCGTGTCTATGCATTTCACTTGTGAGCGGATTTACATACTCCGTGATGCTGAAGGGCAAAAAACAGGTCAAAACTAATTTAATATATATGCTCCCGATGCTACTTGCGATGGCACTTATAAACCCAGCCTTTAGTCACGAAGGCGTTACCATCCTATCGTATCTGCCGAGCGGAAATCCGCTGACGCTGGAATCCGTTATTTACGGAATTTGCGCGGCTACGATGATTGTAAGTGTTATCTGTCATTTTTCTTGCTACAACGAGATTATGACAAGTGACAAGTTTATCTATCTGTTCGGGAAAATCATTCCGGCAATGTCCCTCATACTCTCTATGACGCTTCGGTTTGTTCCGAGGTTTTCTGCCCAGCTTAAAGTGGTAACGAATGCGCAGCGGTGTTTGGGGCGGGATGTGACAATCGGCAGTATTATCAAACGGGTAAAGATTGGTCTTACTATTCTTTCCGTGATGACAACCTGGTCATTGGAAAATGCCATCGAAACCGCCAACAGCATGAAATCCCGCGGATATGGCTTGCCCGGAAGAACGGCATTTGGGATATTTACCTTTGACAAGAGAGATAAAAAAGCACTTATTTTTATTTTACTTTCAGGCGCATATACGCTTTCGGGAAGCTTAGTAGGCACAATGGATTTTAACTTTTTCCCCTCTTTGCAAATGGCAGAGGTTTCCGTATTTGGTATAAGCGTGTTCGCGGCATATTTATTGCTTTGTATGTGCCCGGTAATCATTGAAATTCGGGAGGTGAGAAAATGGAAAGCTTTAAGGTCGAAAATTTGAGTTTTTGGTATCCGGACAGAACAACTAAAACGCTCCAAGATATAAACTTCACCGTAAATCAGGGTGCGTTTGTTCTTCTCTGCGGTAAATCCGGTTGTGGCAAGACTACGCTTTTAAGGCTGCTAAAATCCACCCTCTCCCCTTTCGGCAAGATGAGCGGCAGTATTTATTTTAACGGCAAAAGCCTTGCCGACTACGACAGCCGCGAGCAAGCGTCTGCCATAGGCTTTGTCATGCAAAATCCTGACAATCAGATTGTAACAGACAAGGTATGGCATGAGCTTGCTTTTGGTCTGGAGAGTCTTGGCGTAAAGCAGACCGAAATCCGAACAAGAGTATCCGAAATGGCATCCTTCTTCGGTATACAGAATTGGTTTTATAAGAAAGTAACCGAGCTTTCAGGCGGTCAAAAGCAACTGTTAAACCTTGCATCGGTTATGGTAATGCAACCATCCGTTCTTATTCTGGACGAGCCTACAAGTCAGCTTGACCCCATTTCCGCAGGCGAATTTCTGCAAACCTTAGAGAAGATTAACCGTGAGCTGGGCGTGTCCGTCATTCTCACCGAGCATCGTTTGGAAGAGGCCTTTTCGGTGGCAGACCAGGTGCTTGTACTGGATGATGGTAAAATTATTGCAGATACGGCGCCAACGGAAGTCGGCAAAATGCTAAAATTACAAAATCACGATATGTATAAAGCACTTCCGACTCCCATGCGAATTCATGGCGAAGTAGCAAACACTTTGCCTTGCCCTCTGACCGTTCGTGAGGGCAGAGCCTGGCTGGAGGAATATGCAAAAACCAACGCCTTGAATTCTGCTGCCATTCCAAAAGATAAAACACGGGATATTGGCGAAAAGGTAATTGAAGTTAAGGATGCCTGGTTTCGATATGAAAAGAATGCGCCGGATGTGGTAAAAGGATTCAATTTAAGTGTTGGCAGAGGCGAATTGGTTTGCCTTTTGGGCGGTAACGGAACCGGAAAGACAACGGCGCTTTCGCTTATAGCCGGTCTTAATACCCCGTACAGAGGCGATGTTCTGATAAAAGGGCAGAGCATTTCCAAGATTAAAAATTTGTATGATGGTCTGCTCGGTGTTCTCCCTCAGAATCCGCAGAGTGTGTTTGTGAAAAAAACAATTCACCTTGATTTAATGGAAATTCTCCGCGACAAGAAGTTGTCAAAAGAAGAAAAAGAGCAAAAGGTGCAACACATATCTGCTCTCTGCCGAATAGAAAATTTTTCAGACGCACATCCTTTTGATTTATCCGGCGGCGAACAGCAACGCGCGGCGCTTGCCAAAATTCTTCTCAAGGAGCCGCAAATTCTCCTTCTTGACGAGCCGACAAAAGGCATGGATGCACACTTTAAAGAAGAGTTTGCACATATTCTTGCAGATTTAAAGCTTAACGGCGTTACGATTCTGATGGTATCGCATGATATAGAGTTTTGTGCAGAGTATGCCGACAGATGTGCGCTTGTGTTTGACGGCAGTATAATCTCCGCCGGTGCGCCGAGAGAGTTCTTCAGGGGTAAGAGTTTTTATACCACAGCGGCAAACCGCATGGCAAGGACAAGGCTTCCCGACGCGGTTTTGGCGGAGGACATTCTGCTTGCCTGCGGCAGCAGGGGGAACAAAAGAGAAGGGCCATCACGACGCATAGAATTACAGAAGCATCCGGACACCATGAAACCGGAAAAGGCGCAGAAGCCGTCTTGTACAAAAATAAAAAGCGACAAAGGTCCGCAAAAAGACATGAAAACCGAAACCATACAGGCTCCGAAGGCAGACAGAAAGCTGACAAAAAGAACTTTGGTGGCAACCTTTCTTATCCTGCTTTTAATACCGCTCACAATTTATATCGGTGTTTACTTTTTGGGTGGCAGGAAGTATTATTTTATAAGCCTTCTCATCCTTCTGGAAACAATGCTGCCGTTTTGCATGGTCTTTGAGTCGAGAAAGCCAAAAGCAAGAGAGCTGATTGTAATAAGCGTGCTTTGTGCTATTGCTGTTGCGGCAAGAAGCGCGTTCTTTATGCTTCCGCAATTTAAGCCTGTTGTTGCGCTTGTGATAATAGCGGGCGTTTGCTTTGGTGGCGAAACGGGATTTTTAGTAGGTGCCGTTACCGGATTTGTTTCTAACTTTTTCTTCGGGCAGGGACCGTGGACACCATGGCAGATGTTTTCCTTCGGCATTATTGGTTTTATCGCAGGAATACTTTATAAAAAAGGATTTTTGCGTAGGACAAAAGCATCTCTTTGTATATTCGGCTTTTTGGCAACCTTTCTTATCTACGGCGGAATTATGAATCCGGCCTCCGTTATAATGTGGCAAAGCAAAATCACATGGGGGATGCTTGTATCTTCCTATATTGCGGGGAGCCCCTTTGATTTAATTCACGCACTTTCAACCGCCTTTTTCCTTTGGTTTATATCCAAGCCGATGATAGATAAGCTTGAAAGAATTAAGGTTAAATATGGGTTGATGCTTTGTGCCGGGAGATATTAAAAAATTGAAAAAGCCGCCTCAGGCGTTCCCTGAGACGGCTTTCCTTTTCTGTTTCTTACACGATGGCCTTTCTAAGCCACTCGAGCGTGCAGTTTACCATGTGTTTGCCGGTTTCCTCACTCGCCTCTTTGGCGCTTTCGGCAAACCATTCGGTGTTGCGCTCGCAGCGGCTAAGGTCTACAAGCTCGGGGTAAGTGCCCATCATAAGGCTTGTTTCCCATTTGCCGGCATGGTCAAAGCCGCCACACTTAATCTGTGCATCGGCACCGATTAAGGGGAGAACCTTGATGTACGAGAAGGGGTCATCCCCGCTACCCATATTTTCGTAATAGGAAGCATAGTCATCGCTTCCCCACCAGCCTTTTCCAAGCTGTTCTTCCATATATTCCATCGTTACCTTTTTGGCGGCCTTATGGCAGGCAATCGTCATGGGCATAAGACCTGCGCCCTCTGTCTGGTGATGTGCCACGAGATAGATATTCTTGTGTCCGGCATTAATCATGGACTTCAGTATGTAATACAGATAGTTTGCATACGCATCCTCGTCTACATGGAAGTGACTGGGCTTAGGCGCACAAACGGCGTAGGATGCCACCCCATACCAGATAGGAGGGCAAACAACGATTTCCTTTTCCTTTTCCAGTTCCCGAAGGCACCCGGTGATAACGAGGGTGTCCGTTCCGCACGAAGCATGGCGCGCATGGTACTCCAGCGTGCCGATGGGAATTATAAAAGGAACCTTTCTATCCACCGCGTCCTGAATTTCATCATATAACATTTCAAGCATTTGCATTGTTTTTTCCTCCCGTTTCTTTTATTAACATGAACATTATATGCCAAACGGCCGGAAAAGTCAAGAAAATAAATCCAAATTCGGATGTACACTATTATCTTTTTTGCCGATAGGCTTGTTTATTCCATTACTTTGTGGCATACTGTATCTGCTGTAAAAAAGCGGCACTTTATTTAAGGAGGAAATCCACATGTTTGTTAGTGTTCTGCTGTTTATCGTCGGCCTTGTTCTACTCATAAAGGGTGGCGACTGGTTTGTGGATGGTGCAACCGGTGTTGCCCGTCGCTTTCACCTGCCGGATATTATTGTCGGCGCTACCGTTGTTTCTATCGGAACAACGCTGCCGGAGGTTATGGTGTCCACCACCGGCGCATTACAGGGACAGGGCGCGATGGCCTATGGAAATGCCATCGGTTCCATCATTTGTAATACAGCCCTGATTGCCGCGATTTCCGTCGCCTGCAATCCCGGACCCATTAACACGAAAACCATGAAAATGCCTGTCATTTTCTTTTTCGCATCGTCGGTGCTCTACTGTTTTGCGGCGTATGTTTTAGGGCAGTTTCCGCAGTGGCTCGGCCTCGTCTTGCTTGGCCTTTTTTTGGTTTATATGATTTTAAACATTCGTAATGGCATCCGAAATCCCGAGGAGGCGGATGCAGGCGAGGAAACAAAGCCGCGTGCTTTTTGGCTGGAGCTGGTCCTTTTGGTTGTAGGGGCAGCCTTAATCGCGCTCGGTGCAGATTTCCTTGTGGAGCACGGCACCGTTATTGCCCAGAAGCTGGGCGTGCCCGAAACGGTAATTGCGCTCACCTTTGTTGCGCTTGGCACTTCCCTGCCGGAGCTTATTACCACCATCACCTCGCTCCGAAAGGGACATGCTTCCCTTGGTATAGGCAATGTAATTGGTGCAAATGTATTTAATCTTGTGCTTGTTTCCGGCGTTTCCGTTTCTCTGGCTCCGTTTTCTGTTCCTGTCGGCAAGCTGCTGGCCGGTCAAAACGCTTCTCTTGTACTGGATATTCCCCTGATGCTGGCCGTTATGCTGCTACTGACCGTTCCGGCGCTTTGGCGGAAAAAGCTTGGCCGCTGGCAGGGCATTTCCTTGCTCGTCATTTATGCGGCGTTCTGCTTATTCCAGTTTGTTGCCTGAGCGAAAAATAAATTTTTAAAAAATTTAAAAAAAGTACTTGACAAAGTAAAATGAAAGGTATATAATCGTATCAAATTTGAATATCACAAAAAACGACTGTGACGAGGACGGTCGGATTGCAAAACCTGGAGAGAGTTGCCGGATGGTGCGAGGCAATGGCGGAGCTTTCCAATGACTTATCACCTCTGAGTCGAAGGACCGAAAGGCAGAGCCGAGTAGACTCCTTCCGTAATGCTGCGTTAAGGCAAAGGGCTTGTTGGAGCCCGGTGAGTGACGGAAACATTTTCCGTAATTTGAGTGGTACCGCGGGTTGTTAAGACTCGTCTCAAAAGTTTTTTGAGACGGGTTTTTTGTTTTATTCAAATTTGTAACCAACTACTAACTTTGTCAAAAAAAGAAAGGAGACAAAACAATGGATTACAGTTTGAAAGAAGTGGCAGGCAGAATCCGTGACCTTCGCGAGGCGAAGGGCTACACACAGGAGGAGCTGGCAAAGCTTTGCGGCGTGTCGGCTGAGGAGTACAAGGTTTTAGAACAAGGGGAAACCGACTTTGCCTTTACCTTCATCTACAAATGCGCCAAGGCTTGCGATGTTGAAGTTGTGGATTTGCTGGCCGGAACCAGCACCACTCTTACCTCCTTCTCCATCACCAGAAAAGGAGAAGGTATTAAAATCGTCAAAAAGCACGGTGTAGAGTACAATAACCTTGCCCCCAAGTTCAAAGGAAAGCTGGCGGAACCGTTTTTAGTGAAGTTCCCGTATCTCGAAGAGGCACAGGATAAACCGCTGGTGCTCGACTCGCACAACGGCCAGGAATTTGATGTCATTGTAAAGGGTTCCCTTAAGGTTCAGCTCGGAAATCATGTGGAGGTTCTTCATGAAGGCGATTCCATTTTCTACAACAGCATCATCCCCCACGGCATGATTGCCGTATCGGAGGGCGGATGTGAATTCCACGCGGTAGTCCTCAATCCGCAGGACGGAACGGTCAGCGAGGAATATCCGGAGGCACCTATGTCGGCAAGAAAGCCGGCAAACGAGAACGAAGGCGCAAAGGCCGAAACCGTTGCCGACAAGTATATCGTATCCTCTTACGACGAAAACGGCGTATTTTCCGGCATCACATTTAAAAATGATGATACCTTCAACTTCGCCTTTGACTGTGTGGATGCGATTGCCGAAAAGAATCCCGATAAGCTCGCTATGATGTGGGTGGCTAACGACAAGACGGACAGACGCTTTACCTTTAGCGACATGAAGAAATATTCCGCCAAAACAGCAAACTACTTCGAGTCGCTCGGCATCAAAAAAGGCGATACCGTAATGCTCGTTCTAAAAAGACATTATCAGTTCTGGTTCTGCATGCTGGCCCTGCATAAAATAGGCGCTATCGCCATCCCGGCAACCAACCAGCTCGTAGAGCACGATTTTACATACAGATATAAGGCGGCAAAGGTAAAAGCCATTGTATGTACGGCTGACGGCGATGTGGCGGCAGAAGCAGAAAAAGCAGCAAACGAATTTCCGGGGATGGTGAAGGTACTCGTCGGCGGCAGCCGCGAGGGCTGGAACGATTTTAATGTGGAAATGGAGCGCTTCAGCACACACTACGACCGCACAGAAAATACGCCGTGCGGCAACGACCCGATGCTGATGCTCTTTACCTCCGGCACAACAGGTTACCCGAGAATTGCCACACATTCCTATAAATATGCACTCGGCCATTACCCCACGGCGAAGCATTGGCATAATGTAAACCCCGATGGCCTCCACTTTACTATCTCCGATACCGGCTGGGGCAAAGCGCTCTGGGGCAAGCTTTACGGTCAATGGCTGTGTGAGGCAGGTGTGTTTACCTATGACTTTGACAGATTCCATTCCGAAGACATCCTGCCGATGTTTGCCAAATACCACATCACAACCTTCTGTGCACCGCCCACGATGTATCGTTTCTTCATCAAAGAGGATTTATCCAAATATGACCTTTCTTCCATTGAATATGCTACAACGGCCGGGGAAGCCTTAAACCCCGAAGTATTCAATCAGTTCAAAAAGGCAACAGGTCTTACCATTATGGAAGGCTTCGGGCAGACGGAAACTACGCTTTCTATCGCAAACTTTGTCGGCTCTACCCCGAAAATCGGCTCTATGGGCAGACCCAGTCCCTTATATGATGTTGTCGTGCTTGACCCCGACGGTAACGAATGCAAGGTCGGTGATACGGGCGAAATCTGTATCCGTGTAAAGGACGAAGTACCTTGCGGGTTATTCATCGGATACTATCTGGATGAAGAAAAGACGCGTGAGGTCTGGCATGACGGATACTACCACACCGGCGACCAGGCTACTATGGACGAGGACGGATACCTCTGGTATGTAGGCCGCATTGACGATGTTATCAAATCCTCCGGTTACCGCATCGGGCCTTTCGAGATTGAAAGCGTTATCATGGAGCTTCCGTATGTACTGGAATGTGCCATCACACCGGTTCCCGATGAGGTACGCGGACAGATTGTAAAGGCTACCATCGTGCTGGTAAAAGGCCACGAAGGCACAGACGAGCTGAAAAAAGAAATTCAGGAATATGTAAAAACACATACGGCACCGTACAAATATCCGAGAATTGTGGAGTTTGTTCCGGAGCTTCCCAAGACAATCAGCGGCAAGGTAAGACGCGTGGAAATCCGAAAGAACGACCTTGAAAAAATGCAGAAATAATACCGCCATCCCCTAAAAATATAGACAAGGTGATGTGAATGAAGAAGACCTATGTGACATCTATGCCAAACCATATCGGCGCTTTCTTAAAGGCGAGCGAATGCTTTTCGGCACTGAAAATCAATATTACCCGTGTAAGCTATAACAAAGCCGTCGATTCACACACCTTGTTTATCGATGCGGAGGGCCCCGAGGAACAATTAAAGAAAGCGGATACAGCGCTTGAAAAAATAGGCTATCTGCAAAGCAGCACAAGCAAAACAAATATTGTTTTAATTGAATTTTGCCTCCGGGATGTTCCCGGCAGCGTAACGGCTATACTCACCCTCATAAACGAATTCAATTTTAATATTTCCTATATCAGCTCACAGGAAAACGGAACGGATTATCAATATTTCAAAATGGGCTTGTATGTGGAGGATTCTGACAAAATTGCGTCGTTTTTAAAGGAAGCCGAAAAGCTCTGCCGTGTCAGGGTGATAGACTATAACCGCTCGGAAAAGGTTTACGATAACAGTATCTTTTATAACTCCTATGTTATGGGCTTATCCCAGATTATGGGACTTTCCGAGGCGGTACGCCCATCTCTTCTGCTTTCGGTTAACCTTGCGATGCAGACGCTTGATGAGCAAGGCTTATCCCCCTACCGCACATTTGACAGTATCCACAAATTTGCAGAGCTGCTTGGTGCGTCCAAGGGCGAAAACTTCCATCCACGCATCAGCACGCACAGGATAACGGATAATACGGAAATAATCCTCATTGAGCCGCCTTGCGGCAGTAATACCATCGTGATAAAAAGTAGCGGTGCGGTATTGTTTGTCGATAGCGGATATGCTTGCTATCGCGATGAAATGCTTGCCATCTTCCGAAAGCTGTTCCCGGACTTTGATACTATGGAAAAAACGGCGCTCGTAACACACGCAGATGTGGACCATTGTGGTCTGCTCCCACTTTTTGACAAGGTGTTGGCAAGCACAAAAACGGCGCAATGCCTGAAAAACCAATTCGAGGGCAAAGACGGATACCGGGAGGCAAATCCCCTACACGAGCCGTACATCCATATCTGCAAAATTTTAACCTCGTATGAAGCAGTAAATCCTGAAAAGGTAACAGCCATGTGGAATGATATGGAAAATCTGACAGTGCCGCTTACGCAAATCGGCTTTTTTGACTTTGGAGAGCTGCATTTTGAAGTACATGAAGGCCGCGGCGGTCATCTCCCCGGCGAGATTGTGCTGATAGATTATACGAACCACATCGCAATCACAGGGGATATTTACATAAACACCCATGGTCTTACCGCTCAGCAGGCGGAATATAACCAGTATGCCCCGATACTGATGACCTCGGTTGAAACGGACCCTGCGCTTTGTCGGGAAGAAAGAAAAGCCATTATGCAAAGGCTCGGCGCAGGCGATTGGCAAATCTTTGGCGCACACGGCTTTAAAAAGGATTATGCCGTCCGGTAGAAAAAGTTTTTAGTTCATAGAGAAGGCTGGTAAACCCTGAAATGTATTTTGAAGATATTAAAATCGGCACAGAAATAGAAATAGCCCCCGCAGTTATTACAAAGGAAAAAATGCTTGCATTTGCAAAAGAGTATGACAATATACCGCTGCACACTGACGAAGAATACGCGGCCAAAACCATGTTCGGCCGGTTAATTGCGCCCGGCGTTATGTCCTTTATGTCTGTCTGGGCGAAATTTCTGGAGGTGGATATTTTCGGCGAGGAGCTGCTTGCCGGAAAATCTACTAAGATTGAATGGCACAGGCCTGTCTTTGCAGAGGATGTTTTAACGGGCAAAGCCGTTGTCACCCGTTGCCTGGAACGAAATGCGAAAAACGGACTTGTGGAAGTGACGATTTACGCCTATAACCAAAATGGCGAGCTTGTTCTCACCGATATAACCGAAGCGATTGTGAAAAGAAGGCCGACGCAGTAAAGGCGTCCTCCCCTGTTTATACCGCTTTTTAAAGCCCCCTTGCGGGGCTTTTTTTCGTGATAGCCAGTGCCCTGCGCCCGCAGCCGGTACTTTTTCTATTTATTTTTACAAAAGTTGCCGTTTTTACTTGACATGTTATTTTTTTTCATGTATACTGTTTATGTATGTGAAAAAGTTTCATTTTTCTGTTACATTAAAACAGGTGGTGAGTAGTTCATGCAGGACAGACGCGAGAAAATGTTAACCTATATCATTGACAAGGGAGAAGCCTCTATTGCCGAGCTTTCTTCTGTTTTTCCCACTATTTCCTCCATGACAATCCGGCGGGATTTAGAGTTTCTGGAAGCCCGCGGCGAAATCATACGCACCAAGGGTGGCGCCAAGAGCATCAAGCATCTTTCGCTCCGACACGAAGCCGCGTATCATCACAGAGAATCGGAAAATGCAGAGCTGAAGCAGGAAATTGCCGAGAAGGCTGCTGCGCTTATTTCCGATAACAGCTGCCTGTATTTTGATGCCGGCAGTACCACGATGCAGATTGTAAAGCTTCTCGGTGAAAAGCCGATGTTTGCCGTCACCAACGACCCGAACCTTGCGCTGGAGCTGATTAAGAACCCGAATTGTGAGGTGAGCATGACGAGCGGCAAGCTGAGCCGCCGCAGCATTTCCCTTTCGGGCCTTGGTGCAACGGAGTTTCTCCCCCGCATCAATATCGGCACGGCTGTTATGGCCGCCTCCGGCTACTCGCCGGACCTTGGCTTTACCTGCGGCACCTACGACGAGGCTATGCTAAAGCGCACCGTAATTGCCATGGCCAAGCAGGTTATTTTGGTGATGGACAGCACAAAGCTCGGAAGAAATCACCCGTTTACCTTCGCAAAGCCGTCTGACATTGATTTCTTTGTAACCGACAGTCAGGTGGATAAAACCGCTATTTCTCATTTTTCCCGCGCCGGTGTGCGGATATTTTAAGTATATAATAAGGAAAGGAAGTATATTGGCATGAAAACAAAAGCAGTTCGTATCTATGGCAAAAATGACCTGCGTCTGGAAGAGTTCGAGCTTCCGCAAATTGGCGAGGATGAAATCCTTGCCAAGGTCATTTCCGACTCTATCTGCATGTCCTCCTACAAGGCGGCCATACAGGGAGCCGACCACAAGCGCGTTCCCGATGATGTGGCAGAAAACCCCGTCATTATTGGTCACGAATTCTGTGGTGAAATCGTGGAAGTAGGTGCAAAATGGAAGGATGAGTGGAAACCCGGTCAGAAATTCTCCATTCAGCCTGCCATCGGCTACAGAGGTACGCTGATGGCCCCCGGTTATTCCTTCCCGAACATTGGTGGTAATGCTACCTATATTATTATCCCGAAGGAATGGATGGAGGTCGGCGGTCTTCTCCATTATGACGGCGAAGCTTTTTTCTATGGTTCGCTGGCGGAGCCGATGAGCTGTATCGTAGGCGGTTTCCACGCAAACTACCACACCACACCCGGCAGCTATGTGCATGACATGGGCATTACCGAAGGCGGCAACATGGCCCTCCTCGCCGGTGCAGGCCCGATGGGTCTTGGTGCGGTGGACTATGCTATTCATTGTGACAGAAAACCGGCCATGCTTGTTGTTACCGATATTGACGATGCGCGCCTTGCCCGTGCCGCCTCTATTCTCTCTCCCGAAGAAGCAGAGAAAAACGGCGTAAAGCTTATGTACATAAACACAGCGGACAAAACGGCCGAGGACCTTCTGGCGCTGACAGACGGTAAGGGCTTCAATGATGTATTCTGCTACGCCCCGGTTCGTCCCGTTGTGGAAATGAGCGATGCGATTTTGGCGAAGGACGGCTGTCTGAACTTCTTTGCCGGTCCCACCAACCCTGCCTTCAGCGCGGAGTTTAACTTCTATAATGTGCACTACGCCTCTACCCACATTGTCGGTACCAGCGGCGGAAACACAGACGATATGAAGGAATCCCTCAAAATGATGGAGCAGGGCCTTATCAATCCTGCTGCCATGATTACGCATATCGGCGGTCTTAATGCGGCTGTTCCCACAACCTTGAACCTGCCGAATATCAAGGGCGGCAAAAAGCTGATTTATACCGGCATTTCGCTTGACCTTGCCGCGATTGATGATTTTGCCGAGCTTGGCAAGACCAATCCCCTCTTTGCGGCGCTGGACGAAATCTGCAAGCGCCACAACGGTCTTTGGAACGCCGAAGCGGAAAAATACCTGCTTTCGCACGCCGAAGCCATCTAAATGGTCTACCCGGTGCCTGACGGAAGGCTTAAATTCCGTCCCGCTTTTCGAAAGGCTCGCGGCGGAAAGCGATAACTTTGTGAGCAGAAAGGAATTAAAACTATGGCAACACCAATTATTATGCCAAAGCAGGGACAGAGCGTAGAAAGCTGTATCATTGCGAAATGGCACAAGAAAAAAGGTGACGCGGTGGCAGAAGGTGATATGTTATTCACCTATGAAACCGACAAGGCTACCTTTGATGAAGAAGCCAAAACCAGCGGCACACTTCTGGATGTATTCTTTGAAGAAGGTGACGATGTCCCCTGCCTTCTGAATGTCTGCGTTATCGGCTCTGCCGGCGAGAGCACGGCTGAATTTAATCCGAATGGCGCAAGCGAGGCTCCTGCGGCAGCTCCTGAGGCGGCACCTGCGGCTCCCGCTGCGGAAACCGCAAAAGCGGCTCCTGCCCCGAAGGTGATTACCGAAAACACAGCCACTCCGGTTATTATGCCGAAACAGGGACAGAGTGTGGAAAGCTGTATTATAGCAAAGTGGCACAAGAAAAAAGGCGACACGGTAGCGGAAGGCGATGTTTTGTTCACCTACGAAACCGATAAGGCTACCTTTGACGAGGAAGCAAAAGTTGCCGGTATTCTTCTGGATGTATTCTTTGAAGAGGGTGACGATGTTCCTTGCCTTACCAATGTATGTGCCATCGGTAAGGAAGGCAACACAACGGCAGAGCTTCGTCCGGATGGCGCAGAAGAAGCCGCCCTGGCTGCACCTGTCGCGGCGCCTGCAATCGCACCTGTAGCGGCAGCGCCTGTGGCTACCGCCGCATCCGGCGAAGGGGTTTCCAAAATTTCTCCGCGTGCACGCGGCCTTGCCGCCCGCCGTGGCGTTGACCCGGCACAGGCTGTTCCCACCGGCCCCCACGGCCGCATTATTGAGCGCGATATACAGGCACTTGCCGATAGCGGAGCCGGCTTCCTGTCCGCTGCAGCCGACGATTATAAGCCCGGCATGGTTGGCACAGGCATCGGCGGAAGAGTTCGCGTAGAAGATTTGGTGGCTGCTCCCGAGGCACCGGCTGCGGCCGCTGCAGCAGTGGCTGCTCCCGCAGCGCCCGTGGCAGAGTTTGAGGAAGTAAAAATCCCGAACATCCGCAAGGTTATTGCAAAGTCCATGCACGCATCCCTCTCCGAGATGGCACAGCTTACCTTAAACAGCTCCTTCGATGCTGCCGAAATCATGGCATACCGTTCCAAGGTTAAGAACAACATGGAAAAGCTGGCTCTTGCCAACATCACCTTAAACGATATCGTTCTGTATGCCGTTTCCCGCGTACTGAAAAACCACAAAGACCTCAATGCGCACTTTACCGGTGATACCATGCGTTACTACAATGTAGTAAACCTCGGTATTGCGGTTGACACCCCCAGAGGTCTTATGGTTCCCACGCTCTTCGGTGCAGACTCCATGAGTCTTAACGAAATCGCCGTAAAGAGTAAGGAGCTTGCCAAGGCTTGTCAGGCCGGCACTATCAGCCCCGACCTTCTCACAGGCGGTAGCTTTACCGTAACAAACCTCGGTGCTATGGGCATTGAGTCCTTCACACCGGTCATCAATCCTCCGCAAACCGGCATTTTGGGTGTTGACACCATTACTACCGGCGTAAAAGAGGTTGGCGGCGAGCTGAAGCCCTACAAGAAGATGGGCCTCTCCCTCACCTTTGACCATCGCGCGGTTGACGGTGCACCGGCCGCGAAGTTCTTACAGGAACTGGCAGGTGCTTTGGAAAACTTCAGCATTCTGCTTGCAAAATAGGAGGATTTAGAAATGGTTTATGATTTGATTGTTCTCGGCGGCGGCCCTGCCGGTTATCTTGCCGGCGAACGCGCCGGTCAGGCCGGACTTCGTGCGCTGGTTATTGAAAAGAGAGCTTTTGGCGGCGTATGCCTCAACGAAGGCTGCGTTCCTTCCAAATCCCTTCTCTATTCCGCCAAGGTTTTCGACTATGCTAACCATGGCGAAAAGTACGGCGTAACGGTTTCGGGCGCCTCCATTGACCAGAAAAAGGTTATTGACAGAAAAAACAAGGTAGTAAACACACTTGTTTCCGGTATTGAAATGACGCTCAAGAGCCATAAGGTTGACACCGTGAAAGCCATCGGCAAAATCACCGGCAAAACGGCAGAGGGCTATACGGTGGAAGCAGACGGGAAGGTTTACACCGCAAAGAACCTGATTATTGCCACAGGCTCTTCCGCCGTTGTTCCCCCGATTCCCGGTGTTCGCGAAGGTGTGGAATCCGGCATGGTGCTTACCAACCGCGAAGTTTTAGACCTTACGGAAATTCCGAAAAACCTCGTTGTTATCGGCGGTGGTGTTATCGGTCTCGAGATGGCTTCCTACTACAATTCTGTCGGCTCTAATGTAACGGTTGTAGAAATGCTGCCGAAAATTGCAGGACCGACCGACGAAGATATCAGCGATATTCTTCTGAAGAATTACAAGGCAAAGGGCATCACCTTCCATTTAGGCGCCAAGGTAACGGAAGTTACGAAGAACAGCGTTGTCTTTGAAAAGGACGGCAAGACGGAAAGCGTTGCGGCAGACAAGGTGCTCCTTTCCATCGGCCGCCGCGCCGTTTCGGCCGACATTGGTCTGGAAACGATTGGCGTTGAGGTAAACCGCGGCGCGATTGTGACCGACCGCTTTATGAAAACCAATGTTCCCGGCGTATATGCCGCCGGCGATGTTAACGGCAAATCCATGCTGGCACACACCGCCTACCGTGAAGCAGAGGTTGCCATCAACAATATCCTCGGCAAAAAGGACATTATGCGTTACGATGCCATTCCGGCTGTTATTTACACAAATCCCGAGGTTGGCAGCTGTGGCGAAACCGAACGCACCGCAAAGGAAAAGGGGTATGACATCGAGGTTGTGAAGCTTCCCATGGCCTACAGCGGCCGTTATGTTGCCGAAAACGAGGGCGGCAACGGCATCATCAAGCTGGTTGTGGATAAGAAATACCGCCGCGTACTGGGTTGCCATGTTCTTTCCAACTACGCGTCCGAATTCATTATCGCGGCCGTTATGATGATTGAATCCCAGTGGAAGATTGATGATATCAAAGAGTTCGTATTCCCGCATCCTACCGTATGTGAAATCATGCGTGAAGCACTCTTTCAAGTAAAATGTTAAGGAGGAATTTACAATGACAAAGTCTCTGTTTATGGACCCGAACGAGCTGCGTAAGCCGGGTAAAGTAACCTTTACCGATATCCCGGTAAACCAGTACAAAAAAACCATCCAAGAGGAAAAAGAAAACTACACCAAAGATGATTTTATGCGTATTTTCCGTGATATGCGTATTATCCGCGAGTTTGAAACGATGCTGTATCTCGTAAAAACGACCGGCGCCTATAACGAAATCGCATACAACAACCCCGGCCCTGCCCATCTTTCCATGGGTCAGGAAGCTTCCGCCGTTGGTCAGGCTTACCTTTTGAACAAGGAAGACTGCATTTTCGGTTCGCACCGCAGCCACGGTGAAATTCTGGCAAAGGGTCTTTCTGCTATCCATAAGCTGGATGACAAAGAGCTTATGGACGATATGACGGGTTTCTTTGACGGCAGAACCTACCGCGTAATCGAAGGCAAGCAGAAGGATAAGTCCAGCGTTAAGGAATCGGCAATGGACTTCCTGCTCTACGGTGCTCTGGCCGAAGTTTTCGCCAGAGAAACCGGCTTTAACAAGGGTCTTGGTGGCTCCATGCATGCTTTCTTCACCCCGTTTGGCATCTACCCGAACAACGCTATCGTTGGTGGTAGTGCAACAGTTGCCATGGGCGGTGCCTTATATAAGCGCGTAAACAAGAAGGACGGCATCGTTGTTTCCAACATCGGTGACGCCTCTATGGGTTGCGGTCCTGTATGGGAAGCTCTGAACATGGGTTCCATGGACCAAATTCGCGTTCTGTGGGAAGAAGGCTTCAATCAGGGTCTGCCGATTATCTTCAATTTCTTCAATAACCTCTACGGCATGGGCGGTCAGACCGTTGGCGAAACCATGGCTTACAATGTACTGGCCAGAGTTGGTGCCGGTGTTAACCCTGAACAGATGCATGCGGAGCGTGTTGACGGCTACAATCCGCTGGCCGTTATCGATGCTATGCGTCGCAAGATTGAAATTATCAAGGAAGGCAGAGGTCCTGTTCTTCTGGATACCCTTACATATCGTATGGCCGGTCACTCCCCGTCTGACTCCGACAGCTACAGAACGAAGGAGGAAAAGGAAGCCTGGGCACAGCATGATGTTCTCGAAGCCTACAAGAAGAAGCTTGTCAGCGCCAAGGTTGCGAAGAAGGAAGAATTTGAAGCGATTGAAGCGGACATCGTTGAGCGCATGACCAAGATTTACAAGCTGGCGATTGACGAAGAGGTTTCTCCGCGCATGAACCTGCATGTAAATCCGAAGGACCTCGAAGGCATTATGTTCTCCAACCAGAAGGTAGAAAAAATGGACGACAGAGAGCCCGATGTTCTTATGCCGATGGAAGAAAATCCGCGCGTACAGCAGATTGCACGCCGCAAGCGTGTCGCTTTCGACGAAAACGGCAAGCCGTATTCCAAAAATCAGGTATATCAGCTGCGTGACGGTATCTTTGAAGCCATTATTGACCGTTTCTACAAAGACCCGACGCTCGTAGCCTATGGTGAAGATAACCGTGACTGGGGCGGCGCATTCGCCGTATACCGCGGTCTTACCGAGGCTCTTCCCTACCACCGCTTCTTCAACTCCCCGATTTCCGAAGCGGCTATCGTAGGTAGCGCCGTTGGTTACGCTATGAGCGGCGGTAGAGTTATCGCAGAGCTTATGTATTGTGACTTCTTAGGCCGTGCCGGTGACGAAGTTTTGAACCAGCTGGCAAAATGGCAGTCCATGAGCGCCGGTATTATCAAGATGCCCGTTGTACTTCGTGTATCTGTTGGCTCCAAGTACGGCGCACAGCACTCGCAGGACTGGACGGCTATCGTATCCCACATCCCCGGTCTTAAGGTTTGCTTCCCGGTAACACCTTATGACGCAAAGGGTCTTATGGCCAGCGCTCTGTCCGGCACAGACCCGGTTGTATTCTTTGAAAGCCAGAGAATTTACGATATCGGCGAACAGTTCCACGAAGGCGGCGTTCCGGAAGAATACTACGAAATTCCCATCGGCGAACCGGATGTAAAGCGTGCCGGCTCCGATATCACCATTCTGACAATCGGTGCCACCCTTTACCGCGCACTTGATGCCGCTAAAGAGCTGGAAGAAAAATATGGTATTTCTGCTGAAGTTATTGACGCGCGTTCCCTCGTACCGTTCAACTATGAGAAGGTACTGGAATCCGTTAAGAAGACCGGCCGCATCATTCTCGCCAGCGATGCTTGCGAACGCGGCTCTTACCTTAAGGATATCGCACAGAACATCAGCGAAATGGCCTTCGATTATCTGGATGCTCCCCCCGTTGTGGTTGGCGCACGCAACTGGATTACGCCTTCCCACGAGCTGGAAGATGCCTTCTTCCCGCAGGCAAGCTGGATTATTGATGCCATCCATGAGAAGGTTCTGCCCCTGCCCGGCTATGTTGCCGCACAGAACTTCACCGATGGTGAAAAGGTACGCAGAAGCCGCGAAGGCGTCTGATTTTAGCCCTATAAATCACGAAAAAAGCGGACGAGTAAAATCGTCCGCTTTTTTGTTTGTACAGAAATCTGTTGCTTTCGCCGGCAAAGTGTGATAAAATGAGAAAAAAACAAAGGAGTATCGCTATGTACGATACCGCGATTATAGGCGGCGGTGCCGCCGGTATGGCCGCTGCCATTTTTCTGGCACGGCAGGGAAAGAAAGTTTTATTATGCGAGCGGCTCCCCCGCGTAGGCAAAAAATTGCTCTCTACGGGAAATGGACGCTGTAATATTACAAACCGCGTCCTCTCACCAGAAAACTACCATGGTGAAAACCCTTCCTTTGCCATGCACGCGCTCTCTGCTTTCCCCACCGAAAAAACGATTTCCTTCTTTGAAAGTCTTGGCCTTATGCTTTGCGAGGGAGAAAACGGAAAGCTTTATCCGCAAAGCCTGCAGGCTTCCTCTGTACTGGATTTGATGCGCCTGGAGATGGCGCGCCTCGCCCTTTCGGAAACGGTGGATTGTTTTATCACAAGACTCGAAAAAAAGGAAAAGATATTTCATCTTACTGCCGAGGACGGGCGAAGCTTTACGGCCAAAACCGTTATCTGTGCGACCGGCGGAAAGGCCGCCCCTTCTATGGGTACAGACGGAAACGGGTACGCCCTTCTGCGCCCCTTCGGGCATACGGTGATAAAACCGCTCCCCTCTCTGGTGCAGCTTAAAACAGAAAATCCGATGCGTGCCTTAAAAGGCGTAAAGCATATAGGCTCTGCTACGCTTTATGTGGACGGAAAGGAAGTCCGCCGGACAGAGGGTGAGCTTCTGTTTACCGATTACGGCGTGTCCGGTCCGCCGATTTTCAATCTCTCCCGCTTTGCCTCCGCCGGCGTGGCAGGCGGGCAGAAGGTTACGCTTTCCTTAAATTTCTTTCCCACACTTTCAAAAGAGGGACTTGCAAATCTCCTCAAAAAGCGGCGCGAGGCACTCCCCCATCTTACCGACGAAAGCTTTTTGTATGGCCTTTTGCCAAAGCTTTTAGGACGGGAAGTGTACAAGCGTTCACAAAACGACCGCGACATGGCGCGTCTTCTCCATAGCTTCCCCCTCACCGTTTCCGGCGTTATGCCATGGGCCAATGCACAGGTGACGGCCGGCGGTATTTCTACCGAGGAGGTACATGCGAAAACAATGGAATCCCGCCTTGCAAAAGGCTTGTATCTATGCGGCGAGGTGCTGGATATTGACGGCGATTGCGGCGGTTACAACCTACAATGGGCATGGGGCAGCGCTTTTGTTGCCTCGGCCGATATCTGCCAAGAATAAGATGAAGGAGCATCCCGAAAAATGGGGTGCTCCTTTTCTATTACCTTTTTGAAATCTGCCGCCCTTCGTGGTTAATGGTATAGCCTTCCTTATAAATTAAATCACCGACCGTTGAAAACGAATACCCCGCTGCCCTTATTTTTTGTAAAAGCCCGTCAAGCGATGCGGCCGTCTGCTTTGTCCCTGTATGGAACAGCAAAACAGAGCCGTTTTGCAGCCGCGGCAGGATTCTTGCTTCCATTTCTGCAGCCGACAGTCCCTTCCAGTCAAGGCTGTCTACATCCCATTGAATAATAAACCGTCCCATTTTCTCGCAAAGCCTGACAAGCGTTTCGTTATATTCCCCATAAGGTGCCCGAAACAAGTATGGTTTCATGCCCGTAGCCTTTTCTATGGCCGCCTCACTTTTTTCCATATCGGCCCGCATTTCGGCCTCGGAAAGCTTCTGATAATGGCTGTGGTCATAGCCGTGGCTGGCAATTTCATGCCCTGCCTCGCGGATTTTCATAGCTTCTTCCGGAAAGCGCTCTGCCCAGTTCCCCACCAGAAAAAAAGTACATTTTATATCGTGGTTTTGCAGCGTTTCCAAAATACTCCCGATGTCCTCGGCGCCCCATGCCGCATTAAAGGTGACGGCCACCTTTTTCTCCGGCGTTTCTACAGAATAAATCGGTAAGGCGCTGCCCCCTGTTCCCGATGCCGGCTTTGCGCCTGTCATGGAAACCGCCACTAGTATAATGGCCAGAGCAGCCACCAGTAGCGTATTTTTGCGCATAATAAAAATTTTCATGTTCTTCCTCCCGACCGTTTTGCTATCATTGTATTTTTCGCAAGGCGGATTTATACCGCCGCGTCCTTTTTTTGTCACCTTTGTCTTATCTTTCTTCCGCATTTCTTTCTTTTATGGATTTTGTCTACAAAATTTCTCTTCTTTTTTATTTTCTATTTACAAACGCCCCTTCGCATGGTATAATATATTGTATCTTTATTTAGGAAAGGAGCTTGTGCCGTCCGTGGATATAGTTGTCGATAAAATCCTGCTTCTCGCCCTTTTAATGTTGGTGGGCTTTGTAGCGGAAAAAACCGGCTTTGTGAAGGGACTCCGCGGCGCCACCTCGCAGCTTCTCACGCGGATTACGCTGCCGCTCCTTGTTATTACAACGCTGTCGGGGCAGGCCCGGAATGCGCAGACGCAAAACACCGCGATTGCCGTGTTTGTCTTTGGTCTTGCGTTTGTCGCCATTTTGTTGTTTTTGGGTAAGCTTTCAGGCATTCCGCTCCGGTTTCCCAAAAAACGCCGCGATGTACATACTTGTCTAACCGCCTTTGGAAATACGATTTTTCTCGGGTATCCGCTCCTTGAGGCTGTCCTTGGAAAAGAGGCCGTTTTTTATGCCGCCTTTTTCTCTATCGCAAATGACCTGACGGCCTGGACGCTGGGTGTCCTGATTTTAAGCCGGTCGAAGGATGGCAAAATGAATTTCCGCCGTCTTTTAAACCCCACAACGCTCTCGTATGTGGTAGGCGCTTTGATGTTTGCTTTTTCCCTTCGCCTGCCGCCCCTTTTGCACGAGGCCGCTTCTACCATCGGCAGCACCACTACGGTTTTGTCCATGCTGTTTTTAGGCGCTACGCTGGCTTCTGTGCGCGCGAGGGAGCTTTTTGCCGGTCTTTCGTCGATAACCATTATAATACTGAAAATGCTTTTGGTGCCGCTTGGTGCATTCTATGCCCTGCATTGGCTTATCCCAACCCTCGGGCTTCCTGTGGATATGCTCCTGATTCCGGTGCTTACACTTGAAATTGCCATGCCGTGTCAATCTGTATTTGCGATTTTGGCGCAGGAATGTGGTGGGGATACGGAATATGCCGCCACCGCCATTTGCCTGACTACGGCAGCGAGTCTTGTAACCTTACCCCTTATATATACATTTATGATATGAAAGGATGGATAGTATGACCCCGAAAGTAGCACTTGTTATGGGCAGCGATTCCGATTTGCCGGCTCTTCGCTCCTGTATCCGTAAGCTGAAGGATTTTGGTATTGAGGTGGAGGGCAGAGTCCTCTCGGCGCATCGCACCCCCGAGGCGGCGGCCACCTTTGCTAAAAACGCAAAAAGCCGCGGTTTTTCCGTAATCATCGGCGCCGCCGGAAAAGCGGCACATCTGCCGGGTGTTCTGGCCGCTTTTACCACTTTGCCGGTTATCGGTATTCCGATAAAATCCTCTACGATGGACGGGCTGGATTCTCTCCTCTCCATCGTGCAGATGCCAAAAGGGATTCCCGTGGCAACCGTTGCGATTGACGGCGGCGAAAACGCAGCTATCCTGGCAGCGCAGATTATTGCTCTCTCGCATCCTGCGGTGGCGGAAAAGCTGGAAGCACATAAGCTTTCCATGCTTCGTGAGGTGGGCGAAAAGGATGCCCGATTGCAGGAAGAGATAAAAAACATATAATTTTTGGGGGAATCGAAATGGACACAAATAAACTGCACGAGGAATGTGGTCTTTTTGGCATCTGGGATAATGATGGTCTTGATTGTGCGCACATGACTTATTACGCACTTTTTGCCCTACAGCATCGCGGGCAGGAAGGCGCCGGTATTGCCGTGAATGACGATGGCGTTATCCTCTATCACAAGGATAACGGTCTTGTACCGGATGTTTTCAACGAAGTCGTTTTAAACCACCTCAAGGGCCATGCGGCCATCGGCCATGTCCGCTACTCCTCTTCCGATAAAGTCCGCGAGGACGCCCAGCCACTGGTTACCCGTTACAAAAAAGGAACGCTTGCTACTGCCTACAACGGCAGCCTTGTCGATTCTGTGGCAGAGCGCGCCAAACTCGAGAGTGACGGTGCCATTTTCCAGACCACGAGCGATACGGAAATTATCAACTATCTTCTGGCACGCGAAAGAGTGAAAACACATTCCATTGAGGATGCCTTGGTGCGTGTGCTTCGTACATTAAAAGGTGGCTATTCTCTCCTTGTAATGAGTCCGCGAAAGCTGATTGCCGCGCGTGACCCGCTTGGTTATCGCCCCCTTTGCATCGGCAAAAAGCAAAACAGCTATATTTTTGCCTCGGAAAGCTGTGCGCTGGATGCCATCGGCGCGGAATTTGTAAGAGATGTAGAGCCCGGCGAGGTTGTGATTGCCGATAAAGACGGTCTTCGCTCCATCCGCGATAATTGTACGGATAAAAGTGCCCTTTGTATTTTTGAGTATATTTATTTTGCCCGTCCCGACAGCATTATTGAAGGGACGAGCGTATACGAAGCCCGCGTGCAGGCCGGCAGAGAGCTGGCCAAAGCCGACCCTGTGGACGCAGATATCGTTATCGGCGTGCCTGACTCCGGCATTTGTGCCGCTATCGGCTATGCGGAGGAAAGCGGTATCCCCTACGGAACGGGTCTCATTAAAAATCGTTATATTGCCCGCACCTTTATTCAGCCTTCGCAGAAAATGCGCGAGAGAAGTGTGGATATCAAGCTGAATGTTCTGGCCTCCACCATCCGCGGCAAACGCGTAGTCATTGTGGATGACTCCATTGTGCGCGGCACCACCTGCCGAAAGCTTATTCTGATGCTGAAGAAGGCCGGTGCTACGGAAGTACATATGCGTATTTCTTCCCCGCTCTTCCTGTGGCCTTGCTACTTCGGCACCGATGTTCCCACGAAAGAAGAGCTTATAGGCTATAAATATTCTGTGGAAGAAATGCGGGAAAAATTCGGCGCAGATTCTCTTTCCTTCCTTCGCATTGAGGACCTTAAAAGCATCGTCCCCGGCAGAACACGCGGCTTTTGTGATGCGTGTTTCAGCGGTAAATACGATATAGAAATCCCGGAAAAGCGAGAACTTCGCTCGTTTCAGGAAAGGAGATTTGGTGAAAATGAGTAATAACGCATATAGCGCAGCCGGCGTAGATATTGAGGCCGGTTACGAGGCTGTACGCCTGATGAAGGAACATGTAAAGCGCACCACTACAAAGGGCGTTCTCTCTCCGATTGGCGGCTTTGGTGGGCTTTTTGCACCCGACCTTTGCGGCATGGAGGAGCCGGTTTTGGTTTCCGGCACCGACGGCGTAGGTACCAAGCTGAAGCTTGCCTTTTTGATGGACAAGCATGACACGGTAGGCCAGGATTGCGTGGCCATGTGTGTCAATGACATTGTCTGCAGCGGTGCCCGTCCCCTGTTTTTCCTTGACTATGTGGCCGTTGGCAAAAACGAGCCGGAAAAGGTGGCGGCCATTGTAAAGGGTGTGGCAGATGGTTGTGTGCAATCCGGTTGTGCCTTAATCGGCGGCGAAACGGCCGAAATGCCCGGCTTTTATCCTGTGGATGAATACGACCTGGCCGGTTTTGCGGTTGGCATTGTAGACAAAAAGAAAATTATTGACGGAACGAAGCTGCAGGAAGGCGATGTCCTTTTAGGTCTTGCTTCCTCCGGCGTACACAGCAACGGCTTTTCCCTCGTGCGAAAGCTCTTCAACATTTCCGAGGAAAAGGTCCTTCGTGAGCACATTGCCGCTTTGGGCATCACCCTTGGCGAAGCGCTCCTGGCGCCTACGCGCATCTATGTAAAGGCCATTTTAGCGCTTATGGAAAAAGTGGAAGTCAAGGCAATCAGCCATATCACAGGCGGCGGCTTTATCGAAAATGTGCCGCGTATGATGCAGGATGGTATGACGGCTGTGATTGATACGGCCTCTTATCCGCTCCCGCCCATTTTCTCGCTGATGCAGGAAACCGGCAATATTCCGGCCGAGGAAATGTACAATACCTTCAACATGGGTATCGGTATGATTGTAGCGGTAGGCAAGGAGAATGCCGCCGAGGCCCGCGCCATACTGGAGGGTGCCGGCGAAACGGTCTACGAAATCGGCACCGTGGAAAAAGGCGACGAAGGTGTGCGTATCCTGTAAAGTCCTTTTTTGCCCAAAATACATAAATTTTGCAAAAACATCTTGACAAAATGGACAAAAGGCTGTATAATATCGTGTGTTACTACCAAACTATGCGTTTGGATTGCGGAAAGATGAGGTGTGGAAAATGGCAGTACCGAAGAATAAAATATCTAAGGCGAGACGCGATAAGAGACGAGCAACATACAAGCTTTCTGTGCCCGGCATGATTGAATGTCCGAAATGCAAGGCTTTAATCCGTCCCCATCGTATTTGCAGTGCCTGTGGCTACTATAAAAACAGAGAGGTCATTAAGGTATCTGAATAAGTCTTTTATCTGGGCGGCAATCGCCGCCCGGTCGTGACTTCTTACTATGTTGTATTAAAACGCGAAAAGCAAAAAGCATTCCTCTTTGAGCCTTGTTTCTTTTGCTTTTCTTTCTAATATACTAAAAAAGACAGGTCTATAAATTTAGCCATAGGAGCGGTTATTTTATGATTTCTAAAAGCGTCGTTGTTCTCAATCAAGTTGGTCTGCATGCCAAAACAGCTACATTATTTATTCAGAAAGCCAATGAATTCCAGGCCAGTATTTGGGTGGAAAAGGACGCGCGCCGCGTCAATGCCAAAAGCCTTCTGGGGATTTTGTCCCTTGGTATTACGCGCGGAACGGAAATCCTGATTTCTGCCGAAGGGGCTGATGAAGGGGCCGCTTTAGATGCGCTGACATCTCTTATTGACACCGGTTTGTCCGAATAATTCTCTTTTGCGAAAGCAGCCTCTCGGGGCTGTTTTTTTGGGTATGAAATTGAAAAAATGTGTCATCCTAAAGGCAATGACAAAAAGTTCCTATAAACCACCGTTCCTTTTTATTTGCCTATGAATACTGTGATTTCCGAAAAACTGAAAACACTGCCCACCTCCCCCGGCGTCTACATTATGCGCGACAAAAGGGGCACGATTATCTATGTCGGCAAGGCGAAGATACTGAAAAACCGCGTGCGGCAATACTTTCATGGCACCACCCACGCCCCGAAGGTGGCCGCTATGATAGAGAATATTGCGGACTTTGAGTATGTTCTGACGGATACGGAGTTTGAGGCGCTTTGTCTGGAAAGTAATCTGATTAAAAAGCATAAACCGCGCTATAACATTCTCCTGAAAGATGACAAGGGATATCCTTTTATTAAGATTACGAACGAAACTTATCCTCGCATAGAGCTTGCCCGCAAGCGGCTTGATGACGGGGCAACATATTTCGGCCCGTACCCGAGCAGCGCTGTTATTTCCGAAACGCTGCGTGTTGTACGCCAGATTTTTCACATACAGCATTGTGCGCGGAAGTTTCCGGCCGATTTCGGTCGGAGCCGCCCGTGCCTTTATCACGCTATGCACAAGTGCAGCGCGCCCTGTACCGGCGCGATAACGGCCGAGGAGTACCAAAAAACATTTGCAGAAATCGCCCGCTTTTTGAGCGGTGAGCATACCGCGCTTCTTCATGAGCTGGAAGGCAAAATGGAAGAAGCCGCAGAGCGCCTTGAATTTGAGACCGCCGCCTCTTATCGCGACAAGATTGACGGCATTCGCCGCATCGTCCGTGACCAGAAGGTAATCGGCGGCAGAAGAGATGCCGATATTTTTTCCCTTTGTATAGACGAGGATTTGGCGGTTTTTTCTGTTTTCTTTCTGCGCGACGGTAAGCTTTTGGGCAGCCGTTTGTATAAGGAAAGTGGCGGCCTTTATTCCTCGGATACGGAAACGCTTGCCGATTTTATTACCGCGTACTATCAGCGCGATGTAGAAATTCCGCCACAGGTTTTTGCCTCGGTTGCTATTCCCTCTTCTAAAGCGCTCGCTACCTTTCTCTCTGAAAAAAAAGGAAAGAAAGTTACTTTGCAAACGCCGCAAAGAGGCGAAATGCGCCGTCTTTGCGATATGGCCACAAAAAACTGTGCGCATGCGCTGGAGAACTTTAAAATAGATGTTTTGCGCCGCACCAATCGCGACCGCGCGCTACACGAGCTCGCGGAGGAAATTGGTATGGAAACGCCGCCGGCGCGTATAGAAGCCTACGATATATCAAATACCGGCGGCAGCGAAAATGTAGCTTCCATGGTCGTGTTCCTAAACGGCAAGAAAGCGCCGAAGGAGTATAAGCGATTTAAAATCAAGTATATTATCGGCGCTAACGATTATGATTGCATGAAGGAAGTATTGTCCCGTCGCTTTCTCCGCTATCACGATACGGACGAAAACTTCGCCCATCTGCCGGATTTGCTTTTGGTGGATGGCGGCATCGGGCATGTGCACGCCGCCGAGGAGGTCCTGGAAAAGCTGGCTATCCCCGTTCCTGTTTTCGGTATGGTTAAGGATGACCGGCATCGTACACGCGGCCTGATTCGTTCCGATGGCTCAATAAGCCTTTCTCCCGGAAGTGCGGCCTTTCGCCTTGTTACGCTTATACAGGACGAGGCGCACCGGTTCGCCATTTCCTACCACAAAAAGCTGAGAAGCCGGAAAAGCTTTTCCGGCGCGCTTGATGGCATAAAAGGCGTTGGTCCCGCGCGGAAAAAAGCGCTTCTCGGGCACTTTAAATCCATAACCGCCATCCAGAATGCCTCTATAGATTCGCTCCGCGAGGTAAAAGGGATGGACGCGCGCACCGCGGAGAATATTTACGCCTATTTTCAGGAAAAAAACAAAAAAAGGTAAAAAAACCTTTACAAACAGACTTTATCTGTGATACTGTAAAAAGGAATAACACGGAAAGGAAATTGTTATGGCAAAGAATTTAATTATTGTAGAGTCCCCTGCAAAAGCCAAGACAATCAAAAAATATTTGGGCCAGGACTACCATGTAATGGCATCCTTTGGCCATCTTCGGGATTTGCCGAAAAGTCAGCTCGGTATTGACATTGAAAATAATTTTGAACCGAAATATATTACCATTCGCGGCAAAGGCGACCTTCTTGCTTCTCTGAAGAAAGAGGCAAAGGCCGCAAAAAAAGTGTTTCTGGCAACTGACCCTGACCGCGAAGGAGAAGCGATTTCCTGGCATCTGGCGCAGATTTTAGGGGTGGACCCGAATTCCAACTGCCGTATTACCTTTAATGAAATTACGAAAAATGTGCTGAAGGCCGCCGTAAAGGAGCCGCGCCCCATTAACCTCGATTTAGTGGATGCACAGCAGGCACGCCGTGCGCTGGACCGTATTGTGGGGTATAAGCTTAGTCCGCTCCTTTGGCGAAAGGTGAAAAAGGGACTGAGCGCCGGCCGCGTGCAATCGGTCGTTACGCGCCTTGTTGTAGAGCGGGAGCGGGAAATTGAACAGTTTATTCCCGATGAATACTGGAATATTCATGCTCTTCTCGCCTCCACCGACAAGCAGACCTTCAAGGCAAAGCTGCATGCGAAAAACGGCAAAAAGCTGACGATACATGACGGTAAAACGGCCGAGGCTGTTTTTGCCGATTTAAATGGCAGCGAATTTGTGGTAAGTCAGGCCAAATATGACGAACGAAAAAAATCGCCTGCGCCGCCGTTTACCACCAGCACCATGCAACAGGAAGCGGCAAGGCGTCTCGGCTTTACCTCCCGTAAAACGATGGCCGCCGCACAGATTTTATACGAAGGCGTGGATATTGAAGGGCACGGCACCGTAGGTCTTATTACCTACATGCGTACAGACTCCCTGCGCATTTCTGCGGAAGCCTCCACAGCGGCGCTTTCCTTTATTCAGAGCCGTTTCGGAAGCGAATATGCCCCATCCCGCCCGCGTTTTTATAAGAGCCGCGGCACAGCGCAAGATGCCCATGAGGCCATCCGCCCGACAGATATACAAATCACGCCGGAGATTGCGAAGAAAACGCTTCCGGCCGACCAGTATAAGCTTTACAAGCTGATTTGGGAACGCTTTATGGCAAGCCAAATGGCGGATTCTGTATACAGCACCCTGCAGACAGATATTACCAGCGGTGCATACACCTTAAAGGCCTCGTTTGCCAAGCTGAAGTTTTCAGGATTTGCCTCCGTATATGCCGCGGAACCGGATAATGAGGAAGAAGCGGAAAATATGCCGGCTCTTACAAAGGGCGATGTTCTTTCGCTGAAAAAGCTGGAAAAACAACAGAATTTCACAGAGCCGCCCTCCCGCTATACAGAAGGCTCCTTAATCCGTACCATGGAGGAAAAAGGCATTGGTCGCCCCAGTACCTATGCCCCCACTATCTCGACTATTTTAAGCCGTGGCTATGTTATGCGCGAGAAGAAGCTGTTTGTGCCGGGCGAGCTTGGCTATATCACGACCGACCTTATGACGGAGCATTTCGGCTCGCTCATCAATGTTGAATTTACGGCAGATATGGAAGAAAAGCTTGACAAGATTGAAGAGGGCGAAGGAAATTGGGTCTCCCTGCTTCGTGACTTCTATACGCCCTTTGCCTCGGCGCTGGAAAAGGCAGATGCCGCCATTGGCAAGGTTTCTCTGCAGGAAGAGGTTTCGGATGTTATCTGCGAAAAATGCGGCCGTAACATGGTATATAAAATGGGCCGCTTTGGTAAGTTTCTGGCGTGTCCCGGATTTCCGGAATGTCGAAACGCCAAACCCATTGTAAACGATATCGGCGTCCCCTGCCCCAAGTGCGGCAGTAAAATTTTAGAACGGCGCTCTAAAAAGGGTCGTATTTTCTATGCCTGCGAAAACGGAGAAAAGTGCGATGTGATTCTGTGGGATAAGCCTACGGGAGAATTATGCCAAAAATGCGGCAGCCCCATGGTGCATAAAAAGCGCGGCAGAGGGCATGTGATTGATTGCTCCAATCGCGATTGCGGCAAAAACAAATAGGCAGGCGGAGGAGAATTTATGAACATTCATGTCATTGGCGGAGGCCTTGCCGGCTGCGAGGCAGCCCATGCTGCTGCGGCGGCAGGCTGCGAGGTTATTCTGCATGAAATGAAACCGTACCGCTATTCCCCTGCACATCAGATGGATGATTTGTGCGAGCTTGTATGCAGCAATTCTCTAAAGGCCTCGCGTCTTGATTCTGCCGGCGGACTTTTAAAGGCTGAAATGGAGCTGCTCGGCTCCGTTACAGTGCCGGCGGCGCAAAAAACAAGTGTGCCGGCCGGCGGTGCGCTGGCAGTAGACCGTACTCTTTTTGCTAAAGAGGTTACAGAAATTCTGTCAAAGCACCCACGCATCACCATCTTGCGCGAGGAAGTGACCGCGCTTCCCGCTGACGGCATCTGCATTGTGGCCACCGGCCCGCTGACCGATGGGAAGCTTGCAGAAGAAATACGCGATTTGTGCGGTGATACTTTGAGCTTTTTTGATGCTGCCGCGCCGATTGTCTCAAAGGATAGCCTTGTAATGGAGCATGCCTTTTTCGGCGCACGCTACGGCCGCGGCGGCGATGACTACATAAACTGTCCCATGACAAAAGAGGAATACGATGCGTTCTGGGAGGCGCTTATCTCTGCGGAGCGCGCGCCCCAGCACACCCCCGATAAGCTTACCGTTTTTGAAGGCTGTATGCCG
>JAZSLT010000024.1:0-67193 GCA_045535515.1 Clostridia bacterium | reverse complement strand
GCAAAAGCTTTCCATTTTGCGTCTTTTTGAGGACGAAAACGGAAAAACGAACCTTTCCACCGGTGATGTAGGTGGTTCCCTTTTAGTCGTTTCGCAATTTACCTTATATGCGGACTGCAAAAAAGGCAGCCGGCCCAGCTTTACTTCGGCTGCACCGCCTGCCCTTGCAAACGAATTGTATATGTACTTCATCCAAAAATGCCGTGCCTTATTCCCTAAAGTGGAAACCGGTATATTTGGCGCACACATGGATATTTCCATGCTGTGTGACGGCCCGTTTACGGTTACGCTGGAGCATTAAAGGTCAACCGACTTTATGTTTCCCCCGCTCTTTAAAAGCTCTGCCAGCGAAAGCGGGTCATACCCCGTCGGAAACTTCGCGATGAAATCCAGCGTTATGTAGCCGCTGTCCCCCACTTCCATTTTTACACCCAGCACATCTATCTTGTTTTTCTCCATCGTAACGCGGAGTGTGCCGACGGCATCCTCCGTGTTTTCGATTACCACGCGGAACCGCTCTGTGGTGGGAATGTGCAGGAAATGCCACCGTCTGTGCAGGAACACCTGTACGAACAAAATAAGAAGGGTAGCCAGTACGCCCAAGACATACATTCCACCGCCGATGGCCATACCCACCGCGGAGGTGGCCCAGATGCCCGCGGCCGTTGTAAGCCCGTTGATGGTATATTTTCTTACGAATATGATGCCTGCGCAGAGGAAACCGACGCCGGACACAACCGATGCCGCCACACGGGATACATCCACAGAATGGCCCGGCAGGGACGCCACATCCATAAAGCCGTATTTAGAAACCAGCATCACAAGCGCCGCCGCCATGGAAACGATAAAATGCGTACGCACGCCGGCTTCCTTCATATTTCTTTTTCTTTCATACCCGATAAAAGCACCACATGCCCCGGCTAAAAGCAAGCGGCAGAAATATTCGAGTTCCAAAATTCCTAACAAAACACTATCTCCTTAGTTTCAATTTCTTCGTCCGCAAAACGGACGATTTTTTTATGCTTTCCTACCCGATGACACGCACTCTTACAACGCCCTCAATCTCGCCAAGCTTTGCAACAGTTGCCGCATCTACCTCGGCCGCCGTGTCAATAATGGTATAGGCCCATTCACCCTTATTTTTATTCACCATGTTTTCTACATTTTTATCCTGCAGAAGTCCCAAAAACTGACTGAGCATATTGGGAATATTCTTATGGGCAACCGTTATACGCGCCACCCCTGCTCTTGCACATTCGCAATTCGGGAAGTTAACAGAATTGTGAATATTGCCGTTTTCCAGAAAGTCAATCAGCTCTTTGGCAGCCATGACAGCACAGTTATCCTCCGACTCCGGCGTAGATGCGCCGAGATGCGGAATCGGAATAACATTCTTCATGCTGAGAACCTCATCCGAGGGGAAATCCGTAACATATACGGAGAGTTTTCCTTCCTCCAGCGCCGCCCCTACGGCTGCATTGTCCACAAGACCGCCGCGTGCGAAGTTTAAAAGCCGTGCCCCGTCCTTCATGTGGCCGATAGCCGCCGCATTTATCATGTTTTTGGTGCTGTCAAGAAGCGGTACATGCAAAGTAATATAATCCGCCTTCGCCAGCGCCTCTTCCAGGGAGCTGACAACATGTACATGGCGGGACAGGCTCAGCGCGGCTTTTACAGACAAATACGGGTCATAGCCGATAACATCCATACCCAGCGCATACGCGGTGTTGGCAACCATCGCCCCGATAGCGCCGAGGCCGATAACCGCCAGCGTTTTGCCTTCTATTTCAGGCCCTACAAAAGAGGACTTGCCCTTCTCCACCATTTTGGCTACTTCCGCGCCGTTGCCTTCTAAGGTTTTTGCCCAGGCAATACCGTCAACCACCTTGCGGGAAGAAAGCAGAATACCGGTAATAACCAGCTCCTTTACGGCGTTGGCATTGGCACCGGGCGTGTTAAATACCACAATACCCTTTTCTGTACACTTATCAACCGGAATGTTATTTACGCCGGCACCGGCACGCCCTACTGCCTTGAGGTTTTCCGGCAACTCCATCTCGTGCATGGAAAAGCTGCGCAGAATAATGGCATCGGGGTTTTCACACTCGGCCGAAACCGTATAAGTGTCTGCTTTGAATAAATCCAGCCCACAGGCTGCTATTTTGTTTAAAGGTTTTACCGTATACATATTTTTCATCCCTCTTTTTTATTCTTTGCTTCAAAATCTTTCATAAAGGCGACAAGCTTCCGAACGCCGTCTATCGGCATGGCATTGTAGATGCTGGCGCGCATACCGCCGACAGAACGATGCCCCTTGAGATTCACAAGGCCCTCCGCAGCTGCCGCTTTTACAAAGGCCGCGTCCAGCTCCTCGCTGCCGGTTACAAAGGTGGCATTCATAAGAGAACGGTCCTCTCTCTCGACGGGTGCCTGGAAGAGCGTGCTGTTATCGAGGAACTCGTACAAAATAGCCGCCTTTTCTTCGTTCCGCTTCTGTATGGCCGAAACACCGCCCATGCGGTCCACCCATTCCATCACGAGCTTACACATATATATACTGTATGTGGGCGGGGTATTATACATAGAACCGTTATCGGCGTGCGTTTTGTATGTGAGCATCGTCGGCGTCTGCGGTAACGGTTCGCCAATGAGGTCCTCGCGGATAATAACAACCGTAAGACCGGCCGGTCCCATATTCTTCTGTGCGCCGGCATACAGAAGACCAAAGCGCGTAACATCTATCTCCTCCGAAAGGATAATGGAGGATACATCCGCTACAAGCGGTACATCGCCTGTATCGGGAATATAGGTATAACGCGTACCGAAAATCGTGTTGTTATAGGTGATATGCACAAAGTCCGCTTCCGGGTCAAAGTCCGCACGCGTAAGCTTCGGGATATACGAAAAGGTCTTATCCGCGCTGGATGCCACACGATTTACTGTGCCGAATTTTTCACATTCCTCGGCCGCCTTTTTGGCAAACTGACCGGTAATAATATAATCTGCCTTCTTACTTTTACGAAGAAGGTTTAAGGGCACCATAGCAAACTGGGTAGATGCACCGCCCTGTAGAAAAAGAACCTTGTAGTTTTCCGGTATGTGCATCAGTTTCCGCAAAAGTGCCTCTGCCTCTTTTATGATTGCCTCATAGGGCTTTGAGCGATGGCTCATCTCCATTACGCTCATGCCAGCATCGCCATAAGACAGCATTTCTGCTGCAGCCTGCGCCAATGCTTCTTCCGGCAGCATGGATGGGCCCGCAGAAAAATTATATACTCGATTTGCCATTTGTATTACCTCCAAAAAATTAATAGAAATATTATATACCTTTTTTACTATCATGTCAAGCCAAAGCCGAAATTATTGGTTTCTGTACGCCTTGCGGTATTCGGTGGGAGACATGCCATACTTCTTCCGGAATTGTTTTCCGAAATGGTCAAGACTTGTAAAGCCGCTTTCATAACACAAATCTACAATTCTCTCTTCACTTTGGATAAGCTTTTCGGCTACATATTGGAGCCGCAGGCCGTTTATATACTCGCTGCCCGTCATATTTTTATATTTCTTCATGCTGCGCAGCAAATGTTCTCTCGTTTTTCCGCTGATTTCCACCATGCGGCCGAGGCCTTCGGAAAAGTTCTCATGCGCCCGCATTCTCTCGCAGGCTGTCTTTAGCCAAAACGGAGTTTTTTCCTCTTCTCCGGCATCCGCCGTCCCTGCCAAAGCGCCTATACATTCGGCTAAAAACAACCGAAACAGCATATTCCCGTGCTCGCTTTTGTCCCTCTTTGCCTCTTCCAGCTTGCCTATAGCGTCCAGCACACGCCCCTTTTCCCTTTCCGCCAGCATACGGATAGGCGGCATGGGGGCCTCCAGAAGCGCACGGCGAAGTGCCTTCCCGTCTGCATACAGATACGAAAAGCATTCCTCAACCGGCGTCTCACGAAAGCATACAGCCGCATATTCTCCCTCGCCGGACTCTGCCGAAAAGCAATATGTATCCCCCGGGCGAATCAGCACCATGGTCATAGCATGCAGGATGCGGTCTTCCCCATTTGCAAAAAAACGGATACCCGCTCTTTTTGTCAGCACTAACGCGTAATGGGCATGGCTTTGCTCCCCGCCTTCTTCTTTTGCAACCATGTTACTGCAGATGAACTCGGAATCCCAATTTGTAAAAACAGCCAAATCGTTCGGCATGGAAATTCCTCCCCGCGTCTTTATTTCCCGTCCATGAAATGACGGATAATATCCTGTCTTGTAATAATGCCTATAAAAAGATTTCTATCGTCCACCATAGGAATAAAATTCTGCCGCAAAACCCGTTCCAAAAGCTCCTCCACCGTCACATCTATACGCGCGGGACCATTCCAGTCCGGCCGCAGAATTTCCGTAATGCGGTGCCCCTCCTGTGTGCGGATATCCCCGCCTGTATCTAAAATATGATAGAGAAAATCTCCCTCGCTGATGGTGCCGGCATAACTTCCATCCTCACGCAAAACAGGGATAGCCGTAAACCCATGGGCGCGGAATATTTCGAGCCCTTGCCGCACGGTGCAGGTATCCGTAAGATACGCTACCGTACTTTTCGCACGCAGCAATGCCATCACATTCATATTTCTTCTCCTTTAAGAAAGTGCCTTTACAAAAGCCTCCAGCCTGTCAAGACCTTTCCGGATATTTTCCATATTCGTAGCATACGACCATCTTACATAGCCATCTGCCATAAAGCCTTCGCCGGGGACAACGGCCACGCGTGCCTTATCTAAAAACAGCTCCGCAAACTTCGCCGCAGAATCTATACTTTCGCCTTCATATTTCTTCCCTATCAGCGCCTTCATGTTCATCATTACATAAAATGCGCCGGCAGGCTTTTTGCAGGAAAGACCTTCTATGCCGTTGATGCGGGACACCATGTAATCGCGGCGGCGCTTATATTCTGCCTTCATTTCGCAAACGAAATCCAGTCCGCCCTCCAGCGCCGTTACAGCGGCCGCCTGTGCGATAGAGTTGGGATTGGAGGTGGCGTGACTTTGCACGCTTGCCATCAGCTTTGCAATCTCCGGGGCAGATGCTGTGTAGCCAATTCGCCAGCCTGTCATGGCAAATGTCTTGGAAAGACCGTTTACAATAATCGTCTGCTTTTTGATTTCCTCACCCAAAGAGGCGATAGAAACTCTTTCGCCCTCGTAAATCAGGTGTTCATAAATTTCGTCGGAAACGACATAAATTCCATGTCTTACCGCCACCTCGGCAATCGACAAAAGCTCCTCTCTCGTATACACCATGCCGGTAGGATTGGACGGGCTGTTTAAGACCATGGCCTTTGTATTCGGCGTAATGGCCGCTTCCAGCTCCGCTGCCGTAAACTTAAATCCATTTTCTTCCTTAGTGTTTAAGATAACCGGCACACCGTCTGCCAGCTTGACCATCTCCGGATAGCTTACCCAGTAGGGTGCCGGAATGATAACGGCATCGCCCGGATTTAAAATGGCACCAAATACATTGGTGAGAGAATGCTTGGCACCGTTGCTGACCACAATGTCGCCCGGTGCATAGGAAAGGCCGTTCTCCGTCTTCAGTTTCTTGCAAACAGCTTGCTTGAGCTGCAGCGTGCCGGATGCAGGTGTATACTTGGTTACACCCTCTTCAATAGCCTTTATAGCCGCCGCCTTAATATGCGCCGGCGTATCAAAATCCGGTTCGCCGGCACCAAATCCAACAACATCCACGCCCTCTGCCTTCATCGCTTTGAACTTTGCGTCTATCGTCAGCGTCGGCGAGGGACTGATGGCAGAATATTTTTTTGATAATTGCATATGTACACCTCTACTTTATTATTTTCATTATATAATACTATATTTCCGGCGAAAATGCAACACATTTTTCGTATTTTTTCGTTATTTCTCCCCTAATTCCTCAAAAGTCCATGTGCGATGTACAAAAACAAATGTCTGTCCACCGCAGACATTATAAACGCAAACAACGCCGCGGGTTTTTTTAAATTTCCGCGGCGTTTTTTGTATCAGCTGCCAAAATCCTCACACAAACTTTTGGCCTTTTCGAGGCTTTCTATGGTCATTCCCCGGCATAGGCTCTCATAGTCCTCCTGCCGGAGCTGGCCGGTATCCACCTCCGTTTTTTGCAAAAGCTCTGTCTTGCCATCCGGCAAAAGCGCATATATACATATCGTTTCCCCAGACAACATCAATAAGTATTTCTCCTCTTCCTCCTTTTGTACGGCGGTTGGCTGGGGTGTTTGCGGCGTCTGTGTTGCCGAGACACCGGGGGCTACCCCCTGTCCCGGTGCAGCCATTGTGACAACCTGCGGCTGGTCTGTGCGCAAAAAGCCCACCGCCAATCCGCCACCAAAGCCGAGAGCCGTAAAAAGAACGCACAAAGCAATCTGTTTGCGGTGCATAGAAATTCCTCCTTTTTTCTCAGTATGCCTCCTTTTCGCATGTTTATTCCAAAAAATCCATTTTTGTAATACTTTTTTAATGGTTTGTGTTTATACTAAAAGGGATACGAGGAGGTGTTCCTGTTGAAAATACAATTCGCCAAAAAAACCTTCACCCGATATTTTGTAATCGCTATTGTGGTGTTATCGGTAATACTTCTTGGCATTATCTGCGGTTCCATATTCGGCTGTATTTCCAGAGCAGATGATTTTGACCTTGATAATCTGCATCTGGATTTTACAACCTTTGTATATTACACCGACCCAGAAAGTGGCGAAACGCGGGAAATGGACAGGCTGTACGATGATGAAAATCGCATCTGGGTTCCGTATGAACAAATCCCGCAGTATATGAAAGATGCCTTCGTTTCTATTGAAGATGAACGATTTTTCAGGCATGGCGGGTTTGATGTGAAGCGCATCTTGGGTGCGGCCCTGAATATGGTTAAAAAAGGCGGCTACAGCTACGGAGCCAGCACCATCACCCAGCAGCTCGTCAAAAACCTGACCGGTGATGATGAAGTCACTATAGAACGGAAAATTCAAGAGATTTACCGCGCGGTACAGCTGGAGAAAAAGTTTTCCAAAGAAGAAATCTTGGAGCTGTATCTTAACACCATTTATTTAAGTCAGCAATGTAACGGCGTACAGGCAGCCGCCAATTTGTATTTTGGCAAGGATGTCAGTGAACTGACGCTGGCAGAATGTGCCTCCATCGCCGGTATTACACAGTATCCTTCTCGGTATGACCCGATTGTAAACCCCCGTAATAATAAGGAAAAGCAGGAAATCGTTTTGGAAAAAATGCTTGCGCTCGGGAAAATTACGGAGGCGGAATACGAAAAAGCCGTTTCGGAAAAGCTTGTTTTTGTGCAAAAGGATGCTACAGCTTCTATAATTTCCAGCAATTCCTATTTTGTGGATGCCGTTATTGAAGAGGTCCTGGAGGATTTGCAGAAGGAAAAGGGCTATGCAAAACAAGTAGCGCTTAAAATGATATATTCCGGTGGATTAAAAATCTATACCACCGCAGATATAAAGGTGCAAACAGCCTTGGAAGAAATTTATACGAACGAAGAAAACTTTCCCAAAACATCGGGCGAAGTGCAGCCGGAAAGCGCCGCTGTGGTTATTAATCCTGAAACCGGCGGAATTGCCGGTCTTGTCGGCGGCCGCGGTGAAAAGATAGGCAGCCGCACCTTAAATCGTGCGACGGATACGCTGCGGCAACCGGGTTCCACCATAAAGCCTATTGCCGTGTACGCACCGGCTATTGAATATGGTCATATAAACCCCAACTCAATCGTGGTGGATGGTCCCATCACCATTGATGGCTGGTCCCCCCGAAATGCCGGCGGTGGTTTCTCAGGTCCTGTTTCTATAAGTGCAGCGGTTGCGCGTTCTCTCAACACCGTTGCGGTGAAGGTTTTAGATAAAATCACCGTAGACGCTTCCTTTGATTTCCTGCAGAAAAACTTAGGCATTACCAGTCTTGTAGAAAACGAAACGCGCGATGGCAAGGTATACACGGACAAGGTATATCCCGCTCTGGCTCTCGGCGGCCTTACGGATGGCGTCTCCGTGGCAGAAATGTGTGCCGCGTATGTTCCGTTTGTGAGCAAAGGGTTGTATACCCCGCCCACTACCTACACCAGGGTAGAAAGCTACGATGGCGAGGTGCTTTTGGAACAAAAAAGCGAGGATGTAAAAATTGCCATGAGCGAGCCTTCCGCCTACCAAATGACGCAGCTTTTACAAGGTGTGGTCCGTTACGGCACAGGAAGTGCAGCTTATCTGGATAACAGCCGGATTCCCGTGGCGGGCAAGACCGGCACCACCACAAACGACAACGACCGCTGGTTTATCGGATACACCCCCTATTATGTAACAGCCGTCTGGTTCGGCTATGACCAGCCGAAATCCCTCGGTGCCATCGGATATAATCCCGCCATTCCCCTATGGCGAGAAATCATGAACGAAATTCATGAGGGTAAAGAAGGCAAAACCTTTTCCCTTCCCAGTGGCATGAAAACAACGGCCATTTGCAAGGAAAGCGGAACACTTGCAACATCCGCCTGCTTTAAGGATATCCGCGGCAGTCAGGTTTCCTATGTGTATCTCGGCGAAAACCAAATTCCCACCACCTACTGTCGTGTGCATAAAACTTTTGTCGTTTGCACACAAACAAATTTGTTGGCTACAACGGCTTGCCCAGATACACGCGAGGTTTCGGCGCTTGGCACACTGGATAATCTGCCATCGGATGCTTCTGCGGAGGATGCGGAAAGCTATATCTCCGGTACCATCTGCACCGCCCACAGCTCGGTTAAGGTTTGCGATGAAACGAATATGCGTGCCTCTGCCTTTTGTCCGGCAACGCATATAGAGGCGGCGCCCCCAGCCTCCGCGAATGAAACTGTGCCGGAAACCTGCGATGTACACACAGAGGTCATTGCCGCCGTCCCGGATGAAGACCTTATAGCGGAGCCTTCCTTCACGCCGATTACGGAAAGTGTTTTGCAAACGATTACCGTAGATACCGCTGCTTAAACAGAAAAAAAGCATAGAAAGCTCGTCCCTTGCATAGGTTTTAATAAACCAGTATGGAGGACGAGCTTTTTGAAAAGAATTTTACTGTTTATACTGCTCCTTTTTTGTCTTTTAATTCTACTTCCCACTTTTTTGTCCCTCTGTCTTTTGTCCCCAAAGAATACAGGAGGCCGCCATTCTTCTCCCCTTGTGTCTGTTTGGCGTGCGGATACAAAAAGCCTTGCTAAAATGCAGCTTGAGGCGTATCTTATAGGCGTTGTCGCCGCCGAAATGCCGGCTTCCTTTCACGAGGAAGCGCTGAAAGCACAGGCCGTAGCGGCCCGCACCTATATTTACAACCGCATGACGAGCGACGAGGAAAATGCCGACCATCCTGAGGCTGCTGTCTGTACCGACAGCACGCATTGTAAGGCATGGCTTTCCGATGAGGCTCTACATACGGAAATGGGCGAGGACTGGTATGCCACATATTATGAAAAAATCGCTGCCGCGGTCAGGGATACAGAGGGCGAAATCGTCACCTACGACGACGAACCGATTGTGGCCGTTTTTCATTCAGCAGCCGGCGGACGAACGGAAAACTCTGCCGATGTGTGGGGCGGTGCGCTCCCATATCTTAAAAGCGTGGAGAGCGCGGGCGATGCCTCTTCCCCGCGGTTTCTTACCACCGCCGAGATTCCCAAAACCGAGATTTGTGCGACGCTTGGCATTTCCGAAGCTACGGTCGGGGACTATACAAGAAGTGAAGGTGGAGCCGTGCAAACCATCACTTTAGGCGGCACCGCATTTCGCGGCACCGATATCCGCGCGCACTTTGACCTCCGCTCTGCAAACTTTGAAATAGAAGAAACGCCCGAAAGCTTCATTTTCCATGTGAAGGGAAGCGGACACGGCGTGGGGCTTTCGCAGTACGGCGCAAATTTTATGGCAGAAAACGGCAGCAGCTACCGGGATATCCTGACCACCTATTACACCGATGTAGCCTTGACCACCGCGTGGTAAATTATACGAGCTTAAACACCAAAACGCCTGCAATCATCAGTAAAATCCCCATGTATTTGGGCAGCGTAAAGGCCGTGCTTTCGCTTCCCAAAAGGCCAAAAGCATCTATCCCGGCCGCGACCAAAAGCTGGGCAATTAAGATGATGGAAATGGCCACCGTAGGACTTAGATTTTTTATGGCCAGCATAACGGTTATGGTAATGACAAGCCCCAGTATGCCGCCGGCCAGATACAGCTTATCCGTTTCCCAGATAGCGCGAAAGCTTCCATTTCCAAACAGAAGCATCGCAATAAGGGAAAGAATAAAAGCCGTTCCCTGCACAAAGGCATTGGCCTCCAGAAGGCCGGCCTTCTCCGACAGGCGCGTGTTCATAACGCCCTGAAAACTCATGGCCGCACCGGCAATCACAGAAAAAATAACACCGAGCATTTTATCACCTCGGTGTTATTTTGTGCCGTATTTATAAATTTATGCTAAAACCAAAGCTTTTGGATGTACTTTTTCCGATGGAGCTGGCGTCTTAGGCCAATCATGGCCGAATAAGTGACAAACAGATACACCCTGCCCCGGATATGGCAAAGGGCCGACACCAGCTCGTCGTACCCCGTATACACCGAGATATTTTGAAAACCCTCTGTTTCAAGCCGCACCGCCATATCATAAGCGCGTGTGCCGCCGGCCAGAAACTCAGCCACCCGCATTTTGGACAATCTCCCGAAATCCACATCATAAATCCACGAAACATCCGTTCCATCGCCCACATTATCATTTAAAAGGACGCCCACGCGCACTTCCTCCGTATCCGGCAAAACGGAGGAGATGGCCTCCCGCGCGCCGGCAGGATTTTTAATCAGAATAATCCGGACCTCGGCGTTTTCGACCTGTACGGTTTCCTGCCGCCCGAACCGGCTCTTCTGCTCGCGGATACCCTCCTCTATGAAAGAAGAGGTAACGCCCACGCTCTTGGCGCATGCCGCGGCGCAAAGCGCATTGTAAATGTTATACGCCCCGGCCTGCGGAATATGCACCGTCATATCCCCCATACGCACCGTGGAAGAATCCGCCGAAATTTCGAGAATTTCCGATGTGGCAAGCCCGAGCTCGGGTCTTGCAAAGCCGCATACAGGACAGCGGTATGCACCCATTTGCCCGAAGGTTGTAAAGTCATAGGAAAACGGCACCTTGCACCGCTTGCAAAAGCCTCCCCCGGCCTCCTCCCTTTTCTCCGCGTTCGGGGAAACCGAAAACCCATAGAAAAACCGCTTGTGCTGCGGCAGAAAGCTTCCTAAAAGCGGCTCGTCGGCATTTAAAACGAGGGTGGCGCCGGGTGCCTTTTGGCAGGCCTCCTCAATCAGCGCAAGCGTTTTGGATGCCTCACCATAGCGGTCCATCTGGTCGCGGAAAATATTGGTAATGGCAATAACCTCCGGCTCGATATCGGCCGTAATATAGCGCATATACGCCTCATCCACCTCCAGCACAGCATAATCGCCGTCTACCCTGCCGCATAGCGGAAAGTTCCGGATAAGGCAGGACACCACGCCGCCCTTCATATTGGCGCCGCTGGTACTGTTTATCGCGCGCTTCCCCGTCTTTTTCAGTATATTCTGCAGCATGGCCGTGGTGGTGGTTTTCCCGTTTGTTCCGGTTACCAGAATAACATGGTACCCTCTCACCAGCCTTTTTAAGATACCGGGGCGCATTTTAAGGGCGAGCTGTCCCGGCAAATTCGTTCCGCCACCTAAAAGGCTGCAAAATGCGCCTATCACCTTTGCGAAAAGTATAACTAAATAATCCACCATTATCTTCCCTTTATTCCTTCAATTTCTCGCGGCGTCAGATGCCGCCACTTTCCTTTCGGCAGATGCCCGAGCTGTATGTTGCCGACAGAGATGCGTCTAAGATGCAAAACCTTGTGCCCGATAGCCTCCATCATACGGCGTACCTGCCGGTTTCGCCCCTCTCTTATCGAGATGGAAATCTCTACGCCGTCCGGCTCCTGCCGGATTACCATGGCCTTACAAGGGGCCGTTTTCCCGTCCTCCAGCTGTATGCCGCGCTGCAGCCTGCCGAGCTTTGCCAGTGTGGGAAAGCCGCTTACCCGGGCAATATAGGTCTTATAAATTTCATTACGCGGGTGTGTGACGGCGTTGGCAAAATCGCCGTCATTTGTCAAGAGCAAAAGGCCTTCCGTATGATAATCCAGCCGCCCGACGGGAAAAAGGCGGGCGTCTATATCGCCCAGCAGCTCCATCACCGTCGGCCGCCCGAAGGGGTCGTCCGTTGTCGTCACATAGCCGTCCGGCTTATGGAGGGCGATGTAATACTTTTTCGTCGCACTGCCTATTCTTTCTCCGTCCACCAAAACGACATCCTGCTCTCTTATATCCATCCCCGGCTCTTTTACGAGAGAGCCGTTTACCGTCACACGGCCATCTAAAATCAGCATATCGGCATTTCGGCGGGAGCATATGCCTGCGGCGGCAATAAATTTATTGATTCGCATATTTTTTCTCCGTCTTACTCAGATTTTTCTTCCTCTTGTATTCTACCTCTTCCGGGCGGAAAAATCAATAGTTTTAGCAAATGTTTTTACCATCCGCCGCTTCCCCCGGCGATTTTTGCAAAAATTCGCAAAAATGGAGGCTTTCTATTGTATTCGGGGGCGAAAAATGCTATACTATATGTAAATTCATCTGAAAAAAGGAGCGGATTTTATGAAAAAAATAATTGCGTCCCTCATGCTTTTTGCCCTTTTGCTTTCCGGCTGCGCCCCTGCACCGGGTAAGGAGTCCGGCGGCACCGCCGAAAACACACCGGCGGCAGAAATAAAAGAGGATGCGGCCTCGCACCCGCAGAATAGTACCAATGCGGAAAACACAGAAAAAAGTGCCGACCGCTCTGAGGCCTTTGTCAATATTATCAAAAGTAACCAATATTTTATGAAAGCCCGCGTACAGGACGAAGGCGGCGTTCTCGCCTTCTCTGTTTCGGTAGATGGAGACAATATCGCCATGGAAACGGCCGCGGACGGGAAAACCTATAATACTGTCATCCGCGATGGCGTTACCTATATGATTGACCACCAGAGCAAAATGGTCATCACCAGCGGTGCCGAGGTTTCTTCTGCTGCCAGTAACATGGCCGGTGATGCCCTCCGTGCCGACGGTATTACCTTTGTAAAAAGCGGAGAGGGTGCCTTTATGGGGGAAACCCTTTCCTTTGACGAGTATCAGACGCCTGCCGGCGGAACCCTTCGTTTTTATCTCCGCGATTCCTCTCTTGCCGGGATTGAAGGCGTAGATGGTGGCGAAGCCTTTGCCTACCAGATAGAAGAGCTTTCTGCCGGTCACCGTAAAGAGATGCACGAAATTCCTTCTGCGTATACGGTGCTTGACATGGCCGCACTCGGCGGCTGATATTCTGCAAAAAAAGGGGGCTTTCCCTTGTCCATCTTTGTTACGATAACCGGCCAGAAGCATTACTTCGGCATGCTGCCCTTCTCTGTCGGCGGCGCGCTGCAGCTTCGCCCCGAGCCGGATAACCTTTACGATAGCTCTGCCATATCCGTCTACTCTCCCGTTTACGGTAAGGTCGGCTCTGTGGCACAGAACGCGGAAAGGCGGGCGGATGGTACCGTATCTGCCTCTTCCCTTTTGCCCCAGATAGGGGATGGCACCACCGCCATCGTGCGTTTTATTGCCGGCGAGTATATCCTGGCTGAAATTACGAAATAGGAGGCCTCTGCTATATGCCGTTTCTGCCCATTTCCCCGGCTGAAATCACCGCACGCGGCTGGGATACATACGATTTTCTCCTTGTCAGCGCGGATGCATATATTGACCATTCCTCCTTTGGTGCCGCCATTATCTCGCGCGTACTGGAAAGGGAGGGCTTTCGCGTAGCCATTTTGGCGCGCCCCCGTTTTGATACCGAGGCGGATTTTGCCGCCTTCCCGCCGCCAAGGCTGGGGGTACTACTCTCCTGCGGCAATCTCGATTCCATGGTCAGTAATTATACCGTCGCGAAGAAAAAACGCCGGACCGATGCGTATGCACCGGGCGGTGCGGCCGGCGGCCGACCGGACCGATGCTCTATTGTATATGCCAATCTTGCAAGGCGCGCCTTTGGCAAGGACATGCCCATTATTCTCGGCGGTATTGAGCCGAGCCTGCGCCGCTTTGCCCATTATGATTACTGGGATAATAAGGTGCGCCGCAGTATTCTCTTTGACAGCCGCGTGCCGCTTCTGATTTACGGCATGGGCGAAAAGCCGATTTGCGAGGTGGCACATGCGCTGGCAAACGGTATTCCGGTAGAGGAAATCACCTGGGTACCGGGTACGGCCTATCTTACCGCCAGTCCTCCGGCGGATGCCGTATACCTTCCCTCCTTCACAGAGATTAGTGAGAACAAAAAAGCCTACGCCGAGGCGGCGAGGCTCCAATACATAAACCAGGACCCGATAAACGGAAAGGTGCTCGTACAAAAGCACGATAACCGCTATCTCGTGCAAAACCCGCCCTGTATGCCGCTTTCCGAGACGGAGCTGGATGCGGTGTACGCCCTTCCTTATATGCGCGCCGCCCATCCTTCCTATACGGAGGAGATACCGGCGCTTTCGGAAATCCTTTTCAGTATCACCGCCAACCGCGGGTGCTTCGGGAGCTGCAATTTCTGCTCTCTTGCCTTTCATCAGGGGCGTATCGTGCAAAGCCGGAGCGTCGCATCGGTTGTGGAAGAGGCCAAAACTTTATCAAAAATGCCCGGATTTAAAGGGTATATCCATGACCTTGGCGGACCGACGGCAAACTTTATGCAGCCGGCCTGTGAAAAACAGCTGAAAAACGGCCTTTGCCAAAACCGCCAATGTCTGTTTCCCTCGCCCTGCAAAAACTTACGGGTTTCGCATGAAAAGTATCTGCAAATGCTGCGCGCTCTGCGCAAGATACCGGGCATTAAAAAGGTGTTTATCCGTTCCGGAATCCGGTACGACTATCTGCAGGCGGATAAAAAGAGTGCTTTTTTTGACGAGCTTTGCCGCCATCATATCAGCGGCCAGCTTCGCATCGCGCCGGAGCATATTGCCGAAAACACGCTTTTTTGCATGGGGAAACCAAAGGCCGCCGTTTATGAAGCTTTTGCCGAAAGATTTCAAAGAAAAAATGAGCGCCAATATCTGGTGCCCTACTTTATGTCAAGCCATCCGGGCTGTACGATAGACGATGCGGCCACGCTTGCCCTATACATGAAGGAGCACCACATCCACGCCGAGCAGGTGCAGGATTTCTACCCCACCCCCGGCACGCTTTCAACGGCTATGTTCTACACCGGCATACACCCTTTGACGGGGGAAACCTTGTATGTCGCCAAAAGTGAGCCCGAAAAGCATTTGCAAAGAATACTGCTTCAGCTCTATAAGCCGGAGAACCGAAAAGCGGCAAGGGCGGCTCTTGTAAAAGCCGGAAGACAAGATTTAATAAAAAAACTATTAGGAAATGAGGATACAAAGCATGAAACTGTTAGACGGAAAAAAAGTGTCACAAGAAGTAAAGGACGCCCTTCGCGATGAAGTTTTGGCTCTGAAGGAAAAGGGGATTTTCCCGGGACTTGCGGTCATTATCGTCGGCGATAATCCGGCCTCGCGCGTGTATGTAAACGCGAAGAAAAAGGCCTGCGGTGAAATCGGCATTTATTCGGAGGAGCATGCGCTGCCTTCCGAAACTACGGAAGAAGAGCTGATTTCGCTGATTGAAGCCTTGAATAGCCGCCCTGAAATCAGCGGCATTCTCTGCCAGCTGCCGCTGCCTTCGCATATTTCGGAAGAGCGCGTGCTTTTATCTATCCGCCCCGAAAAGGATGTGGACGCCTTCCACCCTGTCAATGTGGGAAAAATTATGATAGGAGATTTTGATTTTCTCCCCTGCACCCCTGCCGGTGTTATGGAGCTGATTCGCGAAAGCGGTATAGACCCTGCGGGAAAGGAATGTGTCGTAGTCGGCCGCAGTAATATTGTAGGCAAGCCGCAGGCTATGCTCCTTCTTCATGCCAACGCCACCGTAACCATCTGCCATTCCCGCACGAAAAATTTAGCGGAGGTTTGCCGCCGGGCCGATATTCTGGTAGCCGCCGTAGGCAAGGCCGGCTTTATCACGGCGGATATGGTGAAGGAAGGTGCCGTTGTGATTGATGTCGGCATGAACCGAAACGAGGAAGGGAAGCTTTGCGGCGATGTGGACTTTGAAGCCGTCAGCCAAAAAGCCTACGCCATCACGCCCGTTCCCGGCGGTGTAGGTCCTATGACGATTGCGATGCTGATGAAAAACACGGTAAAAGCCGCACAGCTTTAAAAATGGCATACAAAAAGCCGAGCAAACGCTCGGCTTTTTCTTATTTTTCAAATGTCATACGCCCGAAGAACTCCGGCTTATGAAAATCCGGCTCGGGATTTTCCACCGGGTTCCACATGCCGTAATGCTCGTATTTTGTAAGGTCTCCGCATTTATAGAGATTGGCTCTGAGGCCATCTGCAACGACATCTATATCGCCATAATACTTTTTAATGAAGGAGAAAGGCACGCGATAAGAAAGCGTCCACACATCGCCCTGATAGCTTTCGGCATCGGTAACAGACGGCTCGATTTTCATAACATCGTCCAAAACCGGCACCTCTTCGCGCCCGTCGCGCTCCTTGCCAAAGCCAATAAGCTGTGCGCCCACCACATTCGTTTCTATGTTCACAAAATACGGGCTGGAAACAGGTTGGAAGAAAAACTCTACGCAGCTATCCTCATACACAGGCTCCTGATGGTTTTTGTTAACGCCGCGCACCTCGCTCTCATGCGCCCAGAACTTTACATATATGGCCTCCTCGTCATAGCAAAGAGCCGCGAGAACGCGCGGTGCATAGCCGTTATCCATCCAGCCGTAGGTATCGATTTCCGCCTTCGGGATGGTTTCCCAATCCACCGGCTTTTTGTCCACCTTTGTAATCGTATATTCCTTCATACTCAGCCTCCAAAATAATTCCGTATCTTATCCGAAAACTTCTGCTTGTTTTTATAGTTTTTCATACCGGTTGCATCCGCAAATTTTTTCAGGATTTCTTTCTGCGGCGCCGTCAGATTTTTCGGGATTTCAATCTGTACATACACAAGCTGGTCGCCACGCCCACGGCCGCCGATATGCGGAATACCCTTTTCCCTAAGGCGGAATACAGCGCCGTTTTGCGTGCCTTCCGGCACGGTGTAGCGCACCTTACCGTCTAAGGTGGGAACCTCCATTTCCGCCCCCAGCGCCGCCTCGGCAAAGGTAATGGGCATGTGGCAGATGACATCGTTGCCGCGTCTTTGGAAGAGCGGATGCTCCTTTACGCTGATTTGCAAGATAACATCGCCGGCGGGGCCGCCGCGTTTGCCGTGGTCCCCCTCTCCGCGAATGGAAATGGCCTGTCCGTCCCCTATACCGGCAGGGATTTTTACGCTGATGGTGCGGTCATGCCGTACCTGCCCGTAGCCCTGACAATGGGCGCAAGGCTCCTTTATAATTTTGCCGGTTCCGCGGCAGGTATCACAGGTTCTGGCAGTGCTCATAAAGCCCATGGACATACGCACCTGCCCCGTTCCGCGACAGGTGGGACAGGTTTGGGGCTCCGTCCCCTTCTTCGCGCCGCTGCCGCTACATTCCGTACAGTTTTCCATGCGGATAACGCGGATGGTTTTTTCGGTCCCAAAGGCCGCCTCTTCAAAGGTAATGGTGATATTCTGCTGGATAGTGCGCCCCTGCTCAGGTCTGTTTTGTCTGGCACGGCCGCCGAAACCGCCGCCGAAGATGCTGCCGAGAATATCACCGAGGTCATCCATACCACCGAAACCACCGCCGAAACCGCCACCGCCGAAGCCGCCCTGCTGATAGCTGGGGTCGACGCCGGCAAAGCCGAACTGGTCATAGCGGCTGCGCTTTTCGGGGTCACTCAGTACCTCGTAGGCCTCATTGACCTCTTTGAATTTTCCTTCTGCCTCCGGATTATCCTTGTTAAGGTCGGGATGATACTGCTTGGCTTTTCGGCGGAAGGCTTTTTTCAGCTCCTCATCACCGGCGCCCTTCTCTACACCCAGCACCTCGTAATAATCTCTTTTTGCCATTGTCTACTCCTACTATGTTTGGGGATGTTAAAATATTTAACATCCCCACATTTTTCCTTATTATTTATCGTCGTCTACTACCTTATAGTCGGCATCGTATACATTTTCGTCCCCTTGGCCTGCGCCCGGATTTGCGCCCATATCGGCACCCGGTGCGCCGCCCGGATTTGCGTTTTGGTAAAGCTTTGCCGAAATTTCGTAAAACTTCTGCTGGAGTGCTTCGGTGGCCGCCTTGATAGCCGCCGTATCCGTACCCTTCAGTGCTTCCTTCAGGCTGTCCACCAAAGGCGTAATGGCGCTCTTATCTTCTTCGGAAAGCTTATCCCCAAGGTCCGCCATGGTCTTTTCCGTCTGGTACACCAGCTGGTCGCCGGCATTGCGGATATCAATTTCTTCCTTCTTCTTTTTATCCTCTTCCGCAAACTTCTCGGCTTCCTTTACGGCCTTTTCAATTTCCTCGTCGGAAAGGTTGCCGGAAGCGGTAATCGTGATATCCTGTACATTTCCGGTTCCCATGTCCTTGGCGGAAACATGCACGATGCCGTTGGCATCAATATCAAAGGTAACCTCAATCTGCGGCACGCCGCGCGGTGCGGCCGGAATGTTGTCAAGGGAGAAACGGCCAAGTGTTTTATTGTAAGCCGCCATTTCTCTTTCGCCCTGCAGAACATGAATTTCTACACTTGTCTGTCCGTCTGCCGCGGTGGAGAATATCTGGCTCTTCTTTGTCGGGATAGTGGTGTTTCTGTCAATCAGCTTGGTAAATACACCGCCGAGGGTTTCCAGGCCTAAAGAAAGCGGCGTAACATCAAGAAGTACCAAATCCTGTACATCACCGGCCAAAACGCCGGCCTGAATAGCGGCACCAACGGCTACACATTCGTCCGGATTTATGCCCTTATGCGGTTCTTTTCCTGTCAGCGCTTTTACGGCATCGTAAACAGCCGGAATACGGCTGGAGCCGCCGACTAAAAGCACCTTATCAATCTGGCTGCCGGAAAGTCCTGCCTGCTGGAGCGCATCGCGGGACGGGCCCATCGTCTTTTCTACCAAATCCGCTGTGATTTCGTTGAATTTAGCACGCGTTAAGGTCATATCCAGATGCTTCGGGCCGGAGCCGTCAGCCGTGATAAAGGGCAGGTTAATGTTCGAGGTGGTAACGCCGGAAAGCTCAATTTTTGCCTTTTCGGCAGCTTCCTTAAGGCGCTGCATAGCCATTTTATCGCCTTTTAAATCAATGCCCTGCTCCTTCTTGAATTCTGCGCAGATGTATTCCATAATTCTCTCGTCAAAGTCATCGCCGCCGAGACGGTTGTTACCGCAGGTCGCCAGTACTTCAAAAACACCGTCGCCAATTTCAAGGATAGATACATCAAAAGTACCGCCGCCGAGGTCATATACCATAATTTTCTGGTCGGTATCCTTATCCATACCATACGCCAGCGCGGCCGCCGTCGGCTCGTTGATAATACGAAGTACCTCAAGGCCCGCAATTTTACCGGCATCCTTCGTTGCCTGACGCTGGGCATCGGAGAAATACGCCGGAACGGTAATAACGGCCTGGCTTACCTGTTCCCCGATATAGCTTTCCGCATCAGCCTTCAGCTTCTGCAGCACCATGGCCGAAATTTCCTGCGGCGTGTAGTTCTTATCGTCTATCGAGACGCGCTTGTCCGTACCCATATCGCGCTTAATGGAGATTACGGTGCGCTCGGGGTTGGTGATAGCCTGTCTTTTGGCCACCTGCCCGACAAGGCGCTCGTTATCCTTTGTAAAAGCGACAACAGACGGGGTCGTTCTGGCGCCTTCTGCGTTTGCGATAACGACCGGCTCGCCGCCCTCCATAACCGCTACACAAGAGTTTGTTGTTCCTAAGTCAATTCCTATAATTTTTGCCATTTTTATTTCCTTCTTTCTATTATTAGTTTGCTACCTTTACCATACTGAAACGAAGCACCTTGTCCCCGATGGTATATCCCTTCTGGAATTGCTCCACCACGGTTGCCTCGTCTATCTTTTCATCTTCTATGTGCATAACGGCATTATGCACATTGGGGTCAAATTTTTCGCCGATGGCAGGAATTTCCGCTACTTTCAGTCCCTTCAGGATATCACCCAGCTGTTTTACCACCTTTTCAAGGCCCTGCCGTAAGGGACTGTCCTCCGCTTCCTCCTGCGCCGCCTCCATAAACCGCTCGAGGTTATCTACCAGCGGCAGGAAAGCCAGCACGCAGTCGGCGCGGCCGTCCGAGAAAAGTGTTTCCTTTTCCTTTAAGGTACGCTTTCGGAAGTTATCAAACTCGGCTGTTAGGCGAAGCAGCTTGTCCTTATACTCGGCTACTGCCTCCTCTACCGAAATTTCCTTTTCCTCTGCCGGCATTTCTTCTTTATCTATCTTCTTTTCCTCTTCGCACATTTGCCTTTACTTCTCCTTTTCCGAAATCAGTTTCTGAATCATATCGGTAACAGCCGCCAGCGACGCCACCACCTGTGCATAGTGCATGCGCGTAGGCCCGATAATGCCCATTCCGCCGCGCCGACCACGGGTATCGCGATAATGCGAGATGACCATACTGCAATCCTTCAAATCCTCAAAGGTGTTCTCATCTCCAATCAGAATACGAAGGCTCTCCCCATCGTCCAGCTCCGATATCATTTTGTAAATCCTGTCGCGACTGTCAATAAAGCTTATCAGCCGCCTTGCCTTTTCGAGATTTTTGTATTCGGGATGGTTGAAAATATTAACCACACCGCCCGTATACACCCTCCGCGGCGTATTCCCGTAGGAATCGGTGGCAATAACCGTGTAATTTGTAAACCGTGAAATAAATTCCGAGGCTTTTTCAATCACATCATCGCTTTCGGAAAGCTGAGAAAGAAAAGCCCTGCGAAGGCCTGCCGTTTTGTTCTCCGGAGATTTATAGGGAAACAGGGAGTCCACATAAAAACGATAACCGCGGCCGGAGGGCATCCGTCCGGCGGAGGTGTGCGGTTTGTCTAAATATCCCATATCCTCCAGCTCTGCCATTTCATTTCGCACCGTTGCTGAGCTGCAACAGGCATTGTATTTATTCACGATGGTTACGCTGCTTACCGGCTCTGCCGTTTCAATATACTCGCTGACAATTGCATTTAAAATCAGTTTTTTTCTTTCGCTGAGCTGCATATCATCACTTCTTATATAGAATTAGCACTCCCCTCCGCCGAGTGCTAATATAAAGATACCACTTTATCCTGAAATTGTCAAGAGATATTATGAAATTTTTTGAAAAATACTCTTTAGCCCCCTTTTTGTATGTTTTGGCAAAAAGTACATATACTACCTCTAAATTTATCCGGAGGTTTCTTTATGCAAAAATCTGTTTGGTCCGATTCCGTTTCCCTCCCCTCTTTCCCTGCGCTTTCGGGGGAGCACAAAACGGATGTTCTCATTATCGGCGGCGGCCTTTGTGGCATCCTGTGTGCACATTTTCTGCAAAAGGCCGGCGTTCCGTATATACTTGTCGAAGGCAAAACCATTGCCGGTGGCATCACGCAAAATACAACGGCGAAAATCACTTCTTTACATGGACTTATCTACGCCAAGCTTCTGAAAACGGTGGGAGCAGAGAAGGCAAAAATGTATCTCGATGCAAACGAAGCGGCCGTCGGGGAATACCGGCAGATGTGCGCAGGAAAAGACTGCGGCTGGGAAGAAAAAAAAGCCTACACCTATTCCCTCTCGGACCGGAAAAAGCTGGAGGAGGAAGTAAGTGCGGCAGTCCGGCTTGGTTCCCCGGCCACTTATGTAGAAAAGCCGGCGCTGCCCTTTTCTACAAAGGGTGCCGTGTGTTTTCCGGGGCAGGCACAGTTTCATCCTCTTATGTTCATCGCGGAAATAGCAAAAGACCTTCGCATCTATGAGAATACTTTTATCTATGATATACAGGGAAAGACCGCACTTTTTAAGGGTGGAAAAATCCGCGCCGAAAACATAGTGGTCACGACGCATTTTCCGTTTATCAACGCGCACGGCAGTTACTTTTTAAAGCTTTACCAGCACAGAAGCTATGTGGCCGCTTACGAAAATGCACCCCATATAGACGGGATGTATATCGATGAAAACGAAAAGGGATTGTCCTTTCGGAATTATAACTCGCTTTTGTTTATCGGCGGCGGCGGACACCGTACCGGCAAAAACGGGACGGCGTGGCGCGAAATTTCGGCTTTTGCAAAAGAGCATTATCCCAATGCCCATCTTCGCTATAGTTGGGCCGCGCAGGATTGTATGAGCCTTGACGGTGTTCCCTATATAGGAAGATACTCTGCCAAAACGCCGCACCTTTTTGTGGCCACCGGCTTTCAGAAATGGGGTATGACCTCCTCCATGGCCGCCGCCAAAATACTTTGTGACATGCTCTGCGGAAAGGAAAACCCACACGCCGCCGTCTTTTCGCCGCAAAGAAGCATCCTAAAGCCGCAGCTTTTCGTAAACGGCTTTTCCTCGGCGGCAAACCTTCTTATGCCTGTCAAAAGGCGATGTCCCCACCTCGGCTGCGCCCTTCATTGGAACCGTGCCGAGCATAGCTGGGATTGCCCGTGCCACGGCTCCCGTTTTACGGAAAACGGAAAGCTTATCGATAATCCCGCTATGCGGGATGCCGATATCACGCCGCCACAATAGTCATAAAGCTAAACGGGACAGACAATATGCCGTCTGTCCCGTTTGCATGTTTTCGCCCCCCTACGCATAGAAATAGGAGCGGAGGCGATTATATGCTGAATTTCATCTGGGGCTTTATGCTTTTGGCCGCCATTATCACCGGCATATTCACGGGGCGCATCTCGCTTGTTGCTGAAGCCGCGCTTTCCGGTGCCGGCGAGGGAGCGAGCCTTGCTCTCGGGATGCTGGGGGTAATGTGCTTTTGGACGGGACTTATGGAAATAGCCGAAAAAAGCGGCATTGTAGAGGGTGTTTCGCGTCTTCTCCGGCCCATTACGCGTCTTATTTTTCCCCGTCTTCGGAAAAACGACCCGGCGCTCGGCGCTATTGTGATGAACATGGCCGCAAACCTTTTAGGAATGGGAAATGCCGCCACGCCCTTAGGTCTTCGCGCTATGCGCCTTTTAGACGAGCGAAACGGCGGACGCTCCGCGGCATCTGATGAAATGTGTATGTTTGTACTGATTAACACCGCTTCCCTGCAGCTATTGCCCACCACGCTCCTTCTCCTTCGCCAGACGGCCGGCTCGTCGCGCCCCGGTGAAATTATCCTGCCCGTATGGATAGTTTCCGTTTTTGCGCTATCTGTCGGTATTCTCAGCGCAAAATTTTTCCAAAAGAGAGGTTAATATGCAATTTTCAGACTTCATTATCCCCCTCACCATTGCCGCTATCATTTTTTGCGGTCTCCTTCGGGGTGTTCCCCTTTTTGACACCTTTTTAAGCGGTGCTAAAAACGGCCTTACCTCCACCTTTTCCATCCTCCCCTCTCTTATCGGGTTGGTAACGGCCGTCAGTATGCTTCGTGCCTCGGGCGCTACCGACCTTGTCTGTCGCGCCTTATCGGGCATAAGCACGAAAATAGGGTTTCCTTCCGAGGTGCTTCCGTTTGCTCTTCTGCGCCCTGTTTCAGGCGGTGCCTCTTTGGCCGTTTTACATGATATTTTAAATTCCTACGGGCCGGACAGCTTTGCCGGCCGGGTAGCCTCCGTAATTGCCGGTTCAACCGAAACCACCTTTTATACCCTGACCGTTTACTTTGCAGCCACAAAAGCGAAAAACAGCCGCTACACCTTAAAAAGCGCCCTTCTAGCCGATGGCACCGGCATTCTTCTTGGCGCTTTTTTGGTCCGTCTTCTGTTTTAAATCAGCCTACAAAGGCGCTGATTTCTTCCTCGGTTATACCGGGATGCAGGGCGAAATTTATGCCGTTTGCCACGATATGCGCCACCTTTTCGGAAAGGGCGTCAATATCCTTTGGCGTTACCATCATGCCGCTCATCTCCCTCGGAAGTGCCTCGCGAATCAGCGCGTGCTTTTCCTCTCTGTCTAAATTCTGCAGCATTTTGTAAAAATCCCCTTTAGCCTCCTTCACTAGTGTATCGATAACAAGGTCAATCGTATCCCCCGCAATCGTGGCCGCATCTACCACCATAGGAACGCCGATAGCCAAAACCGGTACGCCTATGGTTTCTTCATTTATGGCCTTTCTTTTGTTTCCCACACCGCTTCCGGGGCTGATGCCGGTATCGGCCAGCTGAATGGTGGTGCTGACACGCTCTGTCCTTCGGGATGCCAGCGCATCTACCACTATCACAAGGTCCGGCTTTACTCTCTCGCAAACGCCTTTTATGATTTCACCCGTTTCAATGCCTGTAATCCCCAGTACGCCCGGTGCAAGCGCACAAACCGGCGCCAGATTTTCTACTGCTCGCGGCATGTGGGAAAAAAGGTGGCGCGTCACCACCAGCCGCGGCACTACCCTCGGGCCGAGCGAATCGGGCGTAATCTGGCTGTTGCCAAGGCCGGCCACCAGCGTAAGGCTCCGTTTTCCGGCCATTTGTAAAATCTCCTCGGCCAAAAAACGACTCGCCTTTCCCAAAACCGCCGGCTCGCTTTCGAGTAGCGACGGCATCTCAATCGTAACATACCTTCCGCGCTTTTTCCCTATAATTTCCTCGCCCTTTTCATCTAAAACCTCTACCCGTGTGATGCGCACCTCTTTGTCGCCGCCTTCTTCCAGCTGTACGCCCGGTATTTCCTTCTCTGCCCCCGTTTCCCAGTAGAGCTCTGCATATTCCAGTGCCAAATCCGTTCTTATTTCCATACAATACCTCCTTTTTGCTTATCCTTTGTTTTTCGCGGAAAAATATACACCTTTTGCATATTCCGGAAGAAAGCGGAGAAAATAACAGGTAGAAAGGAGTGATACTATGAAAAATGTAAGGAAAAGTACATGGATTGCCATTGGCTGTGTAGCACTTGCGATTTTAGCATCGCGCGTGTACAGCACGATGCAGGAAAACAGCAAGATAGCTAAAGAGGAGGAAGTCGCCGTTATATCCGAAATTTCAGGAATTCCTACCCCACCTGCTCCTATAGCTACCCCAAAAGCTTCGGCTTTGCCGGCGCCTATTGCAAAGGAACAGGCAGAGGAAATAGCCGTCGCCCCCGTAAATGCGCCTTCGGAAACGGCGCCTGCGCCGACGGAGTTTCAGCTTCCGTCTACAGGCGAAGTCCAGCTCCCGTATTCGGATACGGAGCTTGTCTATTTTGAGCCGCTTCGGGAATGGCGTTGTCACCTCGGCATAGATTTTCTCCCCTCGGAAAATGATGTGGTCACCGCCGTAGCCGGTGGAACGGTGGCCCGTATTTATGAGGACCACCTATACGGAAAAACAGTTGTCTTAGACCACGGTCACAACTTAAAAAGCTTCTACGCCTCTCTTTCCTCGGTACAGGCAGAGGAAGGCGAAAAGGTGGAGATGGGCGCGGAAATTGGCCGCATGGGCGAAACGGCCGCCGCAGAAAGCGGCGTGCATCTGCACTTCTTTATGGAAAAGGACGGAAAAATAATAGACCCCTTCGGCCCGAAATAAAAAATGGGGATGCCTCTTCGTAAACCGAGGGCATCCCTATACATATATAGTTACAAAATTTTAACATTTATCGCCGAAAAAAAGCTTGCTTTTTAGCACGAAATGTCGTATAATAAGCATAACACAAAGAGAGGCGGTGGCATCATGAGCGCAAACGAAAATACCATGAAATTCAATATCGAGGCAGACCCGGCGAAGAAGGTACGGGATATTCTGACAACTGTACACGCAGCGCTGGAAGAAAAGGGGTACAACCCCGTAAGTCAGATGGTTGGCTATTTAATTTCCGGTGACCCCACCTACATCACCAGCCATAACAATGCCCGCAGCCTCATTAACCATGTGGAACGGGATGAAATTGTTGAAATTCTGCTACGCCACTATTTGGATTTAGAGGCGTAGTCGGCACAGTACGGCTTTACGGGACATTCTGTACATTTCGGAGAGGCCGCGCGGCAAAGCATCCGGCCATGCAGAACCAGCTGGTGGCAAAACCGCGTCTGGTAATCCTTCTCCACAATTTTCAGTAAATCAAGCTCCACCTTGGTGGGGTTTTGATTTTTTGTAAGGCCAATTCTTCTCGCAATGCGGCCGGCGTGGGTGTCTACGACAATGCCGGGCTTCCCGAAAATATCCCCAAGGATAAGGTTCGCCGTCTTTCTGCCAACACCCGGCAGACGAAGAAGCTCCTCCATCGTATCCGGCACCTCGCCCCCAAATTCGGCACAAAGCATGGCACCGCACGCCTTTAGATTGCGCGCTTTATTATGGAAAAAGCCTGTGGAGCGAATCAGCTCCTCCAGCTCCCCTATATCCGCGGCGGCAAAGGCGGCAGGGTCGGGGTAGCGCGCAAACAGCGCGGGTGTTACTAAATTCACGCGCGCGTCGGTGCATTGGGCGGCCAGCTGTGTAGCCACTAAAAGGTGAAATGCGTTTTTGTATTCTAAGGTGCAATCTGCATCCGGATAGAGCCTATCAAAAATCTCTCTTATTTTCTTCACTTTCGTTTTCTTGTCCATTTTTTCCTTGTTCCCTTCTGAAAATTTGTAAACTATTCTCTCTACATTTTATCACAAAGCCCTTGCAAACGCAAAGGTTTTCCGCTATAATATTTGTAGTAAAAATTTTGGAGGTCATACGAAAACATGTATAGTACGAATGAAATCAGAAAAATCGACCCGCAGGTAGCCGATGCGATTGAGGCAGAAGTAAACCGCCAACGCCATAAAATCGAGCTGATTGCTTCTGAAAACTTTGTCAGCAATGCCGTCATTGAAGCCATGGGAACACCCCTGACAAACAAATATGCCGAAGGATATCCCGGCAAACGCTATTATGGCGGCTGCGAATGTGTAGATATTGTGGAAAATCTGGCAAGAGAACGCGCTTGTGCGCTTTTTGGTGCTGACCATGCCAATGTGCAGCCGCACTCCGGCGCACAGGCTAATTTAGCTGTATTTTTTGCCGTACTAGAGCCGGGCGACACTGTGCTGAGCATGAATCTTGCGCATGGCGGACATCTCAGCCACGGAAGTCCTGTAAATATTTCCGGTAAATATTTTAATATTGTCCCCTATGGTGTAACCGAGGACACAAATACCATTGATTACGAGGAAATCCGCCGTATTGCGCTGGAATGTAAGCCGAAGCTTATTTTGGCCGGTGCCAGCGCCTATCCGAGAACGATTGATTTTGCCAAATTCGGGGAAATCGCAAAAGAGGTCGGCGCCTATTTTCTCGTGGACATGGCCCATATTGCCGGTCTTGTGGCGGCAGGGCTTCATCCAAATCCCGTGCCGCATGCCGATTTTGTCACTACAACCACGCACAAAACGCTGCGCGGTCCTCGCGGCGGTCTTATTCTCTGCAAGGAGGAATACGCCAAACAAATTGACAAGGCCGTATTTCCCGGTATACAGGGCGGTCCGCTTATGCATGTGATTGCCGCCAAAGCCGTTTGTCTTGGAGAGGCGCTTTCGGATGACTTTAAGGCGTATCAGGCACAGGTTGTGAAAAATGCAGCCGCTATGGCGGAGGCCTTTATCGAAAACGGCATTCCGCTCGTTTCGGGCGGCACCGATAACCACCTTATGCTTTTAAACCTTACGGATATGGGACTGACGGGAAAAGAGGCTGAGCATCTTTTAGACGAGGTTGGCATTACGGCGAACAAAAACGCCATTCCGTTTGATACAAAAAGTCCGTTTATCACAAGCGGCGTGCGCATCGGCACACCGGCCGTTACGAGCCGCGGCATGAAAGAGGACGATATGCGCGAGATTGCAACCCTTGTGGCCATGACCCTTCGCGACTATGAAAAGAACGCACAGGAGGTCCGCTCCCGCGTGGCCGCCCTTTGCGAAAAGTATCCGCTTTATCCCGAAAAATAAGAACATTTAGAAAGGGACAACAGTTACTCTGTTGTCCCTTTTTTATGCCTCGGGATAGGAAAGCGCAGGCGGCGCCTGTAGCACTCCGCGAAATTTTCGCGCCATCTCGCGTGCGGCCGGCAAATTATGAAAACGGTAATTTCCGCACTCCACCTCAGATGCGCCGAAAATCTCGCCCTCATAACGGCTGATGTTTTCCAGCACCGCTTTGATTTCCGTCCAGACGCGTGTATGGTCAGCATTTCGCACGAGCAGATAAAATCCGGTAAGGCATCCCATCGGGCCGAAATACAGTACATCCAAAGCCGTATTTCGTATATAGGTGGCAAACAGATGCTCCATCGTGTGCATGGCCGCCCCGTCAAGTGTTTCGCGGTTTGGGGCGCAAAAGCGCAAATCATAGGTGGTGACATCGCCATCCACGCGCGATATGTACATACCCGGCACGATTTTTGTGTGGTCTACCGTAAAGCTTTGAATTTTCTCCATTTTCTACTCCTTTTGTAAAGATAGCGGGCGGCAAAGCGCCCGCGCTCATGTTTTTTCCTCGTCCATCGTTTCACCGTCCCAGATAAAATCCTGGTCGTATTTATCGGGCCGGTGCAAAAAATCGGGGTCGTTTCTGTCGTCCGGAACAGCCGGACGGTACTCGGGTATACGCCGTGGGTCGCTTCCCGCATGTAAAAATGGATACATTCTCATAAGCGCACCTCCGTATAAAGTTTTAACTCTCCCTATTAGAGTATACCACAAACAGGGGAAATATACAAGACTTTACCGCTTTTTCCTTTGGCAAAAACATTGACAAAGTGGAAAAAAGCTGGTAAAATGAAGAATAAGGTAACAAAACAGGGGGCGCATTATGAACGAGTCACAGCGCGATTTGATTTGTCTTTTGAAAAACAGCATCTCCCATGTCCATGAAAAACTGGGCACGGTTGACTATGCCGAAATCAAGCGGATAGCTGTCAATCATGCGTGCTTGCCTCTTGTATATGACGGCGCCACAAAGGCAGGTCTTGTGCCGCCGGAAAGCTGGGAGCAGCATGCCATTTTTGTTGCCGCCAATAACTATAAAAACTTGTCGGTACAGGCGGAAATTCTGGCAACGCTTTCGGAAAATCATATCCGCCACGCCGTTTTAAAGGGCATTTCTGTTTCGCGCTATTATCCCGAGCCTTTATATCGCCCGCTTGGCGATATAGATATTCTGGTGGACGAAAGCGAATACGAAAGAGCCATTACCCTGATAACCGGCTCGGCGGAGCGAACCAAAGAGCAACACGAGCACGAATTCCATTACTGCTTTCTGCACAAGGGCGTACATGTTGAAATTCACAGAAAGGTGACAAATTTCGCCTCCGATGCCCGCGGAAAAAAGCTTCGCGCCTATTTCTCCCATGCCTTAGATAATTTGGAGGAGGGGCGGTATGATACCTTCAGTTTCCCCACCTTGTCCCCTGCCTTTTCAATGGTTTCGCTCGTTTTGCATCTGCAAAGACATTTTGTGATTCATAATACCACCCTTCGTATGCTGTGCGATTTTGCTGCCTTTGCGCAAAGTATAGAGAAAGAAGTCTGGCATTCTTCTGTACTTCCTGTCTTAACCGACATGGAGCTTTTACCCTTTGCCGAGGCCTTGCTTTGTCTTTGCGAAAAGCATTTGGGGATAAAGCTTTCCTTTTCTGTTAGCCTTCGGGAGGAAGACCTTGCCGATGCGCTTTTGGATAGTTTCCTGCAGGATGGTATTCATAAAACATACCGGCCGGCCACGAAAAAGAATGTGTTTACCACGATTAAAAGCGTGTTTCGTGCCGTCGCCGAGCTTGCCAGAAGGCGGTATAAGATTCTGAAAAAACACCCTGCCCTGCTCCCCGTTTTCTGTGTGTATATCCCTCTTGCAAAGCTTTGGAGAATGGCGCTCGGCAAAAGGAGCAGCATTATTATTTTGGACTATAGCATGAACCGTTACGAAAGAGAAGAACTGGCCAAAAAACTGAAAATGTAATTGTCGCAGATGCAAAAAGCTACGCACTCTTTTGAAGATTGCGTAGCTTTTTTTATTTCGTTTCTGTCCCGATTCCCTTATACTCGGCCTTTACCCTGTTATAGCTTTCGAGATTTCCTATATCGTATCGCTTGCCGGGCATCTCCATCGCGTGCATCTTCGTCTTTTGGCAAAGCCACGCCACAAAGCTGCCGGGTGCATCTGTGCCACAGCCTGCGCGGATACCTTCGGGAATACAAAGGCTATCTTCTTTCGTGTAGTAATAAAACGGCGGACAGCACCAGTTGGAGGAGGGACTTTTGGGCTTTTCCTCCATCGAGAGAACAAGGTCGTTTTCGTCCACTGCCAAAACGCCGCTTTTCTTCAGCTTTTCCGCGTCCGACTCGTAATACCGCATAACGCAGGAGGTCTTCTTTTCTTCGGCATAGCGGATAAATTCCGTGAGACTAAAATCCAACACATTATCCCCTGCAAGGAGCAATATATCACTTTCTATTCCGAGCTTTTCGATTGCATATTGCACATCCCGAACGGCGCCAAGGCGCGTTTCGTTCGTTTCCGTTCCATCGTCTACCACGGTGACGGGATAAGGCTTTGTCCGCGCCCATTCTTCGAAATGGCAAGCGAATTTATGATTGGATATCACCACATATTCGTCGGTAACGCCGGCCGTCTGTATATCATCCAGTAGCCAATCAAGTATCGTTTTCTCCCCGACCTTCAAAAGCGGTTTGGGGAAATTTTCCGTCAGCGGATAAAGCCTTGTGGCATACCCAGCCGCCAAAATCACACACTTCATATTTTTCCTCCGTTATCCGAGATGCACGCCATCTGCACTATTACAAAAATGGACAGAAAACTTTTCGGCAAGAGCCGGGAACTGCTTTATATACGCTTTGGTTACCACTTTTTGTATCTCCTCCTCTTTGGCAGGGTCCACCAAAGCCATGCAGCAGCCACGAAAGCCTGCGCCCGAAAAGCGGCCGCCGTAAATACCTTCTGTTTTCTCCATAATGTTGTATAAGGCAATCAGCTCGGGCGAACCGGTTTCCCAGTTTTCAATAGAGCTTCTGCCGGAGGCAAAGCTGATTTGGCCAAAGGCTTCTATATCGCCCTTTTCCCACGCAGCAACGCCTTGTAAAACGCGCTCGGATTCCGTATACCAATGCTCGGCCCTCTTTTGCCAGGGCTCGGGCAATCTGTCCTTATACTGCTCGTACACCTCTCGCGGCACCTCCCTAAGGTAGGTTTCGCCGAACTTCCCATACTCCATGCCGGCATAGGCCTTTAAGGCATACGCTGCGCTTCGAATCTCGTCCACACGCATATTGTATTTAGAGCCGACCAGCGACCGCTCCACCCCGGAAAAGAAAACGGCGATGCGATACGGTTTCATTTCGGGGTTTTGGGGAATTAAAGTGAAGCTATCATCCTGCGTGTCCAGATACAATAGATGGTCTTTCTTCGCATACACCTCGCAGCACTGGTCCAGCTTTCCGCAGGATACCCCCACATATTCATTTTCTGCCTCCAGCGCGGCTCGGATTAGCTCCTCCTGCGACAGCGTAATGCGATTGACCTTACATAATGCCGCCAAGAAGGCAATAATCACCGTTGCCGAGCTGCTCAGGCCCCCAATGGGCAGGCTCCCGTCCACCACGCAGCAAAGCCCCACCGAGAGCGGATACCTTTTTGACAAGGCCATTACACCACCGCGCAGATGGTCGGCCCAGTCATTCTGTCTTTCCTTTGGTACGGCGCTCACATGGAACTGCGCGCGCTTATCAAATTGCAGACTGGTGACCTCAATAACCCCGTTCTGCTTCGCTCCATACGCGATATGAATCCCCTTGTCAATGGCAAAGCCTGTGACCTTGCCATGCTGATGGTCCACATGGGCGCCAATGGGACAAACCCGGTACGGGCAAAAGGTTACGCCATCCGGAGAACGCCTGTATTGTGCTTCAAATGCATCGGTACATCGCATTTTGTTTCTCACCTTTCATTGCTTTTTTGGTATAAAGCTCGTCGTTTCAAGAACACCGCTTATCTTTGTAATGAAAATACTAAATCCCTTTTGCAATATAACCTTCTGTTGCGTTTTCCTTGTGCTTTATAATGCAAGGATTTCCAAATACAACGGAGTGGCTTGGCACATCGCAATTTACATAACTGTTTGGCGCAATGAGCACATCATTCCCAATTTTTATATTCCCCACAATAGCGGCATTAATTCCAATCCAAACACAGTCACCAATTTTCGGTGTACCTTTTCGTTTTCCACGATTTTCTTGCCCGATAACAACGCCTTTGTGAATATTACAATTCATTCCTATACTGACTTTGGGATTCATTGTAATGTTATAAGCATGTCCAAGGTATAATCCTTTTCCTATTTGTACTTCTTTTGGAATTTCCAAGCCTCGTTTCTTTTTCAATTTTGCAAAGCGGTAACCATACCATTTTTTCAAAAAAGTGTTTTGGCAGGTCTGGCATTTTCTAAAATAATAATGGAACTTTTGTATGTATCCTTTGCGCGAAACATATCGAGACATGTCTGCTTCGTAAATCTCCTTAAAATCCAACCCATTTCGCTCCTTTCTCTCGTAAAAACCACCCCGAAGAATTTGATTATCCTTCCCACAGCCCATCACTTTTCATATACTGCTTCTTAGTCCAAGGGCTTATACATTTTTCCCGTCAGAAATCTTTTTGAGATGGGACCTTCGTGCCCCCTATATTCCCCTATAGCAAACTCACCCACAATTTGTTCATCTTCTGGAATGTGAGATGGCCTATGGAACTGCGCGCTTATCAATCTGTAGACCGGTGGCCTCCATAACCCCGTTCTGCTTTGCCCTGCACAGGCAAAAGGATACCACCTGCGGAGAACGCCGGTATTGCGCTTTAAATGCATGGGTACCTCACATTATATTTTCACCATCCATTCCTAACGCATATAATTTTATTTTATCACATAATGTCCGCCTTTGTCGGCTTTTTTCGTTTCACTTCCATGTAACGGGTTATAATTTCTCTTCTTGTTCTCGGAAATGCCACGAAAAGAATGGCAAAGTAAAGAAGTATACAGAGAAAAACGGATGCGAACTGCCAAACCCCCGAAAGGCTGAGTTGTCTTATGAAAAATCCACAAACGCCCATTATGACGGCCGAAAAAAGCATGGGGAAAATGTTAAGGAAAATGTCTTTGGCTTTAAAGTCAAACATAAAATGCATCATTAGCATTGCGTTCAGTATCGTCACAACGCGGACAAGTGCGCGCGCTGTATACAAAGTTTCAAAACCATGCGGAATACTGAAAATTAGTGTGGGGATTAAAAATAACAACTGAATTATCTGCATCAACAGCGACACTTTGGGTTGGCCCTTGCTGCGGTATACTTCGCTGGCAAAGTTTGAAAGGACGATGGTAAACGAGCTTGTCAATCCCCATAGTCCGATAAATCCACTTGCTTCTCCCCATTGGCTTCCCAAAAGAATTTGTGTAACAAAATCGCGGTAAACATAGATTCCAATTCCCATAGGAAGAACAAAAAGAGCAGTCAGCCGCTGAAATAGATAATATGTTTGTTTAAACTTTTTCTCGTCATTTTGATACCGGGAAAGCCCAGAAAAAAGAACAGGCGTAAGTGCCGCTGTGATAATAGCCATATACCCATCCACCGTGGATATAGATGTCTTATAAATGCCAATATAATATTCATTCAGGTATTTTCCTATAATAAAAATTCCAATATAGGAGGTCAGCCAAATGGAAATGCTTTCGAGTAGGGTCCACGCGCTGAAGGCAAACATTTCCTTAAACAATGCAAAACGATAGAAAATTCTTGGTTTCCATTTAGACCATATCGTTAGAATGACAGCGTGAAATACTTTGCTGGTAAATGTACCAAGCAAAAGTGCCCAATAGTTTCGCAGAATTATGGCAAGGGGCACAGTTATAAACAACGGAATTAGTGATGTTCCGACTCGTACAAAAAACAGCTTTTTAAAATCTAAGTCACGACGATATCTGGCCGTCTGAATACTGGAAAATGCCGTAATAATAATGAGAAAAGAAGCTAAACCAATTGAATTGCCAAGGCCCGGACTTCCGACTAGCTCTGCAAGGGAATGACGAAACAGGAAAATGAAAAAACAAATAAAGCAGGATAACCCAAGATTTGTCCAGAACGCAACATTGGTGCTGTTGTCCAATGCCTCATCATCCGGAAATTCATGCTGAATGATATACTTCTGAAACCCAGCATCTGTAAAAATATCCGCGAAGCTGATGACCATGTTGATTGTTGCTACCACGCCAAACGCTTCCGGCACCAAAAGCCTGGCAAGAATCATATTTGTTATGGGAGCAATCAACTTTGACGCAACTTCTGTAACAGACGACCATGCCGTTGCTCTCCCCATTTTTTGTTCTATATTACTTGACTCCATAACGCCTCACCACATTTTAATTCATTTTTATAGGTAACTCTATCCAGTTTCCAAAAGCATAATCCCACTCTTCGGGTTCAAAGGGAACCATGCCGGCAAAATGGGAAAATGTGAGTTCTCCAAAATATACCTTTCCGTTTACTTCATAAAAATCCACCCGAAGGTGCGGGATGTTTTTTGCCAGTTTTTCCGCAAGCTCCCGCATTTCATTAAAGCATATAGGTTTAGCCGGCATTACCGCAGCGTGCGGATGTCCTTGTCTGAAAGGCAGCTGCTGAAAATTCATATCGAAGAAATCAAATTTGACCTCGGCATCTGCTTTCTGGCGCTCTGTAGCCACAAATAGCGCCTTAGCCACCCCATTAAAACAGAAAAACTTATAATCCCGCAGTTCCTCTGTTTCCTCGTCTTCCATATAGGCCTCCGCAATAATCCGCTTTGGAACATCTTTGTATGGCCACTCACGATGCACATAGAAATAGTCTCTCCGCATTGCCCGCTCAATTTTTGCCCGTGCTGCCTCCATGTCAAGCGCACTCTTATCACGGCAAATCACAAGGCCTCCGCTATCATGGGTGCATTTGAGGACGAACTTATCCGGTAAAGATGCAAAGTCAATATCGTCAAACCTTTCCCAGACACCTAAAGTAGGAATAATATATTCCTCTCCTATGATGCCGGCCACATATTCTTTTGCGGCATACTTGTCTACCATTTTTGTATATTCCGGGTTTCTGTCATAAAGTTTCAGCCACTGCAGTTTTTCGTTAAAGCTTCTGGGCGCTTTGAAACTTAATTTTTTCCCCATATAGGCATAATATTCCAAAATGAGATAGACCTTGTCGGAAAATTTCCTTGAAACGCGCTTTCGCAGGAGATGCGCTACCCATTTACGGGGTTTGAACAGGCTGGTCACCTTCATGCAGCTCCCTCCCTTCCCTTTCAAGACAACCGGTAAGATATCCCCAAGCGGCAGCTGTGACGAGCTGGCAGGTTCTGTCATAATAGTTCACCCAACCAAATCCAAGTACCAGCTGCATGGTTATATACACCAAGAAGTACATCGCATAAATATCCCCGCGGAAAGAACGCTTTGCGAGGTTAATCAGTAGCAAGAAGTATGGGACATAGTATAACATAAATCCTAATACGCCATAATTCATGAGGAGTTCCACGAAATTATTGTGCGAATAAGTACGGAATAACTGAAAAGACCGGCCTGCACCTTTACCAAAAAACGGGCTGTCTATAAAGTCTGACAATCCGGTCGATATCATATACTCTCTTACCCGGTCCGTTTTATATGTTTTTTCGCCGAAAAGACCTTCAAACAACAATTCAAATCTTTTGTATATTGTCCCGAAAATCGATACATTCCGCAAAAGATACACAAGTCCTATCAGGGCGCCGGCAATCATGGTCCAGAGCACAATTTTTTTCATGATTTTCTCTTTCCGGTACACAAGCAACAAGAAGAAAATGGTCCCGGCAACTGCAAACAAAAGAGCCTTGCGAGAGCCTGTCAAAAGCAACATAACAACGAATATGGCAATGCATAAACCTATAAGTATTTTGTAGGGTGCTTTTCTTTTCTTTATAAGAAGCATGGTCACACTGGCAAGAACTGCGCTGGCGAGAAATATACCGATTGCATTTTCGTTTGTAATGAGTTTCCCTATACGGAATTCCACATCTGTATTCGAAGCGCGGTCTATGATTTCTGCTATTCCGCCGTATGCTTCGATAATTCGGGCTGACAAAATAAGGGAACCCAAGATATTGGCTGACAGGATGGCTTTTATAACTTCCCCATAGCGGATAGAAAGCCAGAAAATAACGACACATAACGCACTACAGGTCAGGAAAACATAGGCTGTTCTAAGCCCTGTAGAAGCCGATGTTGTAGTGGCAAAAGCGCGGGTATAGACATATAGACTCATGACAATTATGGACACTACATACATATTCAGTTTCATTTTTTGGTGCAAATACATATATAACAAACCGGCAAAAAACACCGCGTAAATAGCAAGCGTGGATATGCGCGCTGTTTCCGGCGTACACTCAAAGGCTATGGCGCTTACCACATAAAAAAACACCAGAGAAGAATATATATTAATCGGCTTTTTATTTTGTTGTTGTAATTCTCGCATCGTTTCCCCTCCATATACGGCGCAATACATCCCGCTCACAAATCTTAAAATTTACGCCGGCTGTTTAGTTTACAAAGCCCATAGAGACCCTTCCTCTTCTTGCTGCACATTTTCTTTTTCAGCGCAACTTGTAATATACCCCCAAGCTGCGGCGGTGGTCATCTGACATATCCGGTCATAATAATTTACCCACCCCACGCCAAGCACCAGCTGCATGGCTACATATACCAGGAAATACATCGCATAAATATCCCCGCGAAAAGACCTTTTTGTAAGCTGCGCAAGGAGCGCAATATATGGGATATAATAGAGCAGAAACCCTATCACCCCATAATTCATCAGCAGTTCCACGAAATTATTGTGGGAATAGGTACGAAACAAGGTATAAGAACGACCTGCGCCTTTCCCGAATAAGGGAATGTCAAGGAAATCCTCTATGCCGGTTGCTACCATTCGTTCCCGCACCCTGTCCGGTTTATATACGGTTTCCCCGAAGAAGGTTTCAAAAAGCAGTTCAAACCTTTTATATATCGTTCCGAAAATAGGTACACTTCGCAAAAGATACACGAGTCCCACCACGGCGCCGGCAATCGCAAACCACAGAATGATTCTCTTTAAAATTTGCTCTTTTTGGTACGCCAACATTAATAACAAAATAGTGCCTATGACCGCAAACAGGAGGGCCTTTCGAGAACCTGTTAAAAGCAGCATAATTGTAAATATGACAATACAGCTGTACAAAAGAATTTTGTACAGTATTGTTCTCTTTTTAATAAAGAGTGTCGTCACCCCCGCAAGGATTGCACCGGCAAGAAATAGACCGATTGCGTTTTCGTTGGTGAGAAGCTTTCCAATTCGAAATTCCGCGCCTGGGTTAGATGCACGGCTTACTATTTCGGCTATCCCACCATATGCAACAATAATTCTGCCCACCAAAATAAATGACCCGAAAATACTTGCCGCCAAAATAGCATGTATAACCTCCCTATAGCGGAGCGAGAGCCAGAAAACAACGGCGCACAACGCACAGCAGGTTAGGAAAACATAGGCGGTTCGCATCCCCGTTGAAGCGGATATCATAACAGAAAATGCGCGGCTATACACATACAGGCTCATGACTATGATAAACATTATGTACATATTCACTTTAATTCTTCGGTGTAAATACAAATAGCCTACCCCTGCAAAAAAAAGCGTATAAATAGCAACCGTTGCTATGCGGGCAGTATTTGGGGTACACTCAAAGGCTATGGCGCTTACAACATAGAAAAACACCAAAGCGGAATATATATTAAATTGCCCTTGTCTTTGTAACCTCTGCATTATTTCACTTCCAAACACGCGCTTATAAATTCCATCCAGCCATCTGTAATCGTGTCTACATTCGCCCTGTTTCGGATTTTGGCGGCATTTTGGGCCATTTTTTCCGCCTCATCCGGATTTTCCACCATAAATTGCATAGCCTCCGTCAAAGCCTTTTGATTCCCGACAGGAACCAAAATGCCATTTTGATTTGACTGAATGAGCACTCTCGGTCCGCCGCACGGACAATCTGTGGATATGCAAGGCAGACCTATCGCCATCGCCTCCAGCAAAGCATTGGGCATTCCCTCATAATCCGAAGACAAAACAAACATGGATGCAGAAAGTATGTTTTCATGTACATTTTTACAAAAGCCTTTTAAAAAGACCTTGTCCTGCATCTTTGTATGCTCTATATATTGCTCTATTTCTGCTTCCAGCCTTCCCTCGCCGTAGATTTCCAGAATGTAGTCATTATGTGCAGCCTGAAACGCCGCGAAAGCATCTATAAGAAGCTTAAAATTCTTCTGTTTGTGAAGCCGACCCACCGCTACGATTCTTTTCTCCTTTTCCTTATCAAAGCAGGGTGCAGGCAGCTGCTCATTTAGGGGATTTAATATAATACGGGCCTTTTTCCGTATCCGCCTTGGAAAGTAGACCTCGGCATCCGGCGTTTGAAACACAAACCCTCTTGGTTTATAGTAGGCAAGCTTTCGCATGATTTTCTTGGCAAAGCTTGCCGGGTCAATCTTCGGGTCGTTTCGCTCACTTACAATAACGGGAATACGCATACTGCTAAGGGCCAAACAAACATCTATATTCGTCTCGGCCATAAAGCTGATAACAACATCCGGCGCAATCTCCTTTGTTGCCTCTCTTATTTTCTGAAGGCGGCGTGCAAATCTTTTGCTAAACGGTAAGTTTTTGTCAGCAGCACAATTTATACACTTCACTTCCACCTTTTCATCCAGCGGATATTCACATTGTAATTTAGATAACAGTAATAAGCTGACCTCGAGCCCGCGCTCTACAAATTTATTCGATAAAACACTAACAACTCGTTCCGCACCTCCCGAACCGAGAGATGGAATACAAAACATGATTTTCATTTTGGATGTTCCTTGTCCTTTTCACTTTTTAATGTAAAAATGAAGCCAAAGCTTTTTTAAGTCGGGTGTATACCCTTTTATTTTGAAAGCTTCCCAGGCTCAGCTTTGCAATCCAATAATCCAGCACGCCGGCCGGCAGCAGCTTTGTAGGTATTAAGGAAAAAGAGGTTCGGTTAAGGCCAACAAACGCTCCCTGATGTAAGGCGTGAATATGGCTATGATTATTGCCTTCCCTTAATCTGCTGGCACGCATATAGCACTTATAGCCGCAGTTTTCGGCAATTTTAAGTACCTCTTCCGTATACCCGCCACCCGGAAAACAAAGGGTATGAATGCTTTTGCCAAGCCTCTCTTCTAAAACACGCTTACACTGCGCCACTTCCCATTTTGCATGCGCCAGATACTCTTCCTCCGTTTCATATCTGCCCCGTTCCCCTTCGTAATCGGCCGCGTTCGTATTTCCTGCCCTATATTGTTCTTGCAGAAAGGAAACATACGATGGCGAAGGTATGAACTGCGGAGCCGAAAGGCGTCTCCCATATTCAAAGATGGGGTAGCCGGTCGGTATTTTTTCGCGATATTCCATCGCCGAACCATCCCATGCGCGGGGAGAATCGGGATAGAGCATCCATGCAAGCCAATAATACCGATTGAATTTATCCGGCGTATAATAATCTATTACCTTGTCCGATGTAAAAATAAACGCATGTGTCATGGCATGCGCCTGCATGTCAAAAACATCCGACGCCTTCGCCTTTTCAATTTCCTCCCATGTCATAAAACCCCAGTCGCTATTCTCGTCGCTTTTTTCGCTGATATACGCGGGATTTAAGAAAATAGTCCCTCTTGCATTATATTTCTTGAGAATGGGCATGGCTACCGTCAGGTTGTCCTTATAGCCGTCATCAAAGGTCAACACTATATAAGGCTTGTTCGGATTGTAATTCTTATGAATTAAATCCTCCATGGAAATCATTTGATATTTCCATTTTTTCAAAACCTTAAGGTAGGCCTCAAATCCCTTGGATGAAACGGAAAGGACGCCCAGCGGATTCTTTTCGGGACTATCATTGATGGTATGCAGCATTAATACGGGAACATCGTACATCTTGTTACCTCACTTTATGAGTTCGTGATAGAATCTGTCAAATTCCTTCGCAACGCGCACATCTAAAAAATACTTTTCAAACAGAAGTTGAGAGTGTTTTCCCATTTCCGTTCGCTCTTCCCTGCTTTTGGACAGCATTTTTTCCATGGCCTCCACAAGCCGTTCCTCGTCATCGCTTGGAACAATATATCCGTTTTTATCCTCTTCAATCATTTCATGCAAATCTGTGCTCCGTGTGGAAATAATAGGTTTTCGGGCACGCATAGCCTCTGCAATGGTATTAGGAGAGCCTTCCGTAAAACTGGTTTGTACAAAAACATCCAGCCTGTCCATGAGACAGTCTACATCCTTTCTGTATCCCCAGAATTTCACCTTGTCACGGAGTTCCAGCTTTTCCGCCTGGGAAACTAAACCATCATATTCCTCTCCATTCCCTACAACCCAAAAGCGCACATTTTCATACTTTTCCGCGATTCTTTTTGCGGCTTTGAGAAAAAGCGGATAATTTTTAACAGGCTGCAATCTTCCAACTGTACCAAAAACAAACTTGTCGCCTTTATCTACATCCCACTCTGTTTCCTGTCCTTTGCAATAGTCAATACAGCTGGCAGGCACAAAGCCGTTGTGCAGAAGCCATACTTTCCCGGGCGAAATAAATTTTAAATCCCGTTTCAAAATGGGTGTAAGTTCATCATTGTTTACGGTCCACCAGTTGCCGAATAAATTAAGAAGGGAGTTCACAATTTTCATATTCCGGCTGGCAAAATGCCGTTTTCCCAGCATAGCACCCACGGGAATTGCCCGCGTGAACAATGCTCCCAATCTTCCGTATACATTGGCCGAACAACCACCAAATGCGTGCATGATTTGTATGTTTTCTTCCCGGATATACTTAGCAATAGCTTGTATTGTTTTTACCTTGCCAACCTTACTTTTATCCACATATATCGTTTTTACACCGTCAATGCTAAGCTCGTCGCCCACCCTGGCATAATACAATATCGTAATATCCAAATTGCAGTAACGATTTAAAATATCATACATATACAGCATTTGCCGCTCAGCACCGCCACAGCCAAATGCATTTGTAACCCATAAAATCTTTATTTTTTCGCTCATAGCCGTATCCTTTCACGCCAGCGAATTTATTTTTGTTTTGCCGGCAACGAAATCATATCCCCGAAAAATTCATCATAAGCATCCGGCAAAAACTTTCCATAGCCTGATGCCGGAAAGAAAGTTATTTCCCCAAAATAAAGCTTTCCGTTTACCGAATAAAAATCTGTCCGCATATACGGTGTTCCTTTTGCAAGCCGCCTTGAAATTCGAAGCATCTCATCGAGATTATCCGGTCTTGGAATCGTAATTTCAGGATGTGCCGGATAGTTAAAGGCAAAGTCGCAAAGTTTCCAATCCGTTGTATAAAGATTCTTCTTATGGTCTGTAAACCTGTCAAAATCTACTTGAATAATGCGCGGCTCTCCACCAAAGTTAAAGACCTTGTAATCATTCAGCGACTTTCCGTCACCAGCATCAATGTATTCCTCGGCAATGATTTTTCGGGGAACCTTTTTGTACGGCCACTCTCTGTCACATAGGTAATAATCCTGTTTCAGACCATTTTGCAGGTTTTTCCGTACTTTTTCTGTATCCATTTTTGTTTTGTCTGTACATATATACATGCCGGCTCCCGAATTATGATTGCATTTGATGACAAATTTATCCGGCAGCGAATCAAAATCGATATCCGCGGCGTTTTCCCAAACGCCGAGCGTAGGAATAATGTATTCTTCCCCTATCTCCTTCGCTATCCAGTCCTTAACGGCCACCTTATCCACCATCTTCACAAAGTCCGGCCTGCGGTAGTATAATTTCAACCACTGGAGCTTTTCATTGAATCTTTTGGGATTTCGCAAATGCAAGGTTTTACCTGTGTGCGTTCTGTACCGAAGACGCAGATAAATGCTATCCGGAATTACCGATAAAAGCTTGCCTACATTGTTATTCATACAAACTCCTCTTATCACTCTGTTTCCAAAGTGGCTTCCCATTTTTGGATTACAACTTCTGTTTTATAGTTTTCTGCTGTCTTGCGGGCAGCCTCTGCCAGTTTCTCCCGCAGTTCATTATCGCACAAAACGCGCCGCATCGCCTCACAAAGTGCCACCGCGTCCCCCTTTGGCACTAAAAGTCCGTTTTCCCCATCCCGGATAATTTCATCGGCACCGGGATAGTCGGTGGAAATACAAGGCAGGCCAAGTAGCATCGCCTCTATCAGTGCATTGGAAAGGCCCTCGTATTCCGAAGTCAGCACAAAAAGTGCTGCTTTTTTTATGCGGGTATGTAGGTCAGAAACATTCCCACAAAGGGTAATATGGTCACCAAGCTCCAGCCTGTCTATCTGCTCCCCAAGCGTATTCTTAAGTGGCCCGTCGCCGTAAATATTGGCAGATATCTCGGGCATTTCGCGGTGCAAAAGAGATATGGCATCTATAAGCATGGCATGATTTTTTTGTGCTATCAAGCGACCGGCCGTAGCAATCGTTTGGCCTTCGGGGCTGGCAGGCTCGTCATGAATTTCAATGGGATTGGGAACAATAAAGCTCTTTTTTTGCAAAGAAGGCGAAAAGCAGGAGGCTTCGTACTCTGTCTGGAAAACAATCGCGGATGCCTTTCTCTTATAGCCTTGGTTACAGCACCACAGCATAAACGGACTTCGGCCATCATGTCGCGGGTCATTTCGTTCGGAAACGACAATCGGTATTCTTATGCCTATAGCCGACAAAAGTACCAACGCGTTTATTCTGCCTATAAAGGAAACCACCCTGTCCGGCCTTGCTGTCTTCAGATATCGTCTGATTTTCCAAATCCAGCCGGGCAGATTTTTGAAATAAGAGCTACTCTTCCCCGTCAGATTGACAAGCTTTATTCTGTTATCCAGTTTGTAGCCAACCTTGTTGCCAAGGAGAAGCGCAATCTCCACATCCCAGCCCTTTTGCGCATAGTGATTTGCCAAAATGGAGATGACGCGTTCTGCACCGCCACCCTGCATGCTACCGATAAAAAAAGTTATTTTCACTTTACAACCTCTTTATATGAAAGGATATTACAAAATTTCTGCATAAATCTTTCTGATTTCTTCGCTTACGGTTTCAATGCTGAATTGCTTTATGGTAATTAAATTGTTTTTGCCCATCGCCTGGCGCAAGGCTTTATCGTTTGCCAGAAGGTTCAGTTTTTCTGCATATGCGGCTACATCATTTGTTTCGCATAGGAAGCCACCATTTCCGCTTTCCATAAGGTCGGTATTTCCGCGAATTTTGCTCGCAATACAGGGGAGCCCAGATGCCATCGCCTCCATCATGGAACGCGGCAACCCTTCCTGCTTGGTTGTGAACAAAAAGACATCGGCGGCCGTAAGCAGTTCTTTTATATCCGAGCGGAAACCGAGGAAATGAATTTGCGCCGAAACGCCCAAATTCTTTGCCAGTTCCTCGAGATTTTCCTTTTCAGGCCCTTTACCGCAGATAAAATACTGCAGACGAGGGTTCTTCGCCTCGGCAATCGCACGGATTGCCGTATCGTAATTTTTACGAGGCACCAAATCTCCCATGGAAATAAGGACGACATCGTCTTCCCCTGCGCCAATTTCCTCTCTTTTTTGCGGCCGAAACCCCGCAAGGCCATCAAAATCGCTGAGTGTAATGCCTACCCCGTGAACGAAATAAACTTTACCGCCTTTACGCAGGCGGAATTTTTTTGCCGCCTCGTAGTCCTCCTGATTCATCGTAATAATGGCATCTGTCCAATGCGCCATAAGCTTTTCTGCCCATTTGAGCACCGTACGGTTAAAGAGGGGCGCCCCTTTATAAAAGTGGAAGCCATGTGCCGTATAGATTATCTTTTCTACCTTGTGCCTTTTCCCACAAAGCCGGCTCACCATGCCACCAACAGGCGTATTACAATGAATGGCGCGGATATTATTTTCTTTTATTAATTTAGATAGGTTTTTATACGCAATCCAGTTGTCGCGAAACGCGGTGATGCTCCGATAGGTATGCGCCTCGTATAATTTTACGGGCAAGGGATATTCAATTTCTTCTGGTTTTTCGCGATTTACACCCAGAAAAACATTATACCCCATATCAAGGGCCGTTTCCAGGCAGGGACGGCTTACATTGGAAAGCCTTAAAGGCTCTCTGCTTTTATATTTCTCTTCCGTTGGTTTTGTGCCGTTACTGACAAATACATATCCCTTCATTCTTATCTCTCCCCCTCGCGCTTTGACGCCTTCTTTTTGTCGGGGGCAAGCGCCACCTCACCCGCCAGATACATAGAAACCAAGCCAAACAGCACTGTTATCGTGTTTATATAAATCATAACGGGAATAATTTTCTTATACATAAATGCACAGAGTCCAGCGGCCACATCTCCACCCAGGATAAGGGCCAGAAGATAGCCAAAGAAGGTTAGTCCTCCCATGAAAAGGGTAAGCATAATACTGTATCCGAATACTATTTTGCATACTGCGGAAATCTTTTTAAAAAATACTTTCATGGTGGCACCTCCTTATAATCCGAGGATGGGCAGCCATCCCATCAAGATAACAACTTCCATGATATACTGCGCTGCCACCCACCAGAGATTATTCTTAAATGTCTTGTTAAATTCCGATTCTGCAAGCGACATGCCGGCATACATGCCAAGGCCAAGCGGCGGTGTGATTCCGCACATAACACCGCAAATGCAGGGGAGCATTGCGGCCGCAAGCACGGGATTTACACCGACCGAGGAAAGTGTAGTGATAAACACAGGGCCAAAGATGACAACCAGCGACGAGCCGGGAATTATCATACCAAGGAAACAGGTCAGAAGCGAGATGAAGCAGACTAGACCGAACTTACTGAAACGGACACCGAGGATAAAGCTTTCCATCTCAGAGGCAACATTGATGTCCCCGAATAACGAGCCGACCATATAACCGAAAATGCAAACGCCGATGGCAGGGGCAATAGATTTTACGCCCTCTGCAAACATTTTGGCTATATTATGGGGTGTGACCATCTTTTTATCCTTCGTAATAAGGCACGCAAAAATGGTGGCTACGCCGGGAATAAACAAAAGTAAACTGCTGGAAAGATACTTTGCCCCCTGGGCCCCGAGGCGCGCGGCAAAGAAGGTTTCTTTGAAGAAATAATCCAAAACAAAGGGGAGCAAAATAATAACGGGAAGTAAAAGTCCTTGCCAGTTTTCTTTCAGAGAAGCCCTGAAATCGGGCAGGTCTGTCTTTGCCATAGGCTTGACCTTGTAATATTTGCAGAATGCAAAAACCATTAAAAGTCGTTGCAAAACAAACCAGAGTGATATGCCCCAAAGGACTATCCAGAACTGGCCCGTGGTCATGTCTGACTTAGGATAAAGCGCGGTAAAGGCACCGAGCGCCGCCACGATATTGGAGGAAGGCGGAATCATATTGCCCATATAGCTTGCGTTGCTTTCAATATTTGCGGCAAGCTCTGCGGGAAATCCCGACTTCTTCATAGCGGGAATGGTGATGGCTCCGGTTGCCATAACATTACCGGGGCCGCTTCCGGATAGCGCCCCCATAAAGCTGGAGGCAATAACCGAAACATACCCCGCGCCGCCGGGTACTCTGCCGAGAAGGGACAAAATGATAGCAACACAGCCGTCGATTATCTTCGTTTTCGTCATCACAATGGACATCGCCACAAATGCCGTCATCGAATAAAGCAGAGAAGTAGACAAGCTATCGTTTATGTAAGTGAATACATTTGCCCATTGACCCGTAACCGTAAGCAGTACGATAAAGCTCAATAAAACCGCTTCGTAAACCGGCCTTTTAAAGAGCATAAACCATACGACAATCACGGCAAGCATGATGCCGAGATAAATGAATGCTGATGGCATAAAAATCTCCTCCCAACTGTTTTTCAGAATCTCGAAATATCAAATTGCAAATTATTCATGCGTTTGCCGCCAACATCGTAAACGCGAATTGTATTCTGAAAATATTGAATAATCTCCAATTCCTCCTCGTGAGAATCCACGATAAAGGTAATGCGTCCGAAATGCTGACCAAGTGTTCCTATAATTCGTTGTTCTATCGTATCCCCAATGTTATAATACTGCAAATAATCGACAACCGCAGGGTTCTCTTTTATTCTTTCTACGCCCTCAATACTTCCTATCGTTCCAACATCAAGCGGCATCATAAGCTGCCCGCCTATACGCCCATGGCATGAAAGGTCTATTTTTGCCGTTTCCTCTTCGGTGATACTTCCTCCACCGACAGCATATCGGAGCATCATTTTCATGTCGTGGACGCCGACAAGAGGTTCTGTAAGCTTAAATATCATTCCCCCGCTAAGCCTGTGTCCCATCTCATGGAAATATATCTTCCCCTTATACGGAAGTGACTGGATAAAAGCAGTTCCGTTTTTAAGTCCCATGCCTTTCAGCATACGGCGAACATCTTTATCCATGTACTGCATATAATACGCCGCATATTTGGAAGGCGCATGCGTATATCCGCTTATAAGGCTCGTGCGGTGAATAGGGTCAGCCACATAGGTATCCATCATAAAGTACGGATACGCTTCCCCGTCCCGAAGCATATAACGAACGCTGAAAATCTCTCCGCCATTTTCAATATACTTTTCCGCAATTATCTTTTTTGATTTGGAAGCGGCATACGCCCTCTTACAAGCTTTTGGCACATCTGCCGCGGACTTACAGACCGAGATGCCCGCAGAACTGCAACCGTCAACAGGCTTTATGATGATAGGATACTCTATCTTTACAAGCTCGCTGTCCGGTGTATCCAATGTAATATTATATTCGGGTGTGCAGTCTACCCCATATGCACGGCAATAAGATTTAAACACATCCTTATTTGCACACTTGTCCCATACATCCATCGTCGTATAACAAGGAAGGCCGGCTTTTGTGCAAGCTGCAATAACATTGCGCAGATTAAACTCGGAAGGACCGCAGAAAATGCCGTCAGCATTCTTTTCTTTTGCGAGTTTTATGACGGCATCCACATCCGCTGTACTCACCATGGCCGTATCGTCCGCAATCTCCTTGGATACCCCTGTCGCGTTAGGGTCGGTAACAATCGTATATATCCCCATTTCCCTCGCATTACGCACAAGGTCATACGACGCCGAGGTGCCGCCAAGAATGATAAGCCGCTTTCCTTTTAGATTCTCCATTATCCAACATCCTTTTGCCCATATTTTTTCTTTCTTATCAAGGTGAAAATTTTATAGGGAACAAACATTTTCAGTTTTTCGCGCAGAATTTTCTTTTTGTTCTTCTTAATGTATCTTTCAGCAACATTTTTGATGTTATCGTTTTTCAGCGCATCCATATACAGGTCCCACTTATCCCCTTTTTCTGTGGGCTTATGCAGACATCTGTTTCCTTTTACAGCTATGTTATAATCTATCTCCTGTAAAAAAAGGTGCTCCGACAGATACTGGAATAGAGAAATCGCTTTATCTGTATTCAATGTACAAATTGACACGCCTTGCTCCGTATTACACGCCAAGTTGATTTTTTCGTGTCCCCAGAAATCTCCTACCGTAATATCGCCCACGCGTTCGGGGCAAGCAAATTTGCAAGTAAAGCACGATGGACGCATAATATTCCCACCGGTAAATGACGGAATATAAAATTCACTTGTTTTACCCAGATTCTTTTCGCGGCCATCTTCGTCGATATATGAAGTCGTCCACCGTTGCCATCCGTATTTTTTGTTGCGAAACTTGAATTTCACAATCTTTTTGTGATGCTTTTTTTCTAAATACTCTATGTATTTTTTGAACATACGCGCACTCGGCACGCCGTGACAGACAAGGTCCATGGTAATAAGGTTTTCGCATGCCTTGTTTCCCAAAACACTATATAAAGCGGCTACCTGGCAAGGTGTTCCTGTAAAAAGCACCATTTGTCCATTCTTAATGCGTTCAGCCACCTCGCGGAAAACATTTCCGATATTGCTCTGCACATACTTTGACCCGCGCATACGCACAATATCCGTTTCCTTTTCGGTGCATATATGTATAGCCCGAAGCTTCTCATCCAGCACGCATCCGCATACAGCACCGCCGCGCCCGAGAACATAGCCGGCAACTGCCGAAAACACGCCGCCGGAACTACTCTGCTGCAATACGGAAATCGCCTTATTTACCGCCGCATATGCGCGAATAGGCCTTTCTTTATTCTTTTCCTCTCCCAAAATGGGACAAACCTTAACACATTTGCCACAATCTATGCAAACATCCTTATCTACCAAAGGGTAGATAAAGCCGTATTCATCTTCTGCGAAAGTAATGGCATCCTTCGGACACGCATTGGCACATCCTTCGCAGCCACAGCAAAGATGTTTATCCTGCACCTGTACACAACTATTTTTCATCGGTTACTCCCTTTAGTGCATTTTTTAAATAGGCCAAAGAAAACTGTTTTCGTTCCTCCAAAAACGCATCAACGGCTTCGTAATTTATCGGAGAAAGATTTTCAATATCCACATTGTCAATACAACGGTCGGATAATCCAAACTGCGCTAGCACATCGGAAATACGCGGATTTGTGAAATCCCGGTTTCCTTTGAGCAAGCCGACAAAAAATTCTTTTCTATGGGCGATGGAAAAGCATATACCATGAAAGCTGTTCGTTACCACATAGTCTGCGTTTTTCATATAGCCAAGCCACTGGAGCGGTCCCATGGCTTTTTGCCTTCTTCCGCGCCCATCACATTTCCAATGCAGTACGACCTTAATCACCTGCAGACCATATTTTTCGGCAAGTTTTTTAGCAAAGTCTTCTAAATACGCCGAGTCCTCCCGAAGATATAGGAATACATATTTCTTTTCGCGAGGCGTAACCGCCATCTCGTTCCATTCCTTATCCAATAGCAGAGAAGGGTCTAAAACCCATTTGACAGGAACCTTTGTGAACGGTTCCACGACTTCGATACTGCTTTTTTCACGCACAGAAACCGCGGAAAAATCCTTGAGTAAGGCCGCAACTGTTTCTATTTTATTTTGGGGAATGCCGTTTCCGCCTAAGCTTGCTGCATACGATATTTTTTTGGCACCATTTTGGACAAAATCAAGAAAATAGGTGGTATCCACATTTATACTGTCAAAATTCCAAATCTGGTCACTCCCCACCACAAAGGCATCATATGATTCCCCAAGCTTTGAAAGTTCTTCCTTCGGGCACGGCCTCTTTTTGGGGTCGCCATTGTAATATCTGCCAAAAAATTTGTTATATTTGCGCATGCGTACGGGGTAAGCAAGGCATCGAGCGGTCCACCCTATCACTTTTTTCGCCGTCCAACTGCGGACGGGGCCAAAAAATACATTCTTGCCAAAAATCGGACGGTCAGCCGCCGTTTTTTGATAATTTACAATAAACGCTGTATAACCCTCTATTTCCGTTATGGTTTTTTGCAAAGCATACGCCTGTAGAACAGAACCGGGATTGCTGGAATAAGCAAATGTCAATATGCCGATTTTTTTATTCACAAACTCACATCGCTTTCTTGAAAATCATCACATTCGCACCAGAAACTTTCTTCGCCTTTTATGGGATAGCAAACCATTCTTTTAAGACATTGGCTCTGTCGCTATTTTTATTTCTCCCAATGCCCTCTCGCAAACCTTGGCGGCATCTGCTGCCGTGTCGGCCTGCGCTATGACAAAGCCTGTTCTGTCGGTACTGGAGCCGATATTGCCGACGGTATCACCCAAACCCTTCGTAAAGGATATCTCACAGACACCATCTATCGTTTTCGCTTCTTCTACACCTTCAATAGCGGCAATCGTGCCGGAAGGTGCATCGAGAAAACGAATGGCACTTCCCTTTTCGTACCTCGGCGTAATATCCGGCGTCTCGCCGCAAGCAATCTGGATGGTCGCCTCTATCATGTCAATTCCGGTGGAAAGCGGAACGAGGTGCGTTGTAATACAGTCGCCCCCCATACGGGCACCGAGCTCTACCATCTTCGGCCCGTCTTTTGTGAGAATTATCTCCACATGTGCAGGGCCGTTTTGAATTCCAACCGCTATCACGGCTCTTTTGGCAAGGTCCCGTATCTTATTCAGGTCGCCCGCGCAAAGCCTGCTGGGCTGGCTATGCCCCATTTCTACAAAGTGCGGTGCGCCGGTAGTCAGCTTATCGGTGACTTGCAGTACATGGGGCTTGCCATCTGTGACAACTATCTCCACGCTAACCTCGGGGCCACGCATGTATTCTTCCACGATAACGCCGCCACCGCGCCCGTTTTCTGCGCTGTATGCGACAGCTTCCCTAAGCTCCTTTTCCGTATGCACCAGCATAACGCCGCGGCTTCCGGAATTATCGGTGGGTTTGGTAATACACGGATAGGAAATCTCCTCTTTTATGCTGTCCAACGCATCGGGCGACTGCAGGATAAAGTACCACGGATGCTCCACTCCATGCTCCTTAAAGCACTTTATCATTTCGCCTTTATCCGTAGATTTAAGCGCCGTTTCGGGAGAGATGCCGGGAAGGTCAAGTCTTTCGCACGCCGCCGCAATAGAGCGCATCGGCATATCGGTAGCAAGCGTCATAATACCGTCTGGACGGAAAGTTTCCGCAACCTCTACCACACCTTCAATATCAATGGTGGAAACGCAGAAGAACTCGTCTGCAAGCGGCACGCCTACGGCACTTGGATTATAGTCAACAACGCCCACATGAAACCCCATTTCCTTCGCTTTTTTGATAGCAGGGAGCTGCAAGATGGACGCGCCGATGATAAGCAATTTTTTCATGATTTACCCGCCTCGGTAGGTTGTTTTTCCTGTATAATTGCCTCGCCTTCAGCATTGGCCTCGGTCACATAAATATTTTTGAGGGCGAGTACCGAAAATACTGTCTTAAAAAGAATCTTGATGTCAAGCCAGAGGGAAATGTTTTCTACATAGTAAACATCGTTTGCCATCTTCTGCTCCGAGGTGGCGGCATTCCGAAAATAAGCCTGACTGTACCCCGTAATACCGGGGCGCACCTCGAGGCGTTTTTTGTGTGGTTCATCTAAAAACTCGTATCCCTTGTAGTTTGTGGTAAGATGCGCTCTGGGGCCGACAAAGCTCATATCGCCCTTGAGCATATTAAAAAACTGCGGAAATTCGTCAATAGAGGTCTTACGCATCAGCCGACCGACCTTCGTCACACGCGGGTCATGGGCGCTGTTATAAGTCGAGCCATCGGCGTTTTTAAGATTGGGAGAATTCACCTTCATAGAACGAAGTTTATACATCTTAAAAACCTTTCCCTTGTACCCGACGCGCTCTGCATTGTAAAATACAGGGCCACGGTCCGAAAGCCAGATGATAGGCGCAAAGACAAGAAGCGTTAACAGAACAAACGGCATCGCCATAAGGGATACAACGATATCACAAAAACGCTTAAAAAAACGATACATCATTTTATGTACTCCTTCAAAACCGAAGTGTAGGCATCTATTATGTATGCTACATCCGCATCCAAAAGGCGAGTGTGGAGCGGCAGCGTAATCTCATTGGCAAAGTGCGCGTAGGCGTTCGGGAAATCCGCGATAGCAAAGCCCCGTTTTTTGTATGCCGTGTGCATGGGAAGCGGTTTGTAATGAACATTACAGGCAATGCCGCGCTCCGCCATGCGGATAATGATTTCGCCGCGTTCTTTTTCCGTAACGCCGGGGATACGCGTAAGATACAAGTGGCCGGAGGAAGTGTACTCCTCGGTGTAATGGTCAAGTGTCTGCACACCGAGAGGTCTTAGCGCCGCGTCATAAGCCTCTATGATTTGCCTTCTTCGCCGGAGCATCTCCGGGTAGCGTGCAAACTGCACAAGCCCGATAGCGGCCGCAACATCTGTCATATTGCACTTATAGAAAGTGTCTACAATATCATATTCCCACGCGCCCAGCTGCGTCTTGGAGAGGGCATCCTTGGATTGGCCGTGCAGGCTGAGAAGCTGCAGTTTTTTATAAATCTCTTCGTTCGCGATACCGGGGATGGTGTTCCAAGTCAAAGCGCCGCCCTCGGCGGTTGTAAGGTTCTTGACGGCATGGAAGGAAAAGCTTGAAAAATCTGCCACAGAGCCGACCATTTTGCCATACCTTTTTGCACCGAAGGCATGCGCCGTATCGGCCATAACGGCAATGCGGCCGAGTGCCTCCTGCATTTTACCGCAAGGCTTAAAAAGAGGCATTTTTCGCTCGACAATCGCAAATATTCTGTCATAATCGCAAGGGATACCGGCAATATCCACCGGAATAATCGCCTTTGTTTTTTCGGTGATGGCTGTCTCCAGCGCATCATAGTCCATTTCAAGCGAGTCCGGCTGCGAGTCAATCATTACGATTTTTGCGCCAACATGCGCAATAACGGAAGCGGAGGCCGTATATGTATAGGCAGGCACCAAAACCTCGTCACCCTCGCAAATCCCCATGACGCGAAGCGCCATTTCGGCACACGCCGTCTGCGAACTGAGGCATACGCACCTTTCTGTCCCGACAAAAGCGGCAATATTCTTTTCGAGGGCTTTCGTTCTCGGCCCCGTGGTAATCCAGCCGCTGCGGAGAGCCTCTGCCACCTCCGCAATTTCCGCCTCGCTGATGTCAGGAGGGGAAAACGGAATATTCCTCTTAATTTCCATCATATTTATTCACTTTCCACTTGCCTTTGCAAGTATCTGGTTTATGCGAGCAAAATGTCGTTTTTTCGGGTTTTTTGCGCGAGAATCAATGCGCATAAATACTCTTTTATATTGTATCACATTCTACCCGTTCTGTCAACGAATTTTACGCATATTCTATAGGAAATCCGCTACAAAATGCAAAAAATTTGTAGAATATTCCTATTTTGGTATACATAGTATCCTATGAAAGGAGGTTTTATATTGGAAATGATAAGAGAAGGCGACAGAGGGGTGTGGGTAGAATACCTGCAACTAGCCCTCTTCCGCCTTGGATACGAGGTGGCGGTGGATGGTGTGTTTGGTCCGGCCACCAAAAGGGCGGTCCTCGCCTTGCAAGGTGCAAACGGTCTTTCCCCCGACGGCATTGTGGGCGCGCGCACATGGTCCGTCCTTATGCCCATTCTCCGCGGTTTTGGCTACTACACCATAAAGCCGGGTGATACTGTTTTTTCGATTGCCAAGGCTTTTTTTACCTCACCCGAGCGGATTCTTATGGCAAATCCGGAGGTCGTGACGGAGAATTTGCAGGTGGGCACCACGCTCATTGTGCCGTACGGCTTTCCGCTTATCCCTACAAATGTTGCCTACACCTATTGGCTTGTAAAGCTTTTGGTGGAAGGCCTGCAGGCTCGCTACCCGTTTATCCGCGTAGGCAGCGCGGGAAGTAGCGTGATGGGGCAAAATCTCTACACGCTGACGATAGGAGAAGGCGGAAAAGAGGTTTTTTACAACGCTTCCCACCACGGGAACGAATGGATTACGACGCCCGTGCTGCTGAAATTCACCGAGGACTATGCCGAAAGCGTGGCAAATGGCAGCACTCTTTATGGGTACAACGCCGTCTCTCTTTACCGCGCCACTACCCTTTATATGATTCCGCTCGTAAACCCCGACGGCGTAGACCTTGTAAACGGAGCCGTCCCGACTTCCTCGCCCTTCTATACGCGTGCTGTCTCCTATGCCCGAAACTATCCGCAAATCCCCTTCCCCAGCGGGTGGAAGGCGAACATTGACGGCGTGGACCCCAATCTCAGCTACCCCGCCTATTGGGAAAGGGCAAGAGAAATCAAGTTTGCGCAAGGGTACACCTCCCCTGCTCCGCGCGATTATGTGGGCAGCGCGCCGCTGGAGGCACCGGAGTCGGCGGCGGTGTACCGCTTTACCGAGGCGCACGACTTTCTGCTTACGCTTTCGTATCACACGCAAGGCGAGGTCATCTATTGGCAGTTTTTAGACTTTCTGCCGCCAAACTCCCGTGAAATCGGGGAGCTTTTTTCGCGCGTGAGCGGCTATGCGCTGGAGGAAACGCCTTATGCCAGCAGCTTTGCAGGGTATAAGGATTGGTTTATTCTCACCTATAACCGCCCCGGCTATACAATAGAAGCGGGCAACGGTATAAACCCGTTGCCCCTTCGTCAGTTTTCTGAAATTTATCGCGATAATCTCGGCATTTTAGCAAGCGGTCTCGGTATATTTACCGGTATGCCGCAAGGCCAAGAAGCGTAATATCCTTCGTCATTTCGCCGCCCTGTTTCGTGTCGGCCGCGGCATAGTCGGTCGAAAGATACTTTTTGTTATCATCCGCAAATACCGTCACCGGCACACGGCATCCCTTTTCCCATGCCAAAACGGCACCGAGGAAATTGGCGCCCGAGGAAACGCCGACGCCAAGGCCGAGCGTTTCGGAGAGCATGCGTGCCATGATAATCGCATCCCCGTCATCCACCGACACTACTTCATCCAGCTCGGAAAGCTTCACAAGGTCGGGGATAAACTCGTCAGAAATTCCATAAATCTTATGTTTCCCCACCTTGTATCCTGTGGAAAGGGTGGGGGAATTTTTTGGCTCCAGCGGATATACGCGGCACGAGGGATTGGCCTCGCGAAGTCTTTTGCCGATGCCCATTACGGTACCGCCTGTGCCGACGCCGGCTACCACACCATCCGCCAAAAGGCCGATTTTTCCGAGCTGCTCTACGATTTCCTGCCCGGTATACCGGTAGTGCGTTTCGGTGTTTTCGGGGTTTGAGAATTGGCGCGGCAAAAACACGCCGTCCGCCTCGCCCATCTTCTCCGCCATCGCGATAGAGCCTAAAAAGCCTCCTTCCTCGCGGGAAACGAGAACGACCTCGGCGCCAAAGCTTTCCATGATATGTATGCGTTCCTTCGTCATCCAATCCGGCATAAAAATCTTGACGGGATGCCCGAGTGCGCTACCCACGGCAGAAAAGGAAATGCCGGTGTTACCGCTGGTGGCCTCCACAATCGTATCGCCCTTTTTCAGCTCACCCGTCTCATACGCGCGCGCAACAACATGCTGTGCCACCCTATCCTTGATACTGCCCGTTACATTATAATATTCTGCCTTTGCAAATACGGAGCCTTTCTTTCCCTTATACATAAAGTCAATTTGCAAAAGCGGCGTATTGCCTACAAGTGCCTGCATATTTTCCATGAACAAAAAATCACTTCCCAACATTTGAGTCTATACCATAATATACTAAACCACCTTACTTTGTCAATCATTTCAGAAACAAAAATTTGGCAAAATACAAAAAACCGCGCCGGAAAAAGAAACGCAGGATAAAAAGAAAAATTTTATAGGGGCTTATGAAAAGGCGCAGGACAAGGCTATCCCTCAAAAGCGGACTTTTCAGCATGCGGAATAATATGCTGTTTTTCCATGCTTTTTTTAAAAAACAGAAAAGGTGTGCCGTCCGGCTCTGCTTCCAGAAATACAAAAAAATGTCCATACCCCGTAGTATGGACATTTTTTTATTCTTTATTCCACGGACAAGATGTAGCGATAGACCGGCTGGCCGCCGTACAAAATCGTAACCTCGGCGTCCGGCCATTTTTCGGCGATAACCTCCTCGTATCGGGCCGCCGTCTCTTCCTTCGCGCCTTCGCCGTACAAAATGGTAACGGCAATCGTTTCGTCGCTGACCATGTTTTCAAGCATCGCTTCCACAACCTGTTCCTCCGCCTTGCCGGCCGCTATGATTTTGCCGCCGCAAAGGCCGAGAAAATCGTCCTTATGAATGGTAAGGCCTTCCATTTCCGTATCGCGCACGGCGTTCGTCAGAAGTCCCGTTTGTACCATGGCCGCCGCATCGCGCATTCTGTCCGCGATGTCGGCCGCCTCTGCATCAAATGCCATCAGCGCCGCAATGCCTTGCGGAATGGTCTTGGTGGCGATGACCGTGACCTCTTTTTCCGTCATATCGGCCGCCTGCTCTGCCGTCAGCACAATATTACTGTTATTGGGCAGAATGAATATTTTTTCCGCGCGAAGTTCGTTTACGGCATCGAGCAAATCCTCCGCGCTCGGGTTCATCGTCTGTCCGCCGCTGACAATACTGTCGGCGCCCATTTCCTGCATCAGGGCCGAGATGCCATCGCCTGCCGCCACGGAAATAATGCCGTATTTTTTAAGCGGCGCATTTCTTTTTTCGGCCTGTTCGGCCTGTTGTTCCTTTAAGTTATCAATTTTAATATCCGATAAGCTACCGTAGGACAAGGCCCTCTCCAGTACCCAGCCGGGATGATTTGTATGAATATGTACCTTGATAATATCGTCATCGTCAATCACTAAAACGCTGTCACCGCGGCTGGCAATTTCCTTTTTCAGCGCATCGCCTCGCACCTCGGCCGCTCTTTTGCGGATTAAAAGCTCGGTGCAATAACCAAATTTTATCTCTTCATTCGGTTTTTCTGCAAGCGGCGCCCCTTGCGGCGCGCTCTCCCCTGCCTGTTTTTCTACAGCCGCACCGTTTTGGAGCGCAAACAGCATGCCCTCCAAAATGACCATAAGACCTTTGCCGCCGGCATCTACCACGCCGGCATTTTTGAGGACCGGGAGCATCTTCGGCGTCTGGGCAAGCGCATCATTTCCGATTTGCACAATGGCTTCAAAAAGGGTGACGACATCCTCGTCCTCATCCAGCTTTTCCAGTTCCTCCGCAATGCAGCGGATAACCGTTAAAATCGTGCCCTCTGTCGGCTTCATAACGGCGCGGTACGCCGTTTTGGCTGCCGAGGAAAAGGCGCCGACAAAATCCTGTGCCGTAGCCGTTTCGCAGTCTGCCAGCGAAGAGGCAAAGCCGCGCATAATCTGCGAAAGAATAACGCCCGAATTTCCTCTTGCACCGCGCAAAGTAGCCGACGCCACACAGGAAACGACCTCGCCGGCCGTTTCAAATTCCTTCTTTTCCAGCGCGCGCTCGGCCGCCAGCACCGTCATTCCCATATTCGTACCCGTGTCCCCGTCAGGAACCGGAAAAACATTCAAATCATTGACCGCCTGCTTGGCATTATCAAGGTTATGTGCGGCAGAAACAAACAGGCATCGCATCAGATTCTTATCAATTTCACGAATCAAAAGTCTTCCCTCCTACTATTTGATGCCCTGTGCACGGATGCTCTCTATATGCACCGTTACCTCGCTGATGGCAAGACCTGTATTTTCTGCCATCTGATACTTTACATGCTGTATGATGCTCTCGGATACGGCGCCGATATTCACGCCATATTCTACCATAATGTGAAGGGCAATCGCAAGACCGCCTTCTACCATGCGAACCGAGATGCCCTTCCCCATTTTATCGCGCTTTAAAAGCGAGGCAATTCCATCGCGGCGGCTGCGGTAAACCATGCCCACCACGCCGTAGCACTGTGTCGCAATACTGCCAGCAAGTTTCGCAAGTGCGCTTTCCTCCATGTAAACTGTGCCTAAATCCGTATGCATGATTTTTATCATAGGGACACTCCTTTTCAAAGCTCTACTCTGTTTATATCTTCCAGCTCCTGCCTACGGCAAGAGAACCAAAACACCTGCCTGTCCTCTGCCAGCTCTCGCAGAAGACGGATTGCATTTTCCTCGCGCCCGCTGTCATATTGCAAAAAAGAATCATCCAAAAACAGGGGCATATTTTTATCTGTCAGCACCAGCTCCGCTATGGCCAGACGGACGGCTAAAAAGGCCTGCTCCATCGTTCCGCCCGAAAAAAGGGAAAGCGGACGGTGCATATCGCGCCCCATCGTAACGGCGTACTTTTTATCGAGAAGAAGCTTCTCCTCCCTGCCGGTAAGCTTTGCCAGATAATGCGTGGCCTTTTCGCTTATGCGCGGCGCAAAATCGCGGCTAAGCTCGGCAAAAACCTCTTCAAGCGTCCCGGCGGCAAGCTCTAGCGCCTCCAGCTCCTCCTCCGCCTCCACCAGTTCTTCTTCGAGGTGGGAGCGCTCCGACAAGAGAACATCTATACTTTTTTTATTGCCCTGTCCGCCCTTTAGTATACCGCGGAGCATGGCCGCTTTATGTGATTTATCTGCGATTTCCGCCTTTATTCCTTCGGATGCGGCACGGGCCGCTTCGGGGTCCTGCAAGGCAGGGGCAATATCCACAAATCCTTCGGCTTCCTTCCGGCGCACCGTCGCCTCTTTCTCTGCCGCCGCACATTCCTTCAAAAGAAGTTCATTTTTTTCGGAAAGCGCCTGCAATTTTTCTTCGTCCGCACGCCTATCCGCCTTCTTTTCGGTGTATTCCTTCAGCGTTTTGCAGCCAAAGGCCAAAAGGGCCGCCTCGCGCGCCTTTTCCTCCTCGGTAAGCCTTGCAATCGTTTCTCCGGCTTTCCTTCCGGTGCCAAGGCGCATGCAGCCAAGTACAGCAGAAAGAAACGCCGCAAAGAGCAAGACTGTGCCGGCAAGGCTGTTTTGCAAAAAGAATGCCGCCACGCCGCCGATACCTAAAATGCCGGCAAGACAAAGCGTGAGCGTACTTTGCCGCGCGGCCGCCTTCTCCGCCTGTAAAAAAGGCTGAATATCGGCTTTGGCCGCGTATACACTATCGCTGATTTCCCCCGAAAACACTTCGGTTTCCAAAAGCCTTTTCTGAAGTGCCGCTATCTCCGCCGCTATCTGTTCTTTTCCCTCATGAAGACCGCGAACGCGCTTTTCGGCCGCCGCAAGGTTTGCAAACGCCTGACCGGCCAAAGCCGCACGGATAGTTTTTTCCGCTTCCGCTTCTCTCTTCTGGAGTTCGCCGATTTCGGCCTGTAACCTTTTTTCCTCGGCCGCGTAGTCTTTATACTTTTCTGCCTCTTCCTCGGCAAGACGGATTTCTTCCTGTAAAGCCGTAATTTCCTTCTTCAGCTCGTGAATACGGCCGCCTTCGCCGCGCTGGTGTTTGAGGGCGCGTATATTATCTCTTAGAATGCCCATAGCATCCTCGTACCCCGTATCCGCACTTCCGCCCTCGGCAAGGTTTAAAAGCCTGTCTGTCAGCTCTTCATCCCCACCGTCAAGCATAGCGCCACTCTGGCGGATAAAAAGCGTTTTCCCGAACGCACCTTCACCAAAACCGATTTCCTTTGTAAAATCTACTGCCAGGGCCTCCCCCGTCACCGCGTCCAAAGCGCGAAACTCGTCCTGCGCCGGCGTTTTGCCGCTTCTTCGGCTGATAATAACCTTCCGGCCATCGGAGAGCGAGACGGTCATCTCGCCGGCAAGGTGATTGCCATCCCAGGGGATATACCTTTTCCTGTCCCCTTCCGCACCGCGGCCGGTAAACCCATACAGCATGGCCTTGATAAAGGCCATCAGGGTAGATTTCCCGGCTTCGTTCGGGCCATAAATTAAGTTTATGCCATCGGAAAAGGAAATCGTTTTATCTTTAAATTTTCCGTAGGAAGTAAGGTGCAAATTATGAATTTTCATCTTTTCTGCCCCCTTAAAGCTTCCAGACCAAGCCGGAGTGCCTTTACCCCCACGGCATCCGTCCTTTGGCCCAGCCTTTCGGCGAAAAGCCGCTCCAGGAGGCTATCGGCCGCCTCTTCGGCGCGCACGGTCGTTTTATCCTGCACCTTTATATAAAAGCACGATGCCGAAAGCTCTTTGGATAGAAGCGCCGTGTCTATATACAGGGTGGAAGAAATTTCACCGCACAAAACAATTTTATATAGGTTTTCGGGCGAAAGCAAGCCTTCGATTTTCCGGCGGACAGCCTCCATGCTTGCAAAGCCCGTAATATCCACATGATGGGTTACATTCTGCCGGCGCGCAATCGGTACAAATTCGAGCTTTGCCTCTTTGCCCGAAATTTCGCCGCGGATAAAGCCGCCGCGTTCCCCTTCGTCAAAATGCCGCGGCTCGGGTATACCGCAATAGGCATAGGTCGTCTCCCCTGCGCGGACAAAGCCGCCGAAGGAATGAATATGCCCGAGTGCCGCGTAAGTAAGACCGCTTTCGGCTAAACGCGAGGGAGAAATGGGATTATAATCGCTTTCCGCCGCAATATCGCCGTGCAAAAGCAATATGCCCGGTCCCTCTCCTTTGTGCAGCGCACCTGCCGGCAAAATGCCTTCCTTTACAAAACGCGCAGAAAAGCCATAGCCATACACCACCGCATCGCCTATGTTTACGGCAGAGAGACTATCGCCGAAAATGTGCACATTTTTCCCGAAATTCTCTGTAAGATAGGGAGAATCCGCCGCCAGAAAATCATGATTTCCGGGCGCAATTAAAACAGCTGTGTCCGGAATACGGGCAAAGGCCTCCTTTAAAAAAGCCACCGTATCCGCAGAAACATAGCAAGAATCAAACATATCACCCGCAATAAGCAGAATATCCGCCTTATATTCGCCGGCCGCTTCTACCACGCGCAGAAAGGTCTCCCTTTCTTCTTCCTTGCGGAGCTGCGCCGCAGCGCGGGGCAAGCCGGCAAAGGGCGAGTCTAAATGCATGTCCCCCGTATGTACAATCCGAACCATCTGTTCTCTCCCCCAGCGTGTCTTAGAAAAAATACCGGCTAATAAAAAGATTGCAGCTTGTCAACTTTGTAGCAAAGTGCGGCTGCAACCCCATTATTGTGCGGTTTATTTTTCTTCCAAACTGAATTTCTTTCTGAACTTTTCCACACGGCCGCCCGTATCCACGAGCTTCTGCTTGCCGGTGAAAAACGGATGACAGCTGGAGCAAATTTCAACAGAAATATTCTCTACCGTCGAGCCTGTTTCGATTACATTACCGCAAGCGCACTTAATTGTTGTAGGATTATATGCAGGATGAATTCCTTCACGCATACCATTCACCTCTTTCCGTCCCATTAATATCAAATCGTATTATACCACACAATTCCATATAATGCAACTATTTTTTTAATTTTTTTCCTGTTCCCTTATAAAGCTCTGAATTTCCTCGTAAGAACGGATACCGGTTGTGGCTCCCATCGCCTGTACACAATGCGCACCCACCGCGTTTGCAAAGCGGCCACATTCCGCAAAAGAAAGCCCCTTCGCCATGCCGGACAAAAAGCCTGCACAGAAGCTGTCACCGGCGCCCGTGGTGTCCACCGCCTTCACGCGGAAACACGGAATAACAATGCCTTCTGCCTCGCGGCTTTCTCTGAGGTAGCATCCGCGGCTTCCGAGCTTAATCACAACCTGACGAACGCCCATATCAAAGAAAATATCGGCAATTTTTGCCGGCTCCTCTTCACCGCCAGCAAGCTGCACGGCCTCATCAATACTGGGCATAAAGACATCAATATACGGCATACAGGGGGCCAGCACCTCCATCCAGCGGCCGCGGCTGTCCCACGCCGTATCCAAAACGGTGATTTTCCCCATCTCCTTGCACTTTTTCAGCACTCTTGCACAATCCGCGCCGTCAAAGGCATCCATCAGCATCGTGCCGGCTACAAATACAATGCGCGATTTTTCGAGAATATCCCAGTTTACATCGTCGTAGCAGAAGGTCCCGTTGGCACCGACCGTATGTAAAAAGCTTCTTTCGCCGCCGGAGGCCGAAATGACAACGGAGGCTGAGGTCTGAATGGTGTCATCCGTCGCTACCCCTGCCGTCTCCACGCCGTATTTTGTAAGCTCGCCTCTGAGATATGTGCCAAAGCTGTCCGCGCCTGTTTTGCCGAGCACCGCGGTACGAAGGCCGATTTTAGCCATGTCGATACCGGCGCTCATGGCGCAGCCGCCGCTGTAAATGGCAATACTGTCGATGCGCTCCAAAAGACCGGGCGCGGGGATTTTATCCACCGGCTTTGCGATAACATCCGCCACTAAAATTCCTATACATGCTACATCAATCATTTTTCGTTCTCCTTCTCATTCTATGGAATAATCTTCCTTTTCATAAACAGAAAAGTCCATGCCTCTTTGCCTTTTTACCTGCATTTTAAAAGGGTCAAAGGAAAATTTCGGACACACGAAATCCTGTTCCACAATTCCCCGTACTTTGCACATGGTTTTTCTGTCTACGGGAATATTGACGCCTTTTTCGCAATACCGGCAGCACTTGTATTCGCTCATTTCCTTCCCCCCTCTTTTTTATTCCATCGTTTCCACGGTCACCTTTTCAAAATCCTGGGTAAGGCTTTCAAAGTCGGGAATATCGGTACCCTCTGTCTGAATTTTCGCGGTGGCAAAGGCCATCGCATAGCGGAGCGCCACCGTAAAATCCTCCGAAACGGTCTGTCCGTAAAGGAAACCGCACAAAAAGCTGTCGCCGGCACCAACGGTGCTGCGGACAGGTGCATTGAGCGGATATACGCGGTAAACCTTGCCGTCTTTTGCCGCCACCGCACCGTTTCCGCCAAGGCTTACGAGGACCGTTTCAATCCCATCCTCACAAAGCGTACGCGCTGCGCGGCTGACATCGGCAATCGTTTTGACCTTTATGCCCATCAGCCTCTCCAGCTCTGCCTGATTCGGCTTTATGATGTGCGGCTTTGCCGAAACGCCTATGCGCATAGCCTCCCCATCGGCATCCAGTACCGCTATGGCACCCTTTTCTTTTACAATCGCAATCAGCTTTCCGTAAACATCGTTCCCAAGGCTCGGATGAATACTTCCGCCCATGTATACGACATCGCTTTTTACGGCCATATCGCTGACCTTGCCAAATAGCGCCCGAAGGTCCTCCTCCGTTACCTCCGGCCCACTTTCGTTAATATCGGTATAGGTATCGTTTTCCGTATCAATGACCTTGATATTGACGCGCGTATCGCCCTCGGTATACACAAAATCCGTCGTGATGCCGGCATCCTTCAGATATTTCCCAATCATCTGTCCGTTGTAGCCACTTAAAAAGCCGCCCGCCAGACAGGAAATACCGCATTTAGCCGCCGTAGCCGAAATATTGACACCCTTACCGCCCATGTTTACCTTGATTTTTTCTACACGGTTTAACCCATTGACCGAAAACCCTTTTACAAAATAACTTTTGTCAATCGCCGGGTTTAGGGTGATGGTTGACAGTATCATCTTTTAGCCTCCTCGGCAAGACGAAGGGCCTCCTCTATTGCATCTGCAAAAGGCATTTCCAAAAAGCCTTCGCCGCCTCTTCTTTTGAACTCCACTATGCCGTCAGCCGCTTTTTTACCTACGGTAATCCGCACCGGAATACCGATTAAATCGGCATCCTTGAATTTTACACCGGGGCGCTCGTCGCGCTCGTCCAAAAGGGTGTCCACACCCTTTTTCTGCAGCGTTTCGTAAATTTCCTCGGCTATACGCATCTGCGTTTCATCGCCCGCATTGACAGCCACGACCTCCACCTTATACGGTGCTATACACATCGGCCAGATAATGCCGTTTTCATCGTGATTCTGTTCAATAACTGCGGCAATACAGCGGTTTACGCCAATGCCGTAACAGCCCATAATAACCGGTTCTTCCTCTCCCGCCTCATTCGGGAAGGTCAGGTCCAGCGCCTTGGCATACTTCGTTCCCAGTTTAAATATATGCCCGATTTCAATGCCGTGTACCGTTTCTATGCGGCCGCCGCATTTGGGACATACATCGCCGCTTACCACCGTGCGAAGGTCTGCCACCTTGCAGGGCGTAAAGTCGCGTCCCGGCTCGACCTGTACAAAGTGATAGCCGGTTTCGTTGGCACCTACTACCATCTGCTTCATTTCCATAACTTCATAGTCAGCGTACACCGGAACAGAAAGTCCGACAGGTCCGGCAAAACCAACCTCTGCCTTCGTAATCTCGCGAACGGCAAAGGGCTCGGCAAGCTCCGCCTCCTCGGAGGAGCCAAGTAGATTTTGCAGCTTTATGGGGTTTACCTCTCTATCGCCGCGTACCATAACGGCCACATACTGCTCGCCCACCTTATAAATCAGCGTTTTGGCAAAGCGATAGGCCGGCACGCCTAACGACGCTGTCAGCTCCTCAATCGTATGCGCGTTCGGTGTTTCCAGCTTTTCCATCGGCTTTTCTTCCGCCGGATATTCCTTTTTCTGCGGCGCGCAAACGGCCTTTTCCTCGTTGGCCGCATAACCACAGGCATCACAATAGGCGATAACATCCTCGCCCACTTCCGATTTTACCATAAACTCCTGCGAGCCGCTTCCGCCCATAGCACCGCTATCGGCATCTACCACAATATAGTCAAGGCCTAATCTGTCAAAGATGGCGCAATACGCCTTGTACATGGCCGCATAGGATTTATCGAGTCCTTCCTGTGTCAGGTCAAAGCTATAGGCATCCTTCATCACAAATTCGCGGCTGCGCATAACGCCGAAACGCGGGCGGCGCTCATCGCGGTATTTCGTCTGAATCTGGTACAGCGTCATCGGCAGGTCCTTGTAAGAACGCACCTCATTCTTTACCGTTTCCGTGAAAATTTCCTCATGGGTAGGCCCAAGGCAGAAATCGCGCTCGTTTCTGTCTTTAAGACGGAACATGCTGGAACCGAAAATATCCCATCTTCCTGTCTTCATGTAGGCCTCTGCCGGCAAAAGCGCGCTCATCAGAAGCTCTTGTGCGCCGGCCTTATCCATTTCCTCGCGCACGACCTGTTCCACATTACGCAGCGTTTTGAGTCCGAGCGGCAAAAACGAATAGACACCGGCCGCCAGCTTTCTTATCAGGGCGGCGCGCAGCATCAGGCGATGGCTCGCAATTTCGGCCTCCGCCGGTACCTCGCGAAGGGTGGGCATAAGTAATTTTGATACTTTCATTTTTTCTTGTTCCTTCCTTGCTTTTTATCTGAAATAGGCAACACCCGAGGCAAAGAGGAATTGGTCCTTCTCTCCCGGGATATTCTGATAGGTAAAGTCGGCCGCGCGCTCCGAATGGGCCATCTTACCAAAGACACGGCCATCGGGGCTGCAAATGCCTTCAATCGCCCATGCCGAGCCGTTGGGGTTATAGGGCATTTCCATCGTGGCCGAGCCACTCTCATCTACATACTGGGTGGCAATCTGTCCGTTTTTAAGAAGCATCGCCAGCATTTTTTCATCGGCTACAAAACGGCCTTCGCCATGCGATACGGCAACTGTGTGGATATCGCCCACCTTCGTCTGTGCCAGCCACGGCGAAAGGGTGGATGCGATGCGCGTATTCACCATTGTAGACACATGGCGGCCGATGGTGTTATAGGTAAGCGTAGGACAGGTTTCGTCCATATCACGGATTTCGCCAAACGGCACAAGGCCAAGCTTGATAAGGGCCTGGAAACCGTTACAGATACCGAGCATCAGACCGTCGCGCTGCCTAAGAAGACGCATCACGCTCTCTCTTACCGCCGCCTGCCTAAATACCGTGGCAATCAGCTTGCCGGAGCCGTCCGGCTCGTCGCCGCCGCTAAAGCCGCCGGGAATCATAATAATCTGTGCATTATCTGCCTTCTTCGCAAGCGCAGATACCGACTCTGCAATCGCCTTCGACGAGAGATTTCGGATAACAAAGGTATCGGCTACCGCGCCTGCTTTATTGAAGGCGCGCGCCGTATCATATTCGCAGTTTGTACCGGGGAATACCGGAATTAAAACGCGGGGACGGGCAAAGCTTTCCTTGGCAACAAGCGGACAGGAAACGGAAGAGGAAATAGTTTCCACCTTTCCCGCGGTAGCTACCTTTGTGGGGAATACCTTTTCAAGCGGTGCCTGCCACGCGGCCATAGCCTCGTCCAGCGAAATCGTATAGCCCTCTGCGCGGATTTCCGCCTCTTCTATCGTCTGTCCCACCAAAAGGGCGTCAAGCTCTGCATCTGTTTCAATCAGGATAGAGCCATACATAGCTTCATATACATTTACATCCGCCGTAAGCGCCGCACCGATGCGGTTGCCAAAGCACATTTTGCTCAAGGCCTCCGCGATGCCGCCGGCCGTAATTGTATGGGCACTCAGCACCTTATCGCGGATGCTGTAATAATACGCAAGATTTTTCTTTAAGGCTTCCATATCCGGCAGATGGTTTTTATCCAAGGGTGTGCGCAGCAGATACAGCTTGCTGCCGGCCTTTGTCATCACATTGCCGATAACCTCCTCCACTGAAAGCGGAGAAACGGCAAACGAAACGAGCGTGGGCGGCACATCAATATCCTTAAAGGTTCCGGACATACTGTCCTTACCGCCGATAGCGCCAAGGCCGAGGGCCGACTGGGCGTAATACGCACCAAGGAGAGCCGAGAGCGGTGCGCCCCAGCGCACAGGGTCACTGCCGGGACGGGCAAAATACTCCTGCAGCGTCAGGTAGCAATCGGCGAAATTAGCACCGGCTGCCGCCGCCTTCGTGACACTTTCCACAATGGCACATACTGCGCCGTGGAACGGACTCTTCTCCGACAGGTACGGACTAAAGCCATGTGCCATCACCGTACCGGTTTTCGTTTCGCCTTTTATAAGCGGCAGCTTGGCTACCATGCTCTCCGCCGGTGTCAGCTGCGTATGACCGCCGTAGGGCATAAAGACCGTACCGGCACCGATGGAGCTGTCAAACATTTCGCCAAGCCCCTTCTGGCTGCATACATTCAGGTCACGAAGGGCAGAAAGCCATTTTTCCTTGCCTTCGCCTTCCGTTTTTACGGTGGTATACATATCCTCTTCTATAGCCGGCATCAAAACCTCTACATCGGTTTCCTTTTCGGCACCATTTGTATTTAAGAATGCGCGGGAAAGGTCTACGATTTTCTTGCCTCTCCAGTACATGGTCAGGCGCGGTTCCTCCGTCACCTCCGCCACTACGGTAGCTTCGAGGTTTTCGGCATCGGCCTTTTCCATAAATCGCACCACATTTTCCTTATCCACAACAACGGCCATTCTCTCCTGCGATTCGCTTATCGCAAGCTCTGTGCCGTCAAGTCCCTCGTATTTCTTGGGGACAGCGTTGAGGTCGATATCAAGACCGTCTGCAAGCTCACCGATAGCAACGGAAACACAAGTCGGA